>NZ_QUGQ01000003.1:0-222274 GCF_003479155.1 Blautia sp. AF19-1
AAAGATGAAGTAAAATGCTTGCATTCTCTATTGATTATTATGGGATATTTTTTGGGGCAACACAATCCGTCGAATTATTTTGCACTTACGATTAATGGACAAAAAAACGAACCACACTAACCATGTGATTCGTTATCTTTTATAACAATTCCAATATTTTTAATATTATGAATCTCATCTTTGCCTCTCCAAAAGATTCTTAAAAATTCTACATTACTTCAAGAACTCGAATTGCTATCAATCCAATTCGAACACTAAGCACTTCTGCTGGATTATTAAAATCTATATTCGTTATTTCTATTATTTTCTGCAAACGATATGAAACAGTTCGATAATGAATAAACATTAATTCAGAAGTCTTTTTTAAGCTTTGGTTGACATTCAGATAACATTCCAATGTATCAACCAGCTCTCCATTTTTCTGAATATCGTACTGGCGAAGTTTATTCAATGACTCCGGTATAAACGCTTGCAACTGATTTATATCTTTCATCTTTTCCAGTATCTGATAAAAGAATCCTACCTTTGTACTATCTATAACTGACTTATCCTCGTCTCCGATTATTCGTCTAATAACTTTAATATATTTAAGCGCAATTTTAGAAGATTTAAAAGACTCCTTCAATTCATGGTATCCTGTGACAGTTTTACCTATACCAATCAGAAAATCTATTTCAACTCCCCTATTAACTAGAAATTCTTGTATCGTTTTCTGCAGTTTCTCCAGTTTTTTACGAAATTCCAATCCGGTTTCCCGTTCCGTTTCTCTGTGAATATATACAATCTGGTTGGTTTGCAAAAAAATAGGCTCCCTCGGTAAATAACGTATAATTTCGTTTTCGACCAATTCTGTTTCTTTTATCTGGGCATTGGTAAATTTTTCCATATTCTTTATTGCATCCATACGGAAAGTGACAACCCGATATATCTCTGCATCATTAAGACCAAGCATACCTGCAACTTCATTTTCTTCATCATTTGACAGCGAACCATTCAGCATACGATATTCCAAATCTCTTAGATGTCGTTTTTCAAGATTCTCTTCTAATACATGTCTGATCAAACTAAACTGTAATGTAATGATAATATTCTCTAACGCGATAAAATCTAATTCCCTCAATGGTTCATTCTGTTCTGAAACAACAAAATACATTTCCTGTCTTTCAAATATATTGAGCTTCTTAATATATTCAATATAGTTAGTATTTTTTCTTTTTTGACACAAATATTGATATCTGGTTATAATTCCAGACTTATATTCCGCAATATTTTTTTCAATTCTAAAATCCTGTGTTTCCGAATTACTTGAAAAAAGACAGGTTCCATCTGCGTTATATAAACCGACCGGATTCCCGAGCATGGTACTGATCAAGAAAAATATTCTCTCTATAGATTCCCTTGAATCTATCACGTTCAGTAAAATATTACTTAAATTATCATGTGTCATCTTAAAATATTTCAGTTTTGCAGTTTCAATATCACACAACTGAAGTAGTATATGCTTAATAATCCCCCAAAAATACAAATCCTCAGAAATTTCTATCACGGGCAAATGATGTTCCTGCGAAAATTCCATTAAAATATCAAACAGTCTTTTCAGGTGTTCAGTTCTCTGACAGCACTTTACTATAAATCCACTTATCTGCTTTTTATCCAATTCTTTTAAATGATGCAAAAAAACATCTTCCTCTGTGGCTTCATAGGCTCGCATACTTGTCAGGAGCAGCTCACCCCCCCCCAGGAATTTTTCCATATCTGGCACTTCAATGATTCGGACTCCTTTAATTTCACGACCAATTCCAGAATCATCACTTATCAGTTGCATTTCCGAGAAATTGTTTGATTCAAGCAAGTCCTTTACTGTATACCCCATTTGTATTCCCTTCCTTTTACAATTGATTTGATTTATCTTTATTTTGCCTTATTATGTTATGCTATATCTATTTTAATATATTGGTGGAGTTATTTCTATAATTGTTTTTCATATTCTCTAGTTTGTTTTCTTAGCTATTCTGATAACTCATCGGCATCTGGTTTTATAATCTCCGAGACCTTTATGCCCTTTAGTAGATTGTCATAAGTTTGCTGCACATCCAGCAATATTTTATGTACTTTACAATGCTCTGTTGCATTTCTGGAACAAAACCCATCCTCTTCTAAACAACGATTTAATTTCATGGTTACTTCCGTGGAGGATATTATGTCAAACAGAGAAATATCTTCTGTTTTTTTCACAAGTGAATACCCACCTTTTATTCCTTCGCAAGCTGTAATTATATTCGCTTCTTTTAATTTTTTTGTGATCTTTGGAATATAGCTTTCTGGAATCTTTAATTCGTAAGCTAACTCAGACGCAGTGATTACTTCACCACGACAAGCCAGATAATATACTATTCTGATCGCATAATCCGTTGTAATTTTTAATTGCATAATTGCTCCTCTCCAAAACAGGAAAAATCCCGAATTATTATCCTTGCGCTTCATCTTTTATCGCCTCAAGTCTAATAAATTCGGGATATTGTATAACCTTTCATTTCCATATCTGTGCCTGATGCTTCAACTACTACATTTAAGGATAAAAAACATATAGAAAGAATCAAAATCCAAGAACATAAAATTTTTATGTATTTTTTCCATATATTATGCCTCATCTTGTGATTCTCCCTTATTTCTTTTCTGTTTTTTATGGATTAAAACACTTAGACAAATCAGTGAACCAAACAGCAATAAGAAATATCCCATAACAGGACTGTCATCTCCAGTCTTTACGCTATTGGTTTTTCCTAATCCATCCGAATAGGACGGACCAGATGGTTGTGACGGGTTTGAGGGCTGTGTTAGATTCGGCTTTTCTTCTCCCATATAACTGTTTTTAAAAGAGATCGCTTCTATTTTCTCCCCCTTCTCATTTGCTACAATTGTGACAACTTTTAACTGATTCGATTCATTATAGTAAGCCTCGACAGTCACATAGTACCTGTTTTGATCATATTTATAATCATCCTTTTTTTCTGTCGTCTGATAAATGTTATAATGATACTGTCCTGCTGTTTTTACATTCAGTATAATCTCTGTTGCTGCATTCTTTTCCATTGTCCAGGAATACTGCATATTGCGGCTTCCGGCTGGCATTGGTGCGTCGCTTTGATCGGTTGTCATAATATAAGAAAATTCATCTGCAATGCCTTCCACTTCACTGTCAAAGATCTGTCTCACCGGAATTTTCACTACAGTACAGTTATCAGATGCAAACGCTGATATCTGCATGCTCAGAAAAAGGAGCATAGTCACCAATATGACAGCTGTTTTCTTTAAATCAAGAATTTTCATGTTTTTTCTTTCCCTTCTTCTTTAATTTTCTATCTATCAGCAATAGAACGATAATTAGCAAAAGTATCCAGTAGATAACCGGCACCTGAATCATCTTTTCTTTCAATTTATCAATT
Organism: Blautia sp. AF19-1; assembly: GCF_003479155.1. Taxonomy (NCBI): domain Bacteria; kingdom Bacillati; phylum Bacillota; class Clostridia; order Lachnospirales; family Lachnospiraceae; genus Blautia; species Blautia sp. AF19-1. The sequence continues at coordinate 3,447 of NZ_QUGQ01000003.1, forward strand.
CCAGTTCCCAGATTCTTGGCTTTCTCTTTCTCAGGATAGACCTGATCCGTAAGCCTTCCTACTAATATATTTCTTCCATTTGTCATGTCTGAGGTACATGTTATCAGAAGAACCAAATGGTCATTTTCAGTAAGTTCAATGTTTCTTTTATGTAAAGCATTGTCCGATATTTCCTGCAGATACGCCTGTTTTGCTGCCGGTTCCTCTGAACTGACACTGAACAGCCGCTCATTATAAGCATCTGCCTGAATCAATGCATAAAATTCAATTCCATGATCTTTTCCATCAAAAAAAAGATTTCCGTATGGATGTTCGTCAAAATACTCCTTATCTGCGAATAGCCCCACATCTCCAAACATCATGTGTTTTTCCATATGGTGTCCATAAATCATATTGTTAAAATCGGAAAAATCCGGTTTGTTTGCACAGTGCAAAAATATGGAACCACTTAAAGAATATTTGCCTTCGGCATCCGTATTCATATAAGTATCATCATCTTCTGCCTGAAGCAGCGGATAATTAACGTTTGTTTCATTTATTCGAATCCAGCCAATAATATCCGGATTGATTTTCTGCAATTCTTCAAAAGATTTCGTATGTTTTTCTGTTGGAATATAGGCTTCGTAGTTCTTCGCATCAGCCGCCTGATATACCTGATTGGAATCCCATAACATATAGCATGACAGGAACATTACCATAAGAATCAGCAATAACGCTATAAAATTCACCATATGATCGACTATTTTGACTAAAAACTTTGCTGCTTTTTTCATATGAAATATTCCTGAAGTTTCCTTTCTTATTGCAAAAGGGAATGCGACGGAGTATCGCCGCACGCATTCCCTTTGCTGTTACTTTTATGATTTTATGTAATTATTTCTGTACTTTTTTGCGTTTGAAAGCAACGAATCCAAACAGTGCTACAGCACAAAGAGCAACCATCAGAACGTATGGAAGAGTGTTCATGATAATACCAGTTGTTGGTACGTTGTTGAATCTGTTGGTTACGTCAACAATGTTCTTTTTCTGGCCGAGTTTACCACTGGCTGTAATTGCTTCATTGTATTTTTGTGCTGCTTTAGATGTCTCCACACCATTAAGTGTAACTACAGTGCTTCCCTTGTAGTTTGCTTTTGCAGCCTCAGTTACGGTAATCGTTGTTCCTACTGGAAGACCTGTGAATTTCATGTTCTCGCCATTTCCCAGCTGGAATGTACATTGTCCAGTCGCGTCTAACGTAACATCTTTACCATCTTTGTCTTTTACACCGCCAAGTGTTTTTGCATCTGTTCCTGCCGGGAATTCAAATTTTGCAGTAAAGTCGAATTTCTCAGTTGGAAGAGATTTTTCGGCATCTGTTACATTCTGAATAACCTTCTTGGATACGTTCAATGCACCGTTTGTTTTATAGTCAGGATCTGGCTTATTCGGATCTGGTTTCTCACCTGTACCAGCTTCCTGTACATAGGTGTTGACAAAGTTGAAACCATTCTTGCTTGCATCACCACCAATATCTACTTTACCTGTTGTTGCTTTACCTTTGTCATCTTTTGTCTTATTTACAATGATCTTATCAATTTCAAGTGTTCCACCAGTTTTCTCAACAACATATACATCCATTCTATACTCAGCATCGGACATAATCAGTTTTTCATATGCTGTCTCTGTAACAGACGGATTAGCCGTTTCGTTCTCTTCTACTGTATAGGAATATCTACCAGCTTCAGGAAAATCAGTGCCTACTAAATTAATTTTCTTAGTTTTTGTAGTTGTACCAAGATCAGTTGTTTCAAAACTGATTGTTGGTATTTCAACAGCATGAGCAGTATGTATTACATCATCCCCCTCCATAATCTGTGTAGCAGTAAAGCTAAATGTCTCTGCTTTTCCCACCTCAGTGTTGTAGGTCTTGCTGATATAGGCTTCCTTTGCATTATTTTTTGTGTCTGTCGTTGTTTGATCCGCTGCCATTGCCGGCATTGCCATTCCCATTGTCATAGCACCTGCTGCGACAATTGCGAGCATTTTCTTAGTGAATTTTTTCATGCTCATTTTAGTTCCTCCCTTGTAAATTATTTTGTTTTTTATTTGATTAACGGCTCTGGTAATTAAATTCCCCTGCTCCGAATAATCGCGATGACTTTTCCTTTGACATCTTTTATATCAATGCAGCCATAAATTCGGCTGTCCGATGCCTGAGGCCTGTTATCTCCAAGTATAAATACCTGGCCGCTCCCGACTGTGACCGGGAAATCCACTCCATCTTTGAATTGGGTGGTATCAAAGTAAATGTCCTGAGATATCTGTTCTGCACCATTTATCTTCAGTCCGTTTTTTGTAATGTCAACGGTGTCTCCTGCTACTGCCACAACACGTCCGGTCGTGGTTCTGCCATCAGCTTCAAACACTGCAACATCACCGGAGATAAACCTTTTATCCAATCGGTAATACATGACCAGATCACCGTCTTTGATTGCCGGTTTCATGGAGACATCATTTATTCTTACAATTCCATAGAGAAATGTAAAAATAAGAAATACTGCTAAGATAATAAATGCAATCTTCAATAACAACTGAACAATATCCTGTGCTACAGATGTTTCCTGTATTATATTGTTGTTTTTATTTGACCGTTCAGTTTCGTTCTTCATCCTATCCTTCCATAAAAATGGATGCCCATAACCCTTCTAGGGGATTTATTTGTTTTAGGTCAACTCAGACATCCACGGTACTAGTTTGTACCCTTTATTATAGTGGTTTATTTTTTTATTCCAATGCAACAAACATGTAAAAAGGCGGATGTATTTTTGCAAGTTTTGTTCCATAGCAGTGTCTATTCCATTTTCCGTCTTCTCCAGAAAAACAGAACCATAACGATACTTATAGCGAGTAATAGCCATACATGCCTGCTTGTTCCCAGACGAACCCCTGTTTCCGGTATTGATTGTGTGTTTTCGTTTGTGATTTTTAACTCAATCACATCTCCTCGTGCAGCCTCAATCCGCTGTTTCATGACAGCCGTATTTTCATTCGATGTTGCCTGAACTGGATTTGAATACTTATCATTCTCTTCTTTTTTAGAAATCGAAACAGCGTATTTTGATGTATCAACAGTTTCTGTTATTATGATATCCGAAGATATATCTACATTTTGTAATGTAACTTTATCTCCATGTTTCAAGGATGTTCTAAGTGTCTTACTACGCAGCTTTTGACCATCTTCCCAATAGAGAATTTCCATATCAAATGGCTTCTTGCGGTTTCCAAGTGGACCAGTGACTTCCTTTGTAATCTCAACCGTCACCCCGCCTTTTTGCGGATGATTGACGATATGTCTGTCCGAAACAGCTCTCCAGGTATTTGTCGTCGGTGATTTCTCATATAGGAATAAAATATCGGATTCTACATCGACCATATATAAATTAAAGTTATCCTGATACTGTGTTTTGGTTTTATCTGCTTTGTTCTTTTTGTTCGGAGTAACAGATTCTACCATCCAGTATCTGCCATCTGGTATCTCCTCCGATAACTGAAGCATTCCATTCTCATCAGTCAGTTGCAAGTCAAAATCAGGATTACACTTCTGACCATCCTTTTTCAGAACGATATCGTCCTTGCTCTGTGTATTGTCATAATCTACTGTATATCCTGTATCATCCGCATATTCTTTCGTAACATCATCATACGGTACTTTGTAGAACAGAAAACCTGCACCAGCAAGTCGGTTTCTTGGAAGATCATCCGTCTTTAAGAAACTTCGTTCAGCAAGATTGAAATGCAGATTCTGCACTTCCAGTTCCATCTTGGAAACATCCTTGAACTCATTCTCATCCTTCGGGAATATTTGTTGTCCATTTGAATCGAAATACTGAATCTCTGGATAAATAACTTCATAATATAGGAAACCATCCCCGTATTCCGAAGAATAATGTGTCTTTCCTATCTCAATTTCTTCCACCTTATATTCCACCGGATTTCTGTCCTGGAATAGTGGAACATTGTCGACTGTGTGTTCCCATCCGTTCTCTTCATTCAGCAGGAATTCCTGTCCTGTAGAAATTCCATTCTGATACAATCTGATTTTCACCTGTTTTTCCGTCAGTGCATCATTTGGATTTTCCCATGTCTTTTTGATATGCAGAGTGCCTGTTTTAGCAAAATTTCGGATATTAAGGCTGGTATCTCCCCGCTGAAGCAGAACAGATTTTCCGTCTATCTTACCATCAACTGGTGCCTTAACAGCCTCCTGATTTTCGTTAGCCTTCCTATCCACCAGTTTTGCATCAGTGATTTTGAATGCTCCATTGGCAATCTCAACTGTGATCTGTATATCTCCTGTGTCTACATATCCCGTCGGTAAGTTTGTCTCTCGCAACAAATACGTCTCAGTTGCTGTTCGATTCTGTTTGTTCTCATCTTGTAACGGAATATGAAGTTGTGCGATTCCGTATTTATCAGTTGTTACCGCTTCCTCCTCAACACCGTTCTTACTAACAGCAAAATTGATCTTCTCCATTCCTTGTCCGGTAGACTCATCAAATTTGTTCAGTGTGAGTATTCCCTCTTTCTGATAACGGTTCTCCAATTCAATAGTAAGAGTTTCACCACCGCGTCCAATTCCACGTCCTGTGAATTTAATTCCACTTTCTGGATATGCTTCCCATGAATTTACATTATCTCCTTCTTCATGAGAATTGCGAACATTGTACCAACCTGAAAATTTCACATTCGAATCTTTTGGCTTATAGTTGTACTCTTTTAATGTGTATTTCCAGAATGAGTCCGCCTTAACGATCCACGTACAGCTTGTATGTGTTTCATCTGTCCATGTACCTACAACTTCTATTGGAGCATCCTCCGCTTGCGGAGCTTCTGCATCCGGTTTCTGGCTATCTTCTGAAGGAAGCACAAGTTTCATATGCTCATGAAATGCAGGTGGCTGCGGTTTTCCATCTAAAAGCTTTTCATCCATATCTACCTGGATATAATAATCTTTCTTGACTTCCTCTATTGCTTCCGGCATTCCGACAAAATCTTTCTTTACTGTCAGGTAACCATTTTTTGCTACAATACGTCCGTCAATATGCCACCCATCGGACATTTCACTTTTGAAAGAATACCAATAAATGGTGAAGAATTCGGTATCTAATTTCGATGGCGGAATCTCCCTGTCTCCGATACGAATCATACGTCCGCTTTCACGAATTGTCTGGAATACCTCTTCATCGGAAGGAATTCTATCTATCTTGTAGATATAGTCTCCATTTCCAATATATCCCTCATCTGGTTTAGTTCCCTGCAAAAGTTCTTGCACTCTCTTATTTCCATCCGCATACTGTTCCCACGTAGATGGATTCTTATTTCCAAGAACTGGAACATCATGCAATATACTTGCCTTCACATTACAGTTTGCCACGGCAACCGCACTTGTATAATCGTCTACATTCGTGGTTGGTAATGCTACCGAACCATCTTCCGGCATCGCTGACTTACAGATATAAAACTGTACCTGTTTTCGATTTTGGTTACTCACCTTACGCCACGCTGCATAGAGGGTGATTGGCTGTCTTGCATTATTATTTATAAGATCAGAAATAGAATCCCCTGCACCGCATTCCTGCCACTTTCCGTCTTTGTTTCTGTAATCCCAATGATCGAATTCATACTGTTCCAACTCTTTGCTGTCATTATCTTCATGATCATAAACCAGAGGATATGGTGACTTAACGTTATGTTTTCCAGCTTCTATTTCATTCTCATAATCATCTGTATGTCTTGTCTTATTCTCAACCTGAGGGGTCAACTTAGCTTCCTTAGGAAGTTTCTTCATATAACGAGTTGTATTATAGATAACCCTGACTGCCCCAGACTCCAGCGGTTTGTCTGCGATCACCTCATAAGATGAGTTAACATTTGGAATTTCAAATTTTACCTTATCATCTCCGGACGGTTCCGGAAGAACCTCATTTTCGTCCCTGTCATTAGATGTACAACTCCAGACAATCTCCTTGCCATAATACTCACCTTCTAAACTTGCCCTCTTTGGTACTTCCACAGTATATGCTTCCCCATGGCCTACATACTGTCTCTTAATCGCCTCTCTTTTGGTCAGGTTCAGTGGATCCAACACTTCAATCAGATGAAAACTTCCCTCTACACTGAAATGTCTTCCTGCCAGCCCAACTTGAGAAGAAAGTCCTGTCAAACGATCAAAATAATTTTCGATTCTGTCTGGATTCAGTGGGTTTGGCTGTGAGAAATAATAGACAGATACATCTTTCCCGTTTTTCAGGACAGGAATATACCATGTACCATCGTTGTCCTTATAAGGATGCTGTACAAACACACGGCTGTCTGTCGCATAACCAAACAGAATCTTCTCTTTCTGATCTGCGCCGGGCTCCAGCTTGCTCGGAGTGAAACCAAACTCACTGTAAATTTTAGAAATCGTATCATCTGGTTTAGCTCGCAAATAATAACGACTGGCTCGGCCACTGTTTGCTTTGATTATGTAATGCTGCTCAGCATTGAGGTTCTTTATCAGCTTATAATGTCCATCGATAAATACATAAAAACTGATATTTGCTTCTTTTATTGCTGCCGGTTTTTCTGTATTATCAGGAACAATCACATATGGACGTACTGCATCATCTGGCTGAATAGTAAAGCTCATGGTATGCTCTGCTTCATTTTTGCTCCATGTAACTTCTGAAAGAGTACCATCTTCCTTTCTGCATTCCCAGTTTATATCCTGCGTTTGTTCTTCTACACGCGGCTTTGTACTAACTGTTCTTGTAAGTGACGACTTTCTTGCAACAAAATCAATTGCCGGAAGATCACGCAAAGCTGTTTGGCTGTAAACCTGTCCATCTTCATCCTGTACTGTCACACTGTAAAAACCGTCATATCTATCATCGTCGTGTTCTAGTAAGGTCTTTGCACTCATTGTGGGAATATTCTTCTGTCCGTCTGGCAGGTAATACACATCCATCGGCTCTCCGGACTTTCCTATATAAATACATTCATGACCTTCTATCGTGTATTTCCCTGCATTATGGATTGTATCGTAATCTCTCTTGGAATAATAAAAACGCTCTTTTGCTCCATTTTGAATAGAACCATCGTAATGAAATTTTTCAAAATGCTTTTTTAACTCATCATTAGAAATATAATAATAAACTGTTCCCGGCTTTGTTGTAGTATCTTTTATAACAGGAATTTCTTCGTTTAGAACATTATATCTCTCATTATTTACAAAAGTATAGAATTTAATGTTCAAGGTTGCTGGTGCAAAAGTGTTGCATGCAACCGTATATGGTTGCTCTATCTTTCCAATAGAAAAGGTTAGTTTATCGCCCTGTTTCACCGGAGCAATTGTTTTATTTTCATCCTCACTGGCACAAAGCCAGTCGCTTTCCTTCGTATCTCCTGGATCAACGGAAATTGTGACCGCAGAATCTTTCTTATAGTAACTCACAGTTCGATTTCCATCCGGATTGATCACTGTAACCGAATAGAAACTGTTCTCATTCTGCTTAATCTGGTCTGAATCATTATCCGGAATTTTTTCGCCATCAGATGCTCCTTTTGGCATATAGTAAACATCTGTCGGTACCGTTGTGTCCTGATTGTCCAGGGTGTAGGATACATATTGCTGTCCTTTATAAGTTACCACTGTCGCCTGTGCTAATGTCTTCTCACCACGGACTGTATATGGAAAATAATTTCCGGACTGTGTTTCCTCTGCATTCAAGCCGAACTCTTTATAAATCTCAGCAAGATCACTGACAGATAAATAGCATCTGCCCTGACGGTTCCATTTATACACTTTTTTCAGTGAATCAGCCGGCAGCTTTCGAACCTCATTGTCTGCATATATATAAAACTGAATATCAAAGGCTGTCTGGTCCGCTCTCTGGAGCACATAAGACTGTGTGATCTTTCCGATTGAGAACCTTGTCCGGTTCCCTGATTCCCGTACACCATCTATTACCTTATCATCTGTTCCCATACAGGTCCATTCGATCTGGTCTGTCTGATCCGGCAATTGTGGATTAAAGTCAGACACAACTTCTTCCACTACAGTTCCTGTTAATGCATAACGAATCCGATCCTGCCCTTCTCCCTTTACCTCTACGGAATAAAACGAGTTGTCCTTTTTTACAGAATCTTTTAAATTTAATGCAAGGCCTTTTCCATTTGGAAGGTAGTAAACATCTATCGCTTCCCCTTGTTTATTCTGTCCATCATTGTAAGAAACATATGTCTTTCCGGATTCTGTGTCTGTATAAACTTTTCCGTATTCTATCCTGCTTTTTCCCCGGTATGCAGATACAAACTTATTTTTTGCATCTGGATTCTGACCATCGCTGTTTTTTACAAATCCAAATTCTTCATATATCAGGAGCAGGTCCTCAATGGAAACACCATAGTAGGTAGTTCTTCCGTCTTTCCATGTTGCAATGCCGGTAATGTCATTATGCTGAAGCTTTACCTTGTTTCCATCAATAATAACATAGAAATCAATATCAAATCCTTCGGAAATCTCCTGAAGCCTTGGTGATTCCTCTTGTGCAATCTGCTCCTCAACGGCTTTTTCTTCTTCTGAAAACTCTCCCGGGGATGGAGTAATTTCTTCCTCCGGAATCTCTTCTAATGGCGGGGTGATTTCCTCTCCAGGAGTCTCTTCTGATGGCGAAGTATTTTCTTCTTTCGACGTCTCTTCCGACAATGATGTACTTTCCTCAGGAATAGATTCTTCTGTGTGCAGTTCACCCTCTTGAGTACTATTTATATTTGGAATATTCTCTTCTTCCACTGAAACTGCCAAAACTGTCGTTCCTGCGCTATTCATGCACAAAACCAATAAAAGTGTCCAGGCTATCCATCTTAGCCATCTCTTTTTCCTCTTCACACAAATTCCTCCTAAAAACATATTTTCATTTTCTTAGCTATCTGCCTTTTTTATCCATTCCTTCTGCATTGCCGCTTCCAGAAAACAATGAAGCAGCGGTTGGGAGAACGAGCCACATTCCCCGTTCAGGATCATTTGCAATGCTTCTCCATGAGTCAGTTTACTTTTATAGGGGCGAGGACTGATTAAGGCATCATATGCATCAGCCAGTCCCACAACCTGTGCACAAAGAGGAATTTCTTCTCCATGCAAACCATCCGGATACCCAGCTCCGTCATATCGTTCATGATGATGTCTGCAGATTTCATAACTAAGCGCATTTAATTTGTCTATAGTAAGACCTTTTGGAAACTTCTTTGTCATTTCAGCTCCAACCAGTGGATGTTGTCTCACGGTTTCCATCTCTTCATCTGTCAGCCTGCCATTTTTGTTCAGAATTTCAACAGGCACCCTGATTTTTCCAATATCATGAATTGGCGCCAAATGTGATACAGCTTCTACTTCTTCGTCTGTAATTCCATATTCCGGATAATTTTTCTGCAGTTGGAGATACATCTGCTTTGTAAAGAAAATAATATTGTCCTGGTTTTCCGCTTCTGATAAATTATTATGATCCAGAACTGTAGACAATAATGACACCATATTCCAATATTGCTTGGTCTTATCGCGCTCGTTCTTCTGGAGTTCTCGTTTCATTTCCATTACGGATCTGTAGGTTCTTTTTACATTATGTAATGTAATCATTGCTATATTATCTTTTATATCCACATATTTCTTAGCCCTCATCTTTATATAAGATTTTTCACTCTCTATTCTGCGGTATACGATATCCTGCTCTGCATAGCCATGAACCAGATTTTCTGTTAACTTATCGCTTAACAGGAAATCTCGTAGCTTTGATTTATCAGCATCATGAATAAATCTCTCTATATATATCTGAATAAACGTATCATAATCTTCTGTCTTCCTTGCTATTTCAAAGACCTCTTGATTATGTGAGTAAATGCATTCATACCTATTTGTTTTTAGATTTAATTTTAATGCTACATAAAACCTGTCAAAGTCCTTATCTGTGCAAACCATTGGTTTTTCCTGCTCCATAACTCCACCTCTTACGTAACTCAACCCTTAAAGGTACTAGTTTATGTCAAAAAAATATTCCTTAATACTATTTTCACATATAATAGTATATCGTTCTTTCTATTTTTTATAATGCACAAAATTTGCAAATATGGTGTGTGTATTTTGCAAGAAGTGTTCCATTATATGAATTTTTCCAAAAAGAAAAACGAACCACACTAACCATGTGATTCGTTATCTTTTATAACAATTCCAATATTTTTAATATTATAATTCCGTTTCGAACAGCTAATATCTCAGCCACATTGTCAAAATCCATTCCTGTCAATTCTACTATTTTCTGCAAACGGTATGAAACTGTTCGAGCATGCACGCACATTAACTCTGAAGTTTTTCGAATACTTTGTTTATGATTCAAATAGCATTCCAGCGTATCAATCAGTTCTCCATTTTTCTGAACATCATACTGATGAATCTCATGGACTGTATCTGGTATATATGTTCTTAATTGCTTTTCATCCTTAATATTTGTAAAAACATGAAAGAATCCTAATTTTGAACAATCCACTACTGACTTCTGTATATCACCTGTTATCTTTCTAATGACATCAATGTATTCTATTGCAGTTTTAGAATCTTCAAAAGAATCTTTCAAATCATGATAACCTTTAACACTTTTTCCTATCCCAATCAGGAATTCAAATTGTTCTTTTCTATCTGTCAATTGATCTTGCGTTTCTTTTTGAAATTTTTCCAGCTTTCTTCGAAATTCCCGTTTTCCTTCTTTTTATTTTCCTTGTGAATATATATGATTCGATTTGTATTACAAAAAATATACTCTTTAGGTAGAAATTTTAAAACTGCTTTTTCTACAATCTTTGTCTCTTTTCTTTGTTCAGCACTGAAATTTTCTTTATTGTTTCCAGATTTCAAATAAAATGTGATAACCCGATATTCATCTGTTGCATTAAGATCAAGCAGATTTGCAACATCCTCTTTCTCTGATTCTGACAGCGATCCATTTAGCATTCGATATTCTAAATCTCTATGATATTTCTTTTCAATACTCTTTACCGTTTCATTTTGAATTAAAAAATATAATAAAGCTGAAACTGCCCCCTCTAATGTTATAAAATCTAATTCCATTAATGGTTCGTTTATCTCTGATATTAGCAAATAATACTTACTCTGACCGAAAATGTCGATTTCTTTTATATATTCAACATTATTTCTTTTTTGACGTATATATTCAAGCTGCGTAATGATATTAGGCACATATTTTGGGCTATCCTTTAAAATTTTTAATTCAATTGGTTCTGATGTACTTGAATACATATTATGAAATTGTGCGTCATACAAAGCAACAGGATTTCCAAGCATAGTTTCCAGACCACAAATCAATTTCTCTATTGCTTTCTCTCTAATAGCTCTTCCAGCAAAATACTGACTGATTTCATCTCGAGTTAATTTAGAATAAATAAATTTTGCAACTACGATATTACTACATATTTGAGATAGTACATACTTAATAACCAACCAGTAACTGATATCCTGTGGAAGTTCCAAAACAGGTATATTGTGTTCTTCACAAAAACATACCAAAGTTTCAAACAACTTATTTAAATGAGCTGTATTCTGCTTTCTTTTCACAATAAATCCACTTATCTGCTTTTTATTTAATTCATTTAAGTGACTTACCATCATATGATCATCTAGTTTTTCATAAGCGGGCAAAGAAGTTAGGAGCAACTCACCCCCCCCCAGAAAATTTTCCATGTTGGGAGCTACAATAATTCGAACTCCTCTTATTTCTCTATTGATTCCTGAATTGTCACTAATTAATTTCATCCCTGGGAATTTGTTTGAGTCAATAAAATTTTTTATTGTGTATCCAATTCGTGTTGTACCTCCGTATTTTATAGTATATGTTTATCTAAAACCTAAACATCTGCCAATGATATAGCGGTATTATAGCAAAAAGTAATATTATTTTCCACCTTAAGTAATCTGTATTTTCGCAAATAAATACAGCAAAACTTTATTTATACACTAAAAAAAGATGCAGGAATCAACTTCCCACACCTTCATTAGTAGCCTGGTATCCGCTATTCTAGCACCCCTGTTTATCTCACACCTCAATCAGCTCCTCTCTCCGGCTTATCTTTTCCCTGTTTTTCTTGAATAATCTTCTTATTGATTTCAAGCCGTTCATGAATGGATAATTTCTTATCTTTTCCATCTACCATCTGCTTCTGCTGTGCCGTTTTTCTATCTGTCTTTCCTGCATCCTTAACCACTGCATTCGCTTCGGTACTTGTTACTCGCTCATCTGCTCTTGGGCTTTGTCTGTACATATACATCTGATCGTTTGCTTTCAACTCCTTGTTGTACTCTCGCATCAAATTGTAGGCATACGCTTTAGAAACACCAAGAATTGCCCACACATCATCCACATCCATATACATTTTTTCCTGCACTATACTCATATCGCTTTATCCTCCTTCAAATATTGCTCAACATGTTCCAGACCATAAATCTTGTCCTCTACATAACGGGTTGGCACCCGACCGAGAATCACATAATAGTTCTTACTTGCCAGATCAGCATTCATTCTTTCCACCACCCGGTAAGCAAAAGAAACTGATAACTCAAAGAGTTCGGCAATGTCTTCCACTGATAAATACATTTTTCTTTTACGCATGAAACCATTCCTTTCCTTCTTCCTGTGGAATCTCACAGGTATCTTCTACCCCGTAGAAACGCTTCACAAAATACTTTGTCGGAACTTTTCCTCTAAGCGTCAAATATCCCTGTTCTTCCAGCTCCTTATTCAGATTGCCAATGATCTCATAAGCCGATGTCTGTTTCACCTCCAGAAGTTCACATATATCAGCTGCCTTTAAAAATAATTTGTTCTGCATAATCAGTACCTCCTGTATTTTGAATATTTATCTCTTCATATACTCTGTACTGGCAGATGCAAAATCGGACATCATTTTCCGAAATTTAGCAAATTATTTTAATTTTACAGTTTCCATATGTGTTATCTCTGAATCATGGAGTTTATATCATTGAAAAAGGGTATAAAAAAACAGTCTGCCCTGACGGAAAATATTTCCATCAAAACAAACTGTTCTTCATATTCACACTAATTATATTTTCTGAGCATAGTTACTTTTTGCGAAAATCTCAGATAACTCCGGAAAGAAAACAAAGAAAAAAAATATTTTTTAACTCCATTTGCACTCCACTGGAACATCCAGACAGCCCGCAAAGCCTTTATTTATGGGCTTTTTCGCAATTTAGTCCGCTACTCAAACTCGATCGTTGCCGGTGGTTTTCCGGTGCAATCGTACATGACGCGGTTGATGTGTTTGACTTCGTTTACGATTCGACTGGTTGTTCTTCCGATGACATCCCACGGGATTTCGGCGCTTTCGGCGGTCATAAAATCGGTGGTGGTGACGGCGCGGAGGGCGATGGCATAATCATACGTTCTTTCATCTCCCATGACTCCGACGGAGCGCATGTTGGTCAGGGCTGCGAAGTACTGGCCGATTTCGTGGGCGATTCCGGCTTTGTCGATTTCTTCGCGCCAGATCGCGTCGGCGTCCTGTACCATTTTGACTTTCTCGGCGGTTACTTCGCCGATGATACGGATGCCAAGTCCCGGGCCCGGGAATGGCTGACGGAATACGAGGTATTCCGGGATGCCGAGCTCAAGGCCGGCTTTTCTTACTTCGTCTTTGAAGAGGTTGCGCAGCGGCTCGATGATTTCTTTGAAATCTACGTAGTCCGGCAGTCCTCCGACGTTATGATGGGATTTGATGACGGTGGATTCTCCGCCGACGCCGCTCTCTACAACGTCTGGGTAGATGGTTCCCTGTACCAGGAAGTCTACAGCACCAATTTTCTTTGCTTCTTCTTCGAAGACGCGGATGAACTCTTCGCCGATGATTTTACGTTTTCTCTCCGGCTCTTCTACGCCTTTTAATTTTGCATAGAAACGCTCCTGTGCGTTGACGCGGATGAAATTCAGGTCGTATGGACCGTCCGGTCCGAAGACTGCTTCTACTTCATCGCCCTCGTTTTTACGCAGCAGGCCGTGATCTACGAATACGCAGGTCAGCTGGTTTCCGACTGCTTTGGAAAGCATAACAGCTGCTACGGAGGAATCGACTCCGCCGGACAGTGCGCAGAGGACTTTTCCGTCGCCTACTTTTTCGCGGATAGCTTTGATGGATTCTTCTACGAAGGAGTCCATGTGCCAGTCGCCGGCGCAGCGGCAGACATTGTATACAAAGTTGGAAAGCATTTTCTTTCCTTCTTTGGTGTGCAGAACTTCTGGATGGAACTGGGTTGCATAGAGGTTTTTCTCTACGTTTGCAACGGCTGCTACCGGACAGTCATCCGTATGGGCGATGATTTCGAATCCCGGAGCTGCTTTGGAGATGTAGTCGTTGTGGCTCATCCAGCAGATGGTTTTTTCGGATACGTTCTCAAACAGTGCGGAACTGGTATCTACGGTTACCTCAATCTTTCCATACTCTCTGACCGGTGCTACTTCTACTTTTCCGCCGAGCAGATGCATCATCAGCTGTGATCCGTAGCAGATGCCGAGGATCGGGATTCCAAGTTCAAAAATTTCTTTTGTATAAGTCGGGGAATCCGGCAGATATGCGCTGTTCGGGCCGCCGGTGAAGATAATACCTTTCGGCTGAATTTCTTTGATCTTTTCGATGTCTGTTTTGTAAGAATAAATCTCACAGTAAACGTTGCACTCACGTACACGTCTTGCAATTAACTGATTGTACTGACCGCCAAAATCAAGTACGATAACCGTTTCTCTTTTCAAGAACGTTCCCTCCTGTTTTTTCTTCTGTGCATGATGAACTACATGCGTTTTTTGGGTTTGATGCTAATTATAGTAAAGAAACCGTAAAATTTCAACCCCCGAAGTACAGGAATCGTGTTCTTTTCGCTGTACTTCGGAGGTTTTTCTTTTTTTTCGGGTCCTTATTCTCCGATGGTGATGGTGTAGCCTGCCTGGAAAGTTTCACCGGCTTTCAGGTGCTGTTCGCCGTATTTTTCTTTTAATTCGCCGTCAAAGCCGACGTTGTCGCAACGGCCGATCCATGGCTCGAGGCACACGAACGGGGCATCTGCTTTTGGCTTGGACCATACGCCGACGCTCGGGAAGCCTTTGCAGGTGAGAGTGACGTACGGTTTTCCATCCACTTCTACGCCGACGCGCTCGACCTGGGTGTTGTCGAAGATCAGGGCGTCCTCGTCGAAAAGGGTTCTGGTGTACGGGATTCTGCCGTCCTGAAGTTTCAGTTTTCTCGGATGTGCGACATCGACGCCTGCTGTTTCCGGGTCGATCAGGACGTATTCGAGTTCAGTCTCGGTGTGGTTTTCCAGGCCTTTGTTGAAGACGATGTCATACTGTTCCGGAATCATGAATGCAGGATGTCCGCCGACGGAGAAGTACATATCATCATCACCGGTGTTTTCTACGTTCCAGGTTATGGTCAGGGTTCTGCCGGAGAGTTCCTGGGTTACGGTGAAGGCAAAATCGAACGGGTAGACTTTTTTTGTTTCTTCGGTCGATACCAGGCGGTGTACTGTTTTGTTTTCGGTGTTTTCGATGCACTCGAATTCGTTGTCGCGGGCGAAACCGTGCTGGCCCATCGGGTATTTGACTCCTTTATGGGTGTAGAAGCCGCCGTTTACTTTTCCGACGAACGGGAACAGGACCGGTGCGTGGCGGTTCCAGAAGGCCGGATCGCCGATCCAGACTGCCTCACGGTCAGCCGCTTTATCGTAGATGCTGCTAAGTTCTGCGCCGTGATCGCTGATCTGCACACGCAGTTTTTCGTTTTCCATGGTTCTCATACTCTGTTTCCCCCTGTTTTCTTTCATTTTTTGTAACTATTCAGAGCCATGCGAAATTGTATAGCTCTGAATAGTTACCATTTTTAGAATTTATTCCGGATAGACGAGACGGGATTCATCAATTCCGTACAAAACCTCATCCAGGTATTTTTTGCCAAGGTAATTTGCCATGGACAGATTCATATCCAGATAGTTTCCGCAGTCTTTCGGGGATGCACCCGGGACTTCGCCCTTGAAATCGCGGATAAATTCATACATTTCTATTACGAGTGAAACGATATCTTTCGAGCTGTAATCACCGGCCAGCAGCAGGTAAAATCCTGTACGGCAACCCATTGGACCAAAATATACGGTTTTATCTTTCCATTCTTCGTGATTGCGAAGGAACGTTGCGCCAAGATGCTCAATGGTGTGGACTTCAGCAGTATTCATAACAGGCTCATCGTTTGGAGATGTCATGCGCAGGTCAAAGGTTGTGATAACGCTGTCACCCACATGATCTTTTCTTGAAACGTAGACGCCTGGTTTAAGTTTGATATGGTCGATCGTAAAGCTTGCAATTTTTTCCATGACTGGTATTTTCCTTTCTTTCTGTCCTTTAATAGCTGCGGAGCTCATCATCGGTATCCGCAGTGTTTTCGATGGATTTGATGATGAGATCATAACTATAGGCATCGCTTACTTTTACAGTGACGCGGTCGCCGACTTTATGACCCAGAATGGCTTTTCCTAATGGCGAGTCGATACTGACGTATCCTTTGAGAGAATTACCACGAACGGTGGTGACAAGTTTGTAGGTTTCTGTCTCATCATCTTCTTCGATGTAAACCTGGACGGTATTGTTGATGCCGACTTCGTCGTCCTTTGAGGTATCTGAAATAACGTGAGCGGTTTTGATCATTTTTTCCAGATAGCGGATGCGGCTTTCGTTGCGGTTTTTGTCCTGTTTGGCAGCTTTGTATTCAAAGTTTTCGCTGAGATCGCCCTGGGCACGGGCTTCTTTTACAGCCTCGAGTTCTTTTGGACGGACAACCAGTTTGCGGTAGTCGATTTCTTCCTGCATTTTTTTAATATCGTTTTCGGTCAGTTTATCATACATGATTTTTCTACCTCTTTTCTTGTGAGGTTATTTTAGCACAGAATACGGTAAATTGGAAGTAGGAAGACAGTCACGGTAGAATCACTTTCTTACGCACCGGAACAGCAAATGTTCCGGTGCTGAATGAACTATAACGGTTCACTCAGCCGTGTCGCTTGGTTTTGAAGGCGGAGTTCCTTTGTTGTCGCTGTTATTTGGCATTTTTCCACCTTCGGGATCGCTCATCGTTTTAACAGACCGGGTTCCGGCGGTGGTGATGATGTCCGTGAGGGTGATCTCTTCGTTGTCGGTACCGGCAGCCAGAGTATACGTTGCGTCCAGTTTCATTTCTGGGCAGGTCAAAACGATGCTGGCGTAGGCTTTTTCGGGTGTGACCGTGAAGAGGGCACTTCCATCGCTGTCTGTCAGTGTGATGATAGTGTCAGCGGACTGGGTTTCCGTACAGTAATAGGTGATAACGGGCTGGGTGGAAGCTTCGTCGAAGCTTTCCGTCATGCCGGCACTGCCGATAGCAGCTAAGGTTCCGCCGGTCACAATTGCACTTCCGTCGTAATCGAGGGCACTGTCACCATCGCTGGTCGGCCCGTACACGATCGTAGTTCCGCCGGTCACGAGAAGACTGCCGTTGGAATCAAGACCATCACCATCGGCGGATACGGTCAGGGTTCCGCCGGTAATTTTAATGTAAAGCTCAGAGTTGCCTCCGCCGCCGGGGCCTCCCTGCATCTTCTGTGGAGCATCGCCGTCAGACGGAGCATTCCCCGGATCGAAGTTCTGCGGCGCATTTCCGCCAGACGGAGCGTTCTCCGGATCGAAGTCCTGCGATGGCTGCATATCGCTGCCGTTTTCTGTATCAGGCGGCATTTGCGGAGGTTCCTTTCCGTCTGCCGCACCGGATATGCTGCTATCATCACCGGAGTTTACGGCAGCACTGCTATCGTTGTTTGAGCTTGCGGCATTGCTGTCATCGTCACCGGAACCGGCCGCATTGGCGCCAGGATTTATGGCGTTGGCGCCATCGTCGCCGGAATTTGCGGCATTGATGCCATCGTCGCTGGCGTTTATGGTAATGTCACCACCATTGACCACAACGCGTTTTCCTTCCAGTCCTTCGTAGCTTTTTTCAACAAGGATCGTTCCGCTATGAATGACGGTGTCGAGATCCGCATGGAAACCGTCATCACCGGAGTTTACGGTGATGGTTCCGTCATCGACAACAATGCTGCCGGTTGCATGGAAGCCGTCCTGTTCCGCCTCGATCGTAAAAATTCCACCGGCAATATAGATATTTCCAAGCTCTGTGTCATCCGTATTCTTCGCTTTGACCGCACTGTTTGCAGCATCAATATCAAAGCTTCCATCCAGAATTTTAATCTGATCTTTGGCTGTGATCCCGTTGTCCGCAGCGGCGATTTTGTAGGTTCCGCCGGTAATCACAAGGTCATCTTTGGATACAATCCCGTGCTTGTAGTCTGCCTCGATGGTCAGACTTCCTGTCCCGTTGCAGACAAGATCTGATTTGGAGAAGATAATGCCGTCTACCGTGTTGTCGTCAATCTGAGTGTACCCGTTTCCATCGCCAAGCGTGTTGCTGCTGTTTTCAGCAAGCGTGATGAAAACTTTGTCCGCTTCGCGAACGTAGATGGCAGCATTCGTCTCACAGTTGATATGGACTCCATCGAGTACGATCTGAACCTTGTCGGAATCGGATGCGTCTACGATAATCTGGCCATCCTCAAGTGTTCCGCTTACGACGTAAACACCTTCTTCCGTGATGGTAATTGTGCTGCCGTCTGCTTTGGCTCCGCTGCCGGAGACGGTAGCTGTCGTCTTATTAAGTGTAATTTTTACGGCTTCTAATGCTTTATAGCTTCCGCTCTTCTCACGGTCTGTGAATTCGGTGTCGATAGTGGATTCGGTCAGTTCCAGGTCAAAATTAATATCGGAAGCACTTTCCATTGCATTTTCCGAAGCTGTGCTCTCTGATGTGGCCGCCGCGTTGTCGGCAGATGTTTCGCCGGTTGACTCTGTACTGGCAGATTCGGCATTTACAGAGCTGGAAGATGTCACTGCTGTGCCGCATCCGCCAAAGGCCAGCGATGATGCAAGAAGCAGGCTGACGACTGCGCCGGTCTCTTTTTTTCTGTTTTTTTTCTTTCTGTTTCGATTCATTATAATTCCTCCCTTCCGGTCTGCGCACGACTGCACAGGATTTCAAGGTTTCCGTTTCTGCAGCGGAGCTGGTCAATCATGTTTTTCTCTTCGCCTTCCTCGCGGAATACGATGCGATACTCCAGCTTGAAAAGACTTCCCATATTCGTGGTTTTTACCTGTACAAGCTCGCAACGGGTCAGATACCTGGCAAAGATATCGTCAAAAACACTGGTATAATCAAGGGACTCCGGTTCCAAGATTTCCATTGACGAGCATGATCACCATCTGTACGATCACAGGCATCAGAACAAGCGTGACAGCAAAGCTTTTGGTGCATTCGCTTTTGTACCTGTAAACAGCAGCGATCAACAGTCCCAGAATCAGAGACACTGCTGTGCAGGCAAGGAACTGACCAAAGGTGAAGGCGGCGGTTGTTTCTGTAAAAACGGAACTGAATATTGCGTTAAGCATAGCAAATTCCTCCCAGAATTTTTTTATTTTCTTGTCTATTCAGAGCCCCATCTCGATTCCGCTTACGCTACATCGCGATGTTGCTTCTATTTTGCATGGCTCTGAATAGTTACATTTTCTTTTTTGTGAAGCAGATTATGTTTGAAAAAGGCTTTTCGCAAGCTGTGAGTCCACCCACTGCTTCTTGCTTTTCGCAATGGCCGCAGAGGACTTACCTGATTCAGCTAACGGAATGCTGTTTTTGATACGGTTTGCCGGATATATGTGAATGGTATGAAAGCTTTTTCTTCTGATGCTTTCTGATTTTCGATCTGATAGGCAAAGCCGTATTTAGAAAATGATGCCGGATAGATTGCAAGATCATCCAGAATTTTGCTGAACCATAGGGGCACAGCACCTGGTGTTTTCACCTCCATGAGATACCAGCCTGGTTCTAAAAGCCTGGTTCCTTCCGTTGGACCGTCAAGACACAGATTGTCGGTACGCCATCGGATATTGGTGTCGAAGGTAACACGAAAGTTCCTGTCTTCCGTGCCGAAGCAGGCGATGCGGTCGTAGGCGATGTACATAGCGGGAGCAAGCCCCCGGTAGTAGTTGCGAAACCAAGTGATTTCGTGGAGAATCTGGCTGTCGAAGCCCGGTTCTGATTTTCCCGCAAGATAGGGAACCGCTTCTGATAATATCATGCGCTCGCGGCGTTTGTAGACGATTCCTTCATATTTTTTCTTTAGTTCTACGTATATGGGGCTGGTCTCTTTGGCCGGACCATAACTGCGGAGTCGCAGTTTTTCTTTGTAGACGGGTTTTTCCAGCGAACGGCGGATGAGCTGGTGATCCGGGGTATCGTAATAGAGGCTGCAGATGGTATCAAGGCCGTATTCATCCATCTGCAGATGACCCGGAAGGCTCTTGCGAAGCTTGCGGGCCATGATCGGGGAAAGCATGTATTTTGTTTCATACCGTTGGAAGGTCATGGGAATCTGTTGGCTTTGCATCATAATCGATTGATCCTTTCGTTTGATTTACTTCCGGAAATGTTTTTTACATTTTTAAGTATAATGAGGAAACTTTAAAGGAACCTTAAAGAATGGACGGAAAATGTGAAAGGTTTGTGAAAAGACGGACCTCTGTAATCCGGATCGCTTTTTGAATACCATATAAAAAAAGAAAGAGCCCTTTTCCGGACAAATTCGTTGGAAGCGGATTTGTTCGGAACGGACTCTTGCAGCCGATATGCAACGTCATGAAACATATAAAATAGGAAAAGCGTCAAAAATCATCTTGGCCAGCGCTCTTTTCTGGACATGAGTGGCGCGAATGGTACATGAGGATGCGTCTGGTACCAGTAAGCTGTGGTAGCGACATCATCCTGACGTTCAAAGAGGCCTCCGTGACTGACACCAATCTGCTGCAAGGTTACCTTAAGATCCTTCTCAAAAAGGATGGGATCAAGAAGATGCCAGCGGTAGAAGCTGCGCTGTGGCATCTGATCATCATTGTGGTAATCATTATGAAGGAAGGTATCGTGGGTAGAGTAGTAAGGATATCCAAGATACGGAGTGCAGTACTGATTTTCAACGGTTTGGCCATTTTGCTGTGTTGCAAAGCTCCAGGCACCACCGAAGTAATCTTCTGTTCCGGTTCCGCAGATGGTTGGATAATCCTTGTCTCCATCGATGTAGAATTTCATCTCACCTTCTCCGTACCAGTAGCGTTCGAGGCTGGTAAGTGCAAGATACGTTCCAACGTACTGGCCTTTCCCTTTGATGTTGTCGAGGACAACGTAGTCTTTTGCCTTTTCCGTGATGCGCTGACGACGCCACTGGGCATGGAAATAGGCAGCATCCTCCGGAACCGTTGTCAGGCAATAGTCGATCTGATAAAAGAAGGCCGGAATCGGCTCATCACACTGATTTTCAATGGTAATACGGGCGTTTTTACGGAACGGCATCGGGAAATAGCTGTTGAAACCACGGGTCGGATTGACAGCAATCGGGACTGAGTTTACCTGGTAGGAAACACCGAAGCCGCAGCAGAAGAAATCGCCAAGCGGGCATTCAACGGATGGGAATTCTTCATCGTCCCAGTACATGCGCAGAACAAGATCCCGCAGAACATAACGGTTACGTTCACTGGTACGGTCTGTGACGGTAATCCAGATGTGCTGAATGATGCCTTCTCCCTGGATCTCACCAAGTGTTACGGTCTCTCCTGCTTCTATTTTCGGGATACACGGGGAACCTTTTCTGGACGGACCAAGATCGCTGGATGCCATGCCGCCTTTTCCTTTTTCTCCATTCCGGTTTTCCCAGTTAATAGAACGGGACTGTCCGCTTTTCAGCTGGAAAATGTTTTGTAAACCACAATCAAACATCATATATTCCTCCTTTTGTTTTCTGTTGTTTTTTCTCTCATGGAAGCTTTTGATTTCTGCTTTTTTGTGTGTCTGCCTTTCCTGCCCTGCCGTCATTTTTCCGTTTTTCCGGAATTTTGTTTCTTTCATCCTTTTGCCGGAAAGACTGCTTTAAAACAGATGCCATCTCGTGTCCGCTCTGCGGTGATTTTTCCCTTATGTGCCTTTACAATTGCAGCAGCCACGGAAAGGCCGATTCCATAGCCGCCGCTTTCCCCTGGCCCGCGACGCATCCGCACGGTAGAAGCGGCCAAAGAGGCGGTTGAGATCACCTTCCGGCAGGGTATCGCAGGTATTCTGCACCGAAAATTCTGCTTTTTTGCCGTTTTTTCGCCAGAAAATGTGGATTTTTCCACCCTCCGGAGTGTATTTAACGGCGTTATCCACAAGAAGAGAAACGAGCTGGTGAATTCTTGCGGCATCCCCTTCCATATGGACTTCTTCTGCAATATCGCTCTGCAACGCGATCTGTTTCGTAACCGCAGAGGCTTCAAAGGACGTTACGGCATCCATGATGGTTTCTGACGCATTCCATGTTTTCAGCTCCAGTTCTCCGCCACCTTCCTCCATTTTTGCAAGCGTCAGAAGCTGTGTTACAAGACTGTTCAGACGCTCAATCTGGTGATGAATGCTCTCCGTCCACTCTCTTAAGACCTCCAGCCCGCTTTTTCCCGGCATCATAATATCCAGGATCATGCCGTCATAGTTTCCGCTCTCTGCCCAGTCCGCAGCATCAATTCCATTATAAACAACATCTACAGAATAATGGTTATGTGTAAACACTGCTTCCAGCGCGTGCGCCATCTCTTTTTCATCTTCTGCCAGCAGCAGTCTCATATCGGTTCTCCTTATTTTGGTAATTTTCAGGATTCTCCGCCGGCGGCGGGTCGCTTCAGCGACATAATTCCCCCTCCGCCGCAGTGCGATCCTGCCCGGAGGGCTTTTTGAATTTACAGAAAAATTCAAAAACATCCGACCGGCACTTTTGCATGGGTGCTCGCAGCCGGATGTTCGGTTTGCATTCATTTTCTTTTTTTCTCTGCCCGTCTCCGCAGCAGCTCTTTTGCGCCTGCGTACAACAGAAAATATACCGTCAGAATCATGACAACTACAATCCTGTTATCTTTCAGGCTGAAAAAAGAGGTCACATTGACTGCCGCCAGAAACAGCAGCAGTGACACACTGAGATCAATTTTTTCTTTTCTGTCGGCCAGCACCATTCCTGCGGCCGCCAGAACCAGAAGAACGGCAATTCTTGCAATCAGATTTGCCATTTTGACGCCTCCTTACTGTTTCCGGAAGGTAATTTCCCCGGTTTTATCATCCATACCATCGACGATGGCAAGAGATTCCAGATGAATGCCGCGGTCACGCAGCAGTTTTCCTCCGATCTGGAACCCTTTTTCGATGACAACGCCTGCTCCTACGAGCTCTGCACCGGAATCCTGTACCAGGGTTGCCAGTCCTTCCAGCGCTTTTCCGTTTGCCAGGAAATCATCGATCAGGAGAACTTTGTCTCCTTTTCCCAGAAATTCTTTGGAAACAATGATATCATAAACTCTTCCATGGGTGAAAGATTCTACTTTTGTGGTATAAACATCTCCGGCGATATTTTTGGTCTGTGTTTTCTTTGCAAACACAACCGGAACATTAAAAATTTCAGCCACAACACAGGCAATTCCGATTCCAGATGCCTCGATGGTCAGGATTTTCGTGATCTCCTCTCCCGCAAAACGACGCTGAAACTCTTTTCCGATTTCCCGGAACAGATTGACGTCCATCTGATGATTTAAAAAGCTGTCCACCTTCAGGACATTTCCCTCGCGTACTTTTCCGTCTTTGCGGATTCTTTCTTCCAATAACTGCATTTTTTTGAAGCCTCCCGAATTTTTATTATACCCATTGTACTTACTTCTCACTGGAAATGCAAGTCCAAATCCATCAAATTTCGCACTGTCTCAAATTTTATTCATGGCAGCCGCCGGTGTCTCTGCATCAGAGATCCTCTTTCCGGTCCAGATCCTTTAATTCCCACGCGGCTTCGACCCGGAACGGAATTACCGATTCCCAGTGCCGTTTCAGCACCTTTTTTCCGCCGCGGTCGCCGGAAAGTTCTTTTAGTTCTGAAAAATAAGGTTTTGAGAACCACGCCGGATTGCCGCTCTCGCCGCCGCAGAAAACGCAGCCAAGTGGAGCCTTCTGCATCTCCATGGATTCCAGAAAGCGCTCCGCCGTCTCTTCCTTCAAGTACGGCTGATCCGCCGCAAAACACGCACAGGCATCGGCATTTTGTTTCTCCGCTGCCTCGATTCCCGCGCGGATTGTATAGGAAATTCCTTTTTCGCTGTCCGGCGAAAACATCGTCTGCAGACGCCCGGCTTTTACCAGCGGCGCAAGCTCCTCCAGAATCCTTTCATACTGCGTCACAACCAGCAGTTCCCAGTTCTCATGCCTTCCGGCAATTTGGGCCAGCCGGTCCAGCAGATGGCGGTACACCGCCTTTCCATCCAGCGGATAGAGCAGCTTATTTTCCCCGAACCGTCTGCTGTTCCCGGCTGCCAGATAAAGTATCGTTACTCGCATTCTTTTTCCGCAATTCCCATTGCAATCTGCTCGCTCGTGATCGGCAGTTCGCGGAACCACAGACCCGTCGCATTGTAGATTGCATGTGCCAGCGCCGGAGCCGGTGTGTTGATGACGATCTCGCCGATCGATTTTGCACCGAACGGACCGGTCGGCTCGTAGCTGCTCCGAAACTCGACGCGCAGCTTGCCCATATCGAGGCGGGTCGGCACTTTATACTGCATAAACGAATTATTGATCATCTGACCCTTGTCCGTGTACTGGATATTTTCAAACAGCGTCATGCCGATGCCCTGCACCAGACCGCCCTCGACCTGTACGCGCGCAAGGTTCGGGTTGATGACGGTTCCGCAGTCGACAACGGCGGCATAATCGAGAATC
Source organism: Blautia sp. AF19-1 (assembly GCF_003479155.1). Classification (NCBI taxonomy): domain Bacteria; kingdom Bacillati; phylum Bacillota; class Clostridia; order Lachnospirales; family Lachnospiraceae; genus Blautia; species Blautia sp. AF19-1. The sequence goes on from NZ_QUGQ01000003.1 coordinate 28,437, forward strand.
CTGACCTCGCCGGTCTCTTTATCCAGCTCGATCTCGACCGCACCAGCCATATAAGGCGGCGGCGATACCGGAGAGCAGTTGCTTTCCGTCGCTTCCAGCGCGATGCCGTTATTGCACATGGCCGCTGTTGCGATTTCTTCCATCGTCATGCTGCTTCCACTCTTTTCATGCACGACGCCGGTACCGGTAAATTCTGTCTCATCTTCCGGCACGTTCATCCGCTCTGCCGCCAGGGCACAGATTCGTTTCCGAAGCGTCATGCAGGCTTTTTCCACCGCTTTTCCGGTAATATACGTCGTACTCGATGCATAGGAACCGGAGTCATACGGGGACGTATCGGTATCTGCGCCGACAACGGTAATGTCATCCACATCACACTCCAGACACTCTGCCGCCATCTGGGACAGAATCGTATCGCAGCCGGTTCCCATATCGGCCGCTGCGATCAGCATCGTATAGCCGCCGTCGTCGTTGACTTTGATCGTTGCCGATCCGACATCGAGATTGGAAATACAGGAACCCTGCATCGCCATCGCAATGCCGACGCTGCGCACCTTTCCATCTCCCATATCACGGCACGGATATTTCTCATCCCAGCCGATCATCTCTTTCGCACGCTCCACGCACTGGTCAAGCGCACAGCTGTTTGCCGTTTCGCCATAGTAAGCCGGCATGAACTGTCCCTCACGGACCATGTTCTGCTCCCGGATCCGGATCGGATCGATGCCAAGACGCGCTGCCATCTCACTGACAGCAGATTCTACGGCAAAGATACCCTGCGTCGCACCGTATCCGCGGTAAGCACCGGCTGACATTACGTTGGAATACACAACATCATACGCAAACCGGTAAGCCTCAAGAGATCCATACATCGGAATCGATTTGTGGCCGGAAAGGCCGACCGTTGTCGGTCCATGCTCGCCGTATGCACCCGTGTTGGAAAGTGTATACAGATCGATCGCACGGATTCTTCCGTCCTTCATCGCACCGAGGCGGATCGTTACTTCCATCTCATGGCGCGGTGTGGATGCTGTCTGGGACTCTTCTCTCGTAAAGATCATTTTCGACGGTTTTCCGGTTTTCCAGGTTACAAACGCCGGGAAAATTTCGGCAACCACCGTCTGCTTCGCTCCGAATCCGCCGCCGATTCTCGGCTTGGAAACACGGATCTTCGATTTCGGAATGCCGAGTGCATTGGACAGAATGCGGCGCGCATGGTAAACGATCTGGGTCGAGCTCAGCACATTCAGCCGTCCGTAGGTATCCATAAAGCAGTATGTCCGGAACGTCTCCATCATCGCCTGCTGGGCTGCGCGTACATGATACGTATGCTCTACGACCTCATCGCACTCTGCGAGCACGGCTTCCACATCTCCGTTGTGATCTTCCGCACTTGCACAGAGATTTCTCTGATTGTCCGCACCGACCGGACAGAGCGATTTCCAGCTTTCCTCCGGATGCACCAGCAGTTCATTATCCTTGGACTGATGAAAATCCAGAATGGCCGGAAGCACTTCGTACTCTACTTTCAGGAGCTTCCGCGCACGGTCCACGCATTTTTCATCTTTTCCGGCAATAATCGCCACCGGATCTCCCACGTAGCGCACATGCTGATCGAGGATCAGACGGTCATACGGGCTTGGTTCCGGGTAGGTCTGTCCTGCCATTGTAAAACGCTGTTTCGGCACATCCTCCCAGGTATAAATCGCCTCAATGCCCGGAACACGCTCTGCTGCCGTCTTTTTCACGGATTTTACGATTGCATTGGCATGCGGACTCCGCAGTACCTTGACAATCAGACAATCCTTCGGCGCCAGATCATCTACATAAACCGGCTTTCCGGTTACCAGCGCGAGGGCATCCTTTTTGATCACCGGCTTATTCACACTGCAGAGCTGATCGGTTCTTCCCGACCAATCCGGTTCATAGATATGATTTTCTCTGCTCATGACGCACCTCCCTGCTGCTTTTTCCAGGCAAGGAAATTCAAAATTCCCCGAAGCTGTCCTTCATATCCGGAACAGCGGCAGAGATTTCCCGCCAGATATTCTTTAATTTCTTCCTCACTCGGATCCGGATTTTCCCGGAACAGCGCAATCGCATTCATAATCATCCCCGGGTTGCAGAACCCGCACTGCTCGGCGCCCTGTCCGGCAATAAAGGAACCAAATTCTTCTGCTTCCTCCTGCAGGCCTTCCAGCGTATCCACCTTACATCCATTCGCCCGCGCCGCAAGCACCGAACACGACAGCACCGGTTTTCCCTCCAGAAAAACCGTACACAGCCCGCAGTTCGACGTCTCACAGCCGCGCTTCACACTGTAGCATCCCTGGCTTCTCACAAAATCGATCAGGAGCATGTCTGCATCGATCTCCGCTTCCGTCTTCTTTCCATTTAAGATCATCGAAATCTTCATCACTGCTCCTCCTTCTTCTGAATTTCTTCCATACATCTGCGCAGCAGCACCCGTCCCAGATGATGACGATACTCTGCACTTCCGCGCATATTACTGCCATACGTAAACTGATCAGAAATCTCCGAAGCCGCCGCCTTCAGCTCCTCCGCAGATGCCTTTCCAGCCGCCAGCTTTTCCGCCAGCTCCGCCGGAAGCTCTACACGTGCCGCCTTCGCCGGTCTTGCCCCAAGCACCACACATCCTTTTCCGTCTTCCACCCGCACCGCACACGTCAGCACCGGGAAATCCGTTCTGGAATTTCGATGACTCTGATAAACCGTAACACCCTCATGCTTCTTCACAATCAGCCTCACCAGCACATCCCTGTCTCTCTTTGAACAGGCAAACTCCGCCAGCGGCATCCGTCCCGCATGAACCAGCTCCACCTCCGTATCCAGCGCCAGAAACAGCGTCAGCACATCCGAAAATCCAAATCTGCCGAAAATACTGCCTCCCACCGTAGCCAGATTCCGGAACTGCACCCCGACAATACTCCGCACACTCTCCCGTGCCGCACCGTCGGTATAAGCATTCAGCCCCTCATGCTCCTCCAGCTGCCGCAGCGTCACCATACATCCAATCGAAAACTCCTCCTCGGACTCTTCAATCTGATCCAGTCCCAGCCCGGACAAATCAATCGCCGTCTGCACCTGCCTCTGCCCCATCTTCGTCCAGAGCATCCCGCCCAGGATACAGGCGCTTCTCTTCTGATTCAGCTCATACGCCTCCTCCAGCGACCCCACCCGGACATAATCCTTAATCTTAATCATACTTACCCTATATCCTCCATTTTTACTCAATATAGAAGCCCATATATTTGATATTATACCCGACCTGCTCCCCCCTTTCAACTTTTTTCTATTTTTTTCAAAAAAACCCTTGCATTTTCCCTCCACATCCAGTATAATCATTCAATGTCGGAAGTCATTCTGACACAAAACAAAATACATGGACGGATTCCCGAGTGGCCAAAGGGGACAGACTGTAAATCTGCTGCAAATTGCTTCGATGGTTCGAATCCATCTCCGTCCATATGCCGCAGTGGCGGAACTGGCAGACGCCCGGGACTTAAAATCCCGTGGGTAGTGATACCCGTACCGGTTCGATCCCGGTTTGCGGCACGATTAAGAGCTCTGATTCATACGAATCGGAGCTCTTTTTCCATTTCTATTTTTCAACCTCCCGTCCCCACTACCAGCCTCGCCGCCGCCCGTTCAGTCTTGCGTGATGCGGCGGCGAGGCGTCCGTCACTCCTCGCATCTATGCAGTACCACTCCCGATAACGGCAGCAAATCCATCTCCAGTATGCCCGCCGGTGCCTCGATTTCTTTCTCCTCCGAAGAAAATCCCACCGCATCCGTCGCAAACACCTGCGTCAGCTTCGCCACCGAACTCCGGTTAATCCCGGTAAGCCACACCGGAATCTCCACATGCACCCTCTCATTCCGGTTATTAATCACCACAATCACCTGCTCTTCCTGATTAAACCGTCCATAAGAAAGCACATTATAATCATGGTACAAAAATTTCAGCGATCCCATCGCCAGCACCGGAAATCTCCGATGCACCGCAATCATTTCTTTATAGAATCGGATCAGCTCCTGATCCTCCTGTCCCCAGGGATACGTCCTCCGGTTATCCGGATCCGTAAACCCGACCTGGCCGGCCTCATCCCCATAATACAGCGTCGGCGCCCCCGGCCACGTCATCTGAATCACAACCGCCTCGCGCAGCACCGCCTTATTCGTATTCTCCGCAGCCGCATACGGCCCAACATTCGCCACACGCCCCACACGATGATTCGTTCTCGTGAGGAACCGCGAATGATCATGATTATCCAGCTCATTCATCGCCGTATACAGCGAAGGCGCAGAAAACGCCGGCATATGATACGTCATCGCCCCGATAAAACTCTCACTGTTTCCGAGAAGTCCCTGGTTAAACTCATCACTGTGCTTCTCCATACCCGTGAGGAACCAGGAAACCGGCTCCATAAACGCATCATAGTTCATCACCGTATCCCACTCGTCGCCCTGCAGCCAGCTCATCGCATCGCCGTAGTGCTCCGCCAGAATAATTGCCTCCGGATTCGCCTCCTTCACAACGCGCCGGAACTCCTTCCAGAACTTGTGGTTAAACTCCGGGCTGTGTCCTAAGTCAGCGGCCACATCCAACCGCCAGCCGTCCGCATTAAACGGCGGAGAAACCCACTTCGCGCCGATGCGCATAATATCCTCCATCAGCTTCTCCGAGCCCTCGTAGTTCAGCTTCGGCAGCGTATCATGGCCCCACCAGCCGTCATAAAACTCATTGTACGGCCAGTTATGCTCATTATAAAACTTAAAAAACGTGTGATACGGACTGTCCTGCGCCACATACGCGCCCGGCTCATAGCCCTTTCCGGCCTCGTAAATCCGCTCGCGGTCCAGCCACTTGTTAAACGAACCACAGTGGTTGAAAACGCCGTCCAGAATCACCTTCATGCCGCGCTTGTGCGCCTCCTCCACCAGGTGGATAAACAGTTCATTGCTCGCCTCCAGGTTCGCCTTGTTCGTCACACGGTCAATATACCGCGTTGCCCGCATATTGTCCTTGTCGCCCGGCCAGAGCAGATCGCCTTCGTCGGAGACAATCTTTCCGAAATGCGGATCAATATAGTCATAATCCTGAATATCATACTTATGGTTCGACGGCGAAACAAACACCGGATTCAGATAAATGACCTGCACACCGAGATCCTGCAGATAATCCATCTTGTCAATGACGCCCTGCAGATCGCCGCCGTAGAAATTGCGGACATCCATCTGCTCCGGGAAGCGGTTCCAGTCATCCACCTTGTTGACCTGCTCACCAATGTAGCTGTACTCTCCCGTCAGCACATCGTTGGACGGATCTCCGTTGCAGAAGCGGTCCACAAAAATCTGATACATGACAGCGCCCTTCGCCCAGTCCGGCGTATGGAAGCCCGGGATAATGCCGAAAGAGTACATCTCCTGCAGCTCTCTTGTGACACCGAGCTTGTTGTAATAACAGACCACGCGGCCTGCCTGAATCTCAAAAAAATAGCGGATCGGCTCATTTCCGACCGGAATCTCGATCTCGTAATAATCAAAACCGTTCCGGACCAAACCGACCTGCATCTGTGCACGGGTGGAACCGCTGATGAAATAAACCGCATCTACATTATTTTTCAGGGTACGGAACCGGATCTTCACCGTGTCGCCCGGGTTCGGCTCAAACGGAATCTGATACTGCGGGGATTCATCGCTGTAGAGCGCATGCTTGTTGAACATCGCCCGCATCTGTGACATATACTGCTGCATTCTTGTTTTATCCATGAACTAACGCCTCTGTCTTTCTCAATCATTCATTCCTTATATTTTACCCCACACCGCCATGTAATACAACCTTTTTCTGAACACATGTAACGATTGTGTTTATTGGATTTTTATATAGTAAAAGAGCCAGCGGGGTACGCTGGCTCTTTTGGAGAAGGTATTTCTCTTATGGGGTGTAGCAAAAACTATATAATGTATTGGGGGGTTTTTACAGTTATTATAGTACCATACGTCCCTCGAAAAGTCTGCACAAATCGCGATTTTTTTTCATTTGATTCTTATTCAAAATAACGATGAATTTTTCCGGCGTTTCGGATTTTCTGTTTTAATTTGCACAAACGCCCGTAAAATCGCAGAAAAAAACCTGCAAAAAACTTTTTTTGTTCTCTGCAGGTTTTCTATTGCAAATAAAAAGATATCAGATTTCTCCAGAAACTTCCGGTGCTATTCCTGTCATCTGTGCTTCCTGCTCAAAAATGGCTTCGAATTCAGCACGGCTCAGCTTCTCTTTTTCCATCAGCTGCTTTGCACACTCATGCAGCACATAGGAATGCTCCAGAATAATCTGTTTCGCCTGATCGTGGCATTTCTCGATCATCTGGCGGACTTCCTCGTCGATGGCTGCGGCTACATTCTCGCTGTAGCTCTTCGTATGGCCCCAGTCACGACCGATAAATACCTCGTCCGAGTCGGAATCGTATGCAACAAGACCGAGGTTCTCAGACATACCGTACTTCGTAATCATGGAACGGGCGGTTGCCGTCGCCTGTTTGATATCCTGGGACGCACCCGTTGTGATATCGTCGAAGATCAGCTCCTCTGCCACACGGCCGCCGAGGCATACGGTGATGTACTGCATCATTTTGCCTCTCGTCTGGAACATATCGTCATTCTCCGGCTGCGGCATCGTGTAGCCCGCTGCGCCAGGACCTGTCGGGATAATGGAGATCGTATAGACCGCCTCCATATCCGGCAGCATATGGAACAGGATCGCATGGCCTGTCTCATGGTATGCGGTGATCCGTTTTTCTTTATCCGAAATGACTTTACTGCGCTTCTCCGCACCGATGCCCACTTTGATGAAAGCAGACTTGATATCGGCCTGGCGCACAAATCTTCTGCGGTCCTTTGCCGCCATGATTGCTGCCTCGTTCAGCAGGTTCTCCAGCTCTGCGCCGGTGAAGCCTGCGGTCGTCTGCGCGATCTGTTTCAGATCCACATCCTCGGCCAGCGGTTTGTTCTTTGCATGGACTTTCAGGATTTCCTCACGGCCCATGACATCCGGCGGTCCTACAACCACGCGGCGGTCAAAACGGCCCGGACGGAGAATCGCCGGATCCAGGATATCGACACGGTTCGTCGCTGCCATCACGATGATGCCCTCATTGACGCCGAAACCATCCATCTCAACGAGAAGCTGGTTTAAGGTCTGCTCTCTCTCATCGTGGCCGCCGCCCATACCGGTGCCTCTTCGTCTTGCCACGGCGTCGATCTCATCGATGAAGATGATGCACGGCGCATGTTTTTTTCCTTCCTCAAACAGGTCGCGGACACGGGAAGCGCCGACGCCGACGAACATTTCCACGAAATCCGATCCGGAAATGCTGAAGAACGGCACGCCTGCCTCTCCTGCAACAGCTTTCGCCAGAAGGGTTTTACCGGTTCCAGGAGGGCCCACAAGAAGAACTCCTTTCGGGATTCTCGCACCGACCTGTGTATATTTCTCCGGTGCTTTCAGGAAATCGACCACCTCAACAAGGTCTTCTTTTTCCTCTTTTAAGCCCGCAACATCGCGGAACAGGACTTTTTTGTCTTTGTCGGTGGACATATGGGCGTTGCTTTTTCCAAAATTCATCATTTTGTTTCCGCCGCCTCCACCGCCGCCCATGGAGCGGTTCATCATCGACATGCCGAAAAGAAGGATCATACCGAGCAGCAGGGCCGGCAGGACGGACGTCATGAAAATGCTGTCTCTCTGGACATTCTGTACGGTGTACGTTACATCAGCATCCTCCAGAAGGCTGATAGCTGCGTTTACGTCGGTCACATTGACCGTATAACTGTCACCGCCCTGCTCCTGTACCACGACGGAGCCGGTCGGCACTTCTTTGTTCTGGACAATCTGCGCGGATGTCACTTTGCCGTCTTTTACGGCGGTTTCAAATTTCTGCTGACTTGGACTGCTGCCTGCGCTGATTTTTCCGGTGATATAGAACATGGCAAGCACGATAATCACCATAAACGCCGCGTAGAGTCCAAATCCACTGCGCTGTCTGTTCATATTTTCTTTTTACTCCTCGTCTTCGTGAAACTCCACTACTCCGATGTATGGAAGATTCCGATATTTCTGTGCGTAATCCAGACCGTAGCCTACGACGAACTCGTCCGGGATATTAAAGCAGGTATAATCTACTTTGACATCGCGCACTCTGCGCTCCGGCTTGTCGAGCAGAGTACACAGGTGTACGGATTTCGGATTTCTCTTTTTCAGGATGTCGATCAGATAGTAAAGCGTTCTTCCGGAATCGATGATATCCTCCACGATCAGAACGTCTTTTCCTTCCAGCGGCTGATCCAGGTCTTTTACAATACGGACAACTCCGCTGGACTTGGTGTCATCGCCGTAACTTGATACGGACATAAAGTCAAGGCTTACCGGCACTGTGATGCGTTTTGCCAGCTCGCACATAAAGAATACGCCGCCTTTTAAAACGCAGATCAGGTGCACTTCTTTTCCTGCGTAATCGCGGTTGATCTGGTCTGCTACTTCTTTAATTCGTCTGTCTACTTCTTCTTCGCTTAATAATACTCTGATTGTCTCTTTCATCTGTTTTCCTCCTTACCAACGCCAATCTGTATCTGCAGAACTGCTTTCGTGTCTTCCCCGACACGGCCGCTCTCTCCTCTGCGATACCCCACGACCCACCAGATCTCCGGTCCGTCGGCGAGCAGCAGAATAGAATCCCGCTCCTCTTTCGGTATCTTGGCATCAATCATATAATCTTTTAGTTTCTTTTTCCCGCCTTTTGCGGTTACTCTCAGATAATCTCCGCTTCTTCTCGTGCGGAGGACAAGACCGTCTTTTATTTTATCACAGTCAAAGCATTTCGTATACTTTTTTTCTTCAATTCTTTCGGGAAAAACCGATGTTTTTTTCACAATCGTGACTGGATTTTCTGCAAATGCGAGACTTTTTTCCTCTTCCCACCCGGCCGGAACCGGAATTGGAACTTCTTCGCCGCTTTTCCTTTTCCGTTCTTCTTTTAAATGCACTCCCTGCTTTTCCAGGCGGAGCGTCTCGTATCCGCGCACGGCGGTGATTCCATACGGCAGGCAGACACTTTTTCCGACCTGCTTTTCAAAAAGTTCCCGCACAGATTCCAGATGCTCCCTGGTAAGATCCTTCCGTTTTCCCGCCAGCTGTTCCAGAACGCGCCGGATCACGTAGCGCTGCAGAAGAGGCGCTTCGCTGCTCACCGCATCACGCAGCACAACCGCATTTTTCTCTGCGGATGCATACCGCTCCATCAGCTGATCCGTCTGCTGCTCCAGATATTCCTCCGTTTCCAGCAGGTCCAGCGATGTCTGTGCCATATGCGCGGCGGCACGCGGATTGACCTCTTCGGTCAGATACGGCAGCACATGGTGGCGGATTCCGTTCCTCGTGTAGGCATCCTCTGCATTCGTGCTGTCCTCACACCAGGAACACTTACGGCTTTCCAGTTCCTGCCGGATCTCTTTTCGTCCGACGCAGAGAAGCGGACGGATCACATTCCCCCGCACGGGGCGTAAGGAGGCAAGTCCGGCCAGCGACGTTCCCCGTGCCAGGTGATGCAGCATCGTTTCCGCAACATCATCCTGGTGATGGGCGAGCGCAATTTTCACTGCCCCCTGCTCCTTTGCGCACGCTGCAAAAACTTCCTGCCGCGCCGCGCGTCCCGCCTCCTCCGTCGAGAGATGCTTTTCTTTTGCGATCTTCTCCACGGGACAGGAATAGAGATAGAACGGAACATCATATTCCCGGCACAGATTTTCTGCAAATGCCGCATCCCGCCCGGCTTCCGCGCCGCGCAGGTTATGGTTGACGTGGACAGCCAGCAGCGAAAACCCAAGCGGCTCCTGCAGTTCCCGCAGCAGATGAAACAGGCAGACGGAATCCGCGCCGCCGGAGAGGCCGAGCAGCACGCGTTCGCCTGCCGTTACCATATGATACTGTTCCATAAAGGCTCTTACTTTCTCTTGCATCCTTCGTTTTTACTCCTATTTTTTCCAGATTCTGGCGACCAGAACCGTCATATCATCCCGTGCGCGGCAGCCGCCGAGGCGCAGCACGCGTTCCAAAAGCTCCCGGGCAAATTCCCGCGGCTCGCTGTTTTTCACTTCGAGAAGAAGCTGCTTCATCTGCTCCGTCCTGTCCCCGGGCAGCGCGTCCAGCACTCCGTCCGTCATCATCACAAGGTAATCACCGTCGTACAGCTTTTTCGTTGTGGTATCAAAATCCGTCTGGGAAACGAGACCTGCGGCAAGACTGGTCGACTCCACAACCTCCACCCACGTATCCCGCCTAAGAAACGTCGGCGATGCACCTCCTTTCAAAAAGCTGCAGACGCCTGTGTAGAGATTAATCGAAGCAACATCAAACGTGGAAAACATCCCTTCCTTTGGCTGCAGCAGAAGCATCGAATTGATCATCCGTGCCGCCATGATCCGCGGGAATCCGGCGCGCAGGAACTGTTCAAACAGCTCCACCACCGTCTCGCTCTCCCTGTTTGCCTCGATCCCGGAACCCATGCCGTCCGACAGGCAGAGGACAAACTGGCCGTTTTCGCAGAGCACACTGTAATTGTCCCCGGAGATACTCTCCTGCTCCTTGGTGATGCGTCCCACACCGTAGAGAACCTGGAATTTCACATCCTCCTGAAACAGCACCGTCTGGTATTCTCCGCTTAAGACCTGTGCCCCGTCGCGTACCGCAACCATCGGGATTCCGCACAGGGAACCGATCAGTTCCGCCGTCTGGCGAAGCGTGATCCGGCAGTGACGGCCCGCTTTGACCGTCATATAGATCTGTAAATGCTCTTTCGGCCGCTCCTGGAGCCAGATTTTCTGGACGAAAGCCCCGTTTTTCTTCATCTGGCGGCAGATTTTTTCCGAGAGCTCGTCCGGCAGACTGTTGAGGCTGTACAGATCACACGCGGCGCGGTCCATAATCCCGGCGACTTCACTTAACTGTTCTGCCACCACGCGGCGGCTCTCCGCCACACGCCCCGACCAGAGCGCCGTCTGGCGTTCCTGCTGGTAGCGGTTCCAGAACAGTTCCAGAAAGCGGGAGCCGTTCAGGCAGGAGGCGTTCCATTCGCCTTTTGCACGGCTGATCTCGTCCTCATCCCCGTCGGCGATTGTCTGAAGAAGTTCCTGGCACCGCTCGCGCGTCAGGTTTCCGTACTGCTCCCAGCACCACGACGCCTTCGCACAGCGGCTACAGACTTCCTGCTGTTCTTTTTCCAGAATCTTGTCCACCCGGCCCGTCTCCGGCATCACACTTTTTGACGGCATCTGGTAAAAGCTCTCTGCCAGAACGCGGAACGAATCGGCGTAGTGCTCCATCTGCAGTTTCTGCGGATGATTGTCATAGACGGCCGCTTCCCGGCGGCTTCTTCTGGCTTCCAAAAAAATTTTAGCCATGTCCCCTGCTGACAGCAATGCGCCGATCAGGAACATGGCAATGATCCACTCCGGCATGTTCCGCTCCTCCTCTCTTTGTTCTGGACTTCAAAGGGGACTGCGAAATCATGCCCTTTCTTTATCTGTTTTGTTTATTTCGACTGGGATTCTTTAAATAAAATCTCATTATCCTTTACCATGCCAAGTTTTTCTCTTGCCGTTTTTTCTATGTACTCATCGGTCTGCATGTATTCTTTCAAGGCGGTAATATCATCGGTGCGCTGCTTCTCCTCTTCAATCTGGCTGTCCAGACTGGAAAGACGGGATGCATTTGCATTGACCTTCTGCTGAAGGCTGATTCCCTTTACGGTAAGGACTGCAACCAGGCAGCACAGGACTACGGTAATTGAGAACTCTGTTGTACGGCTCTTCTTTCTGACTTTTTTCTTTCGGCCAGAATTCTTTTCTTCCCTTTCTTTCATTCTTTTCTTTACCCTTGCTTTCTATTTTCCAACCGTCTGCAGCCAAACTATCTGTTGTTTCTCGTCCGCAGACTTGTTTCTTTTGTTCTTACATGTGTAGTTACATCTTACCGTTCTTCCCATGAAATTTCAACCTTTTTCTCCGTTTTTTCATACTTTTTACCAGCCATTTTCCTGGAAAAGCGAGGATTCGCCCTGCTTTTTTGATTCCCTTTGCCAGAAGTTCCGGAAGAAAGCGTCCAAACGATGCGTGGTACAACGCAGCGCCCCCAAGGATGCCGCCAAACAGATACCCGCGGAGAATGCCGCTGTTCTCTCCGTAAATCCGTACAAACAGATACAGCGCTGCCGCAATCCAGTAGCAGAGGTCCTCTGCTGATACCGCCGCATGGCTGTGGCGGATCAGTTTCCGCGCTGTCTTGATCAGATCGTACCAGAACCCCAGGACTGCCCCCTGCCAGATGGAACAGGCGAGCAGAATCAGCTCCCGGGTGACATACGCACTCATTTTTACCGGAACAGCCGCGCAAGCGCAGACCCCTTCTTCTGCAGCGGCCCATGTTCCGTATAGACCAGGCTGTCGATGCTGCCTTCGATATCCGCCTCTCCCTTTTCCAGCTCCAGGCGGCCCACATGCAGCTCTTTTCCGCGGATGGTAAGAACACCGCAGACGGTCACGAGCAGAACTTCGTTCTCATCAAAGCTTTTCACATCCTGCACGCCGCCAAGAGAAAGTGTTTTCCGCTGTTCCAGTAAAAGGCGGTGCGCCTGTTCGTTCATCTCTCCCATGCAAAAAACCTCCATACAATGGTCTATACACCCATTATATGAAGGTTTTCTCTTTTTATTCGCTGCACATGAATCCTGCCGCACTTCTTATAAGTAGCGGTAAAGCTCCTGTGCTTCTTCTTTTTTCACGGTTTCCTGCACATTCAGCACTTCTACCCTGACGGATTTACTTCCGAACTGAATTTCCAGTACATCTCCTGCCTTGACCTGTGCGGATGCTTTTGCCGGTCTGTCGTTGACGAGGACACGGCCTGCATCACAGGCTTCATTGGCTACGGTACGCCGCTTGATCAGTCTTGATACTTTTAAAAATTTATCTAAGCGCATAGATTTTTACTTAGTTCATCATGTCCTTTAAAGCTTTTCCTGCTTTGAATTTCGGAGTTTTGGAAGCTTTGATTTCCATGGTCTCGCCAGTCTGCGGATTTCTTCCTTCTCTTGCTGCTCTTTCGGATACTTCGAAGGTACCAAAGCCTACCAGCTGAACTTTCTCACCTTTCTTTAATTCTTCAGATACTACGTCGATAAATGCTTTTAAAGCAGCCTCTGCATCTTTTTTGGATAAATTTGTCTGCTCAGCCATAGCTGCAACTAATTCTGTTTTGTTCATGAGTTTTACTCCTCCTGTATCTTACATTTGTTTTTTACATGGTACGCGGGCCCGCTGATACACACGACCTGCCCTGCCGGCTGTTTTTCTTCCGGATGATCAGTCTGTTACGTTGACCGGCTTTTTCGCGTAGCTGTATATATTTATATACTAATGCGTCTCTCTTGTCAAGAAAAAAGTCCCCCATACCAGCGGTTTTATGGCGATTTCTGCCCAAAACAGACTCTTTTCCACCGCACGGTTAAAAGAAGGATCCCTTAACAAACCGCAGCCAGTCTGCCTGCTGCGCATTGAGTGTTTTTAGTTTCTCCGTATTCCGCCCGGATATCCACGATTTTCTGCTTCCGTAGTAGCGGTTTGCCAGTTTCCAGTATTTCCACGGATAGGAAAGATAGAGGCGGAGTGTCTCGATTTCCCCCTCATCGAGCGGCCGTCTGGCGCTGTAGGCGTTTAAGATCCGTTCTGCCGCGCGCTCGCTCCAGCCGTGTTTTTCCAGAATTTTCCGCATAAAATAGCCAAGATCTGCCACCTGGAGATCGAAGTTCCACTTGTCGAAATTGACCGCCGTTTCGCCTCTGCCGTTTTCCAGCAGAATATTGTGCTGGCTGAATTCCCCGTGGCAGACGGCGCCTTCTTCGTCCGCCCGCTGCCGCAGTTTTTCATAGGAAGAAGCTTTCATTTCCGCGGCCGCCCGCTCTCCCTGTTCCAGATACGGACCGGCGCTTGCCAGCAGCAGTTTTTCGAACTCATTTTTCTTCTTTTTTGTCTGCAAATACTTTCGGATCTTTCGAATTTCCACATTGTGGCGTATGCACTCCTCCACGATGGATTCCCTCCGGTATTCCATTTTCACCGGCAGATGAGCTGCCGTATGTAGCCGCGCCAGCGCGTCCGAGGCGCGGATAAGATCCTCACTGTTTCCCGTCTCACATTCCCGGCCCGGGTACCAGTTCCGCACAATGTACGTTCCTCCGTCGTCCCCGCGCGTTGCAAGCGCTCCCTCTTCGTTCCGCAGAATCTGATCGCACCGCAGGAGCCCCGACTCCGTGATGCGGCACTGTAGAAGATACCGCTGCTCCAGTTTTTCCGCCGCCGTCCCGAACTCGCTGATCAGCTTATCCCCCTGTTCGGTGTGGCACAATAAAGCGCCCCGCACCCGCATTGTGCCGGAAGCCGTAAGACCGTAATGGGACAGCACACTCAATCCATAATCATACAAGAGCCTGACTCCTTTCCCTGTTGTGATCGTTTTTGGGGTCACGATTCAATGTATGCGTATCCGCCCTGTGCCATGCATACTGGTTTCTGTTTTTTCTTTCATCCCAAAAGCAATGTTGAAAGTGTTTTCTTTTTCTCTTATTTTATTGTTTTTAATTTCACCGCATGGTAAAATATTCCAAACTTGACAGGATGAAAAACACCTGTTATGGGGTTCTCTAAAATCATTTTATTTTAAGGAGGGTTTTTATGATTTTCTTACCACAGCCATCTTCCCTTTCCTACGGAGAGGGCACCTTTACAATTCACTATGACAGCCGCATTTTTCTCGATTCCGAGAGCCCGGCTGAGCTTTTTTCTGCAGCACAGCTTCTGCAGCAGGAGATTGAGACACAGACGGGATTCCGTCCTGCCATCTGCCGCCGTCATCAGCCGGTGGGATCACACCTGATCTATCTGACTGCCTCTCCGGAATTATCCCGTGAGGCTTATACCCTCGCTGTCACACCGGAAAACATCACGATCTGCGGATCTCTGGAAAGCGGCGTTCTCTACGGCGTGCAGACACTCCGTCAGATGATCCGCCAGGCAGGTGCTGTTCTTCCAACCGTCCTGATCTCCGACAAACCGGCCATGGAAAACCGCGGCTTCTACCACGATGCGACCCGCGGACGTGTTCCGACGCTTTCCTATCTGAAACAGCTTGCCGCCACCTTGAGCTTCTATAAAATCAATCAGCTTCAGCTCTACATCGAGCACAGCTATCTCTTCGACGATCTGACCGAGATGTGGCGCGACGATACGCCGCTCACTGCAGAGGACATCCTCGAGCTGGACCGCTACTGCAAGGGACTTGGCATTGATCTCGTTCCGTCGCTTGCAAGCTTCGGCCATCTGTACAAGCTGCTCTGCACGAAATCGTATGCACATCTGTGCGAACTGGAAGGCTCTGCTTCGGCTCCGTTCTCCTTCTATGACCGCCAGGCGCACCATACGCTCGATATCACAAACCCGGAGAGCCTCTCCCTTGCCAAACACATTCTTTCCGAATATATGCAGCTCTTCTCCTCGAAGTATTTCAATCTCTGCGCGGATGAAACGTTTGACCTTGGAAAAGGGGCTTCCCGCGCACTCGCCGAGGAAAAGGGAACCACCGTCATCTACACCGAGTTTGTGACAGAGCTTGCCAACTATATCACTGAATCCGGCCGCACGCCGATGTTCTGGAGTGATGTCATCAGCCAGGAGCCGGAAGCTTATCATCTCCTGCCGAAGAACCTGATCTGCCTCCACTGGGATTATGCGTCAAATGTTTCATCGGAGCGTCTGACCCGCCTTGCCAATTCCGGTGCCGAGCATCTGTATGTGTGCCCGGGCGTACAGGGATGGAACCAGCTCATCAACAAGTATCATGAGGCGTATGAAAACATTTCCAGAATGGCGCGCTACGGCCACGAATGCCATGCGATGGGACTTCTGAACACTGACTGGGGCGATTACGGCCACATCAATCACCCGGACTTCTCCCGCATCGGCATGATCTACGGCGCGGCGTTCTCCTGGAATGCAGACATTCTGCCGGAGGAGGAAATCAACCGCCAGATTTCCGTGCTGGAATTTGGTGATGCTTCCGGAAAACTCGTTTCCGTGCTCGATCTTCTCTGCCATCAGGATGCGTATCCGTGGCGCACTGCCGTTATGGTACAGGAAGCACTCGAACTGCATCAGGACAAAGAAGAGGCTGCCGAACTGCTCCGCTCCTGCGCGGAAGGCGATGCGGATGCAGCAAATGCTTCAATCGACGCGCTCTGCGCCGTTCTGTACGAGAAAGCCGGCACCGTCCGCCCGGAGAACCGTCCGATGATCTATGCGTACCTGCTCGCCGCAGACGGCCTGAAAGTGCTGAACCGCCTGCTGCCGTTCCTGCGCGCTTCCCTTCTTTCCGAGGGTACTCTGCCGGAGAAAGAAGACTGTTTTGCACTCGCCGGAGATCTCGAACGGTGGCTGCACAGCTATAAAGAGCTGTGGCGCACCGTCTCCAAGGAGAGCGAACTGTACCGCATTGCCCATGTGTTCTGCTGGTATGCGGATCTGCTGCGTGATCTGAACGCATAAAACCAGCAAAAAACAAAAGAGAGCCGGGGACGGATTGTTCTGTCCCCGGCTCTCTTTTGTTTGCCGTTTTGGCTTTACAGCAGTGTTTTTACGTACTCTGTCAGGTATTCTTTTGTATTCTTCGCCGGATCTTTCATCACTTCTTCCAGCGCCGCGTTCAGGCATTCGCCGATTTTCGGGCCTTTTGGGACACCGAGCTCCATCAGATCTTTGCCGGAAACGGCCAGCATTTTCAACGTAAAGCAGTCGCCGTTATCGAGAATTTCTCTGACGCACTCCCTTACCTTTCCGATCCGTTCCAGGGTTTTCTCCCGCTGGTACAGGCTTTTGGCCATCGTATCGGCTTCCTGCACGATCATCAGTTTTTCGAACAGCTCCGGGCCGAGTTTGTTCAGAATACGGCGGATCACCGGTTTCTCCGGAGCCATGCGGCAGTCATGCCAGCGGATCAATGCTGCGACCTGGCGGATGGTTTCGTTGTCGAATTTCAGACGGCGCAGAATCGCTTTCGCCATTTTCTCCCCCGCCGGTGCGTGGCCTTTAAAATGATCGATGCCGGCCTCATCCGTTGTGCGGCACGCCGGTTTTGCAATGTCGTGGAGCAGCATCGTCCAGCGCAGAATCGGATCTGCCGGAACGTGCTGCAGAGCGGCAATCGTGTGCTCACCAACATTATAACAGTGGTGCGGATTGTTCTGCGGCGTTTTCATCAGTTCATCAAACTCCGGCAGCACAATTTTTGTAATACCCGCCTCATAAACGGCCTCCATGTACTCCGGCCGCTTCGAGATCAGCAGTTTATTCAGTTCCACACGGATCCGCTCGGCGCTGATTTTTTCAAGCGTCGGCGCGAGTGCTATGATGGCATCCAGTGTTACCGGATCGAGTTTGAAGCCGAGCTGTGCGGAAAAGCGGAGGGCGCGCAGGATCCGCAGTGCATCCTCACTGAACCGCTCGGTCGGATTTCCGACACAGCGGATGACTTTGCGCTGTAAATCCCTGATTCCATCGAACAGATCCACAAGCCCCTCTTCGTTGTTGTATGCCATCGCATTGATCGTAAAATCACGGCGGCGCAGATCCTCGGCGAGGCTGGAGGTAAAGACCACTTCTTTCGGATGGCGGCCGTCCTCATACTCTCCGTCGATGCGGTACGTCGTGACCTCGTGCGCGCCGCTTCCGGCCAGAACTGTTACCGTTCCGTGCTCCAGTCCCGTATCCACGGTGCGGTCAAAAATTTCTTTTACCTGCTGTGGGGAAGCAGAGGTTGTAATATCCCAGTCGTCCGGCTCCCGCGCAAGAATCGTATCGCGCACACAGCCTCCGACCGCGTACGCCTCGAAGCCTTTCGCATGCAGGGAATCGATTACCATATTTACGCTTGGCGGCATTTTTATCTTCAAATTTGTTATCTCCTTTTTCTAAATCTGCTTTTCCAGTATAGCAGTTTCCTTTTTTTCCCGCAAGTGTGGTTGCGGTTGTATTTTGGGGATTGCATGTGTATAATAGAGGTTAATAAAATTCGAAAGGGGATTTACATTTTTATGAAACTGGATCGTTACCGAAAATATGTCCGGACCGGCGTTACTGCCTTTCTGGTACTTGCAGCGTCCATGATTTTTTACTACCTGCTCTTCCACCAGACTTCTGTGCGGACCGCCTTTCACAATGTCCTCGACATTCTCTCCCCCCTGATTGCAGCCCTGATTCTCGCCTATGTGATCAGCCCGATCATTAACTTCATAGAACAGCGGATCATCGCCAGACTCTTTGCCCGGCACGGAAAAACACAGTCGGTACGCTGCAAAAAGCTTGTGCGGGCGCTTTTGATTCTTCTGACGTACGTCGCCATGCTTTTCGCGCTGTACGGACTCATTGCGACCCTGATCCCGGAGCTGTTCTCAAGTATCACAAACATTGTCTCCAACTTCTCCAACTACGCAAACAACATTCAGGATTTTGCCACAAAAGTGCTGGCGAATTACCCGGAGATGCAGCAGACGGCAGACCAGTACATCTCCATGTTCTCCGCAAAGCTTTCCAACTGGCTGACCAATGACCTGATGCCGATGCTCCGTACGTTCCTTCTGAACCTCTCCGGACAGCTCGTCAACATGGTTACGTTTTTCAAAAACATTCTGCTTGGCGCGATCGTTGCGATCTACATGCTGTACAACAAGGAAAGCTACATTGCCAAGCTGAAAAAAGCAGTCTACGCGCTGCTCGGTCTGGATCACGGAAATGCCGTGATCCGCGACTGCCAGTATGTGAACCAGGAATTCAGCGGATTCCTTGTTGGAAAAGTCATCGATTCGATCATCATCGGTGCCATCTGCTATCTTGTGACGAGCCTGATCGGCACCCCGTACGCACTGCTGGTCAGCGTAATCATCGGTGTGACGAATATCATTCCGTTTTTCGGCCCGTTCCTCGGCGCCGTTCCGTGTCTTCTGCTGATCCTTCTGATCGACCCTCTGCAGGCACTGTATTTCCTGATTTTCGTCGTTCTCCTGCAGCAGTTTGACGGAAACTTCTTAGGACCGAAAATCCTCGGCGAGACGACCGGTGTGTCCAGCTTCCTTATCATCATCTCGATTCTGATCGGAGGCGGCTTCTGGGGTGTCTTTGGCATGATCATCGCCGTTCCGGTCTGTGCCATTATCTGCACGGTCTGCCGCAACTTCGCCAACCGTCGTCTTGAAAAACATCACCTGCCGGATGACGATGCGTTTTACTTCCACATGGACCACATTGATCCGGAAACGAGACAGGCGATCCCATATCAGAAAAAGAAGATCGACGAGGCCGAAGTCTTCCACTTCCCGGGCTACCGGCTGCGCAAAGCGCTGACAAAGCTGGCCACGGAAGAGTCTCCGGTTGATGCGCCGTATACACCGGCAAAGCCTTCGACCGAAGAGAAAAACTCAGATTCTTCCGATTCCGATCAAAAATAAATCGTATCTTACAAAAATGCCTTCTGTACAGACTGTTTCCATTCTGCACAGAAGGCATTTTTTTATTTTTGCTTTTTATTTCTCGATTACAACCGTGCTGAGTGTCTCTGCCGGAAGATCGACACGCATGATATGTCCGTTGACACGCAGGAAGCAGCCGGAATCCTCTTTTGTGCGGTTCAGCAGGATCACAACGTAGCTTCCGTCCGGATTGACTGCGGCCGTTACATCCAGGTTTGCTCCGTATTTGCTCCAGCCGATGCGTTTTGCACCCGGAGCAATATATTTGGAAATATGGCCGATGTAGTGGTACATGATCGGTTTGCGGTAATGGAAATCATCATCCACAATCAGACCTGAGGTGAATCCCATCGGTACGTGGCGCGGGCCGCCGTCTTTGTCTACGAGGAAGTTCCAGTCAATCCAGCGGTTCATGCCGGCGTTCAGGTTTCCGATCATATCGTGTGCATAATCTGCGGCGTCAAGGTAATCGACGTACTCTGGTGTCTGGAAGTTCACCGGTCCGAAACCACCGTCGCCAAAACCGATTCTGCCCGGCATGTGAAGGGCACAGCACTCGGAAAGCATGAAGGTTTTGTCCGGGTATTTCTGTTTCATCAGCTCAACAGCCTCGAAGTGGTCGCCGGAATACCAGTGGAATGCGATACCGGCTACCATGTCCATGGTCTCCTCGTCAAGGACGGTCAGAACGTGCTCGATCATACGCTCTTTGTTGTGATCCCAGATGAAGATGCCGATCTTGTCCGTCAGGCCTGCTTTTTTCATCTCCGGATACAGATAATCTTTCAGGTAGGTTTTGGACTCTTCCGGTGTCCATACGCAGCTGTCCCAGGTGGTAGCCGCTACGGTCTCGTTCTGCAGGCTCAGCATCGTCACCGGGATTCCCTCATCGAGGTATGCCTGCAGATATTTTACGACATATTTTGCCCAGCTTCCGTAATACTCCGGTTTCAGGCTGCCGCCGTGGTTTCTCTGCGGAATCTCTTCCGGAACCGGCATTCCCATTGCACCGTAAACAGTAGCATCATTCTTTGCGATCTTCGGTGCAGTTTTCCACTGATACGGCGGAGACCACGGGCTCATCAGAACACTGATCGGCTCTGCGGAGATTTCGATGGCTTTTTTCAGCATCGGAAGGACATATTTGCGGTCGCGGTCGATCGAGAAGGTTGCCAGATCCGGGTCTGCGATCGGGTCTGCGACTGCCTGATACTCCTCAAGGGAATAGTCACAGCTGTCGATCGGCACGCGGACAAATCTTGCATGAAGGCCGTCCGGTCCGAAAATATCCTGTAATGCCTGATTCTGTGTTTCCTCATCCATACGGGACAGCAGGTATGCGCTGCTCTCGGTCATGGCGCCGCCGAAGCCCTCGATGGTCTGGAACGCAAAGTCCGGATACAGGTTGATGACGTTCGACTCAATCATTTTTACGCTCTTGGACTCGTCTTCCGGTGCCAGCGCTTTTTCCCAGGTTTTTGCTTCCCCTTTTACATGGTACGTTGTAATCTGTTTTGCTTTCATTTTCCACACTCCATTTTTCACATGTTTTGCGGCATTTACTGAAAATCCGCTGTTTCATGCTTCCACTATACCATGCTCTCTTCTTCTTGTTTAGTGCCTTTTTCGGCAGAAAATTAGGGCATTTCCGCTTTTCTGATTCTTACCCACTGGCCCATCGGGCGGTCTCCTTTTTCCTTTTCATACCGCTTCTGCATTTCCTTCATGCTGCAGCCGTACCGCTCCTTAAACAGACGCGACACCGACTTGTAGTTTTCGCAGCCGTGTTTCGGCAGAAGTTCCATGATCCGCGCCTCGGGATGCTGCAAGTCGCGGCAGATCCGGTCGAGCCGGATTTCATACAGATACTGGTAGACCGTCAGACCGAGGTACCGTTTCAGAAGCTTCGACAGATAATTCGGCGTATAACCAAAGTGCTCCGCGACCTGCGCCACCGTCAGCTTTTTGGCGTAATGCTCCTCAATATACCGCATGACCTCGCGGATCTGCTGTACGGCCTTCTGATTCTGCGGAATGTGTTCTTTTCCGATCCGCACCGCATAGTCCACCAGTAAGCGGTACAGCGCTTCAAGAAGAAGGCTGTCGAATTTTAACTGATACCCTTCTTTCTGCGCACCGTACACCTCGTCCATCTCCCGGAGAACTGCTTTGAATTCTGCGAGTTTTTGTTTTTCCGCCTCACTGGCCGGCCTTTCATCCACAACAAAGTAAAGATGATCGTAACGCTCCATGTACTGCAGCAGCATCTCGTACGGAACCTGCAGGACGATGGCCTGATTCGGATAGGCTGTCACGGCGTGGATCGTGCCGGAGTTGATGACGAGAAGTTCATCTGCCCCGATCTGCCGCTCGCCGCCGTCACCGAAACGCACTTTCAGACGGCCTTCCAGAAGATAAATGATCTCCAGATCGTTGTGCCAGTGCGGCGGGTTGCTGTAGCCGCCGTCGTCGATGCTGTGGAAAAAGCGGATGCCGATATCCCCGTTTGCCGTAATCCATTCGAAATTGCTCTCCATGGTGCCCTCCCGTTTCTTGTCTTTTCGTGTATACAGACGAAGCGCGTCTGAACTTTCTGTTCGTTCAGGCGCGCTCCTTCTATTATCTTTTCTGCTACAGGGACATGGTAATTTCCCGCCCTGTGCGGTGGTATTTCTGAAAAGTGACTCCGGACGCCTTCATCATCCGTTTCGATGCGATCACGGACGGGGTGTCCGCGTACTTGTCGCAGTCGTAGATCACCGTTTTGATTCCCGCCTGGATAATCGCCTTGCAGCACTCGTTGCATGGGAACAATGTCACATACAGCTTGGCTCCCTCGAGGCTTCCGCCGCGGTAATTCAGGATGGCGTTCAGTTCACTGTGCGTTGTGTAAAGATACTTGTTTTCCAGCGGATTTTCACTTGTCTTTCCCCACGGGAACTCGTCGTCCGAGCAGCCTCTCGGGAAACCGTTGTATCCCATGGACAGAATCTTGTTGTCCTCGCTCACAATGCAGGCTCCCACCTGTGTGTGCGGATCCTTCGAGCGCATACCGGCAAGCTGGGCAACTGCCATGAAATATTCATCCCAGGAAATATAATCCTCTCGTTTATCGCTCATACCCATTTCCCCCGTGTTTTCTTAACGTACTTTGCTTCCGCTCTTATTTCGTACCGAAGATACGGTCTCCGGCATCGCCGAGGCCTGGTACAATGTAGCCGTGC
This sequence comes from Blautia sp. AF19-1, assembly GCF_003479155.1. Classification (NCBI taxonomy): domain Bacteria; kingdom Bacillati; phylum Bacillota; class Clostridia; order Lachnospirales; family Lachnospiraceae; genus Blautia; species Blautia sp. AF19-1. Next base: position 51,307 of record NZ_QUGQ01000003.1, read on the forward strand.
TCGTTCAGATGGTCATCCAGTGCTCCGACGAAAACATCGACATCCGGGTGAACCTCATGCATTTTCTCGATTCCTTCCGGAGATGCGATGATGCACATGAAGTGGATCTTCTTTGCGCCTTTTTCTTTCAGCATGGTGATGGCTGCCGTTGCAGAACCGCCGGTTGCCAGCATCGGGTCGGTTACAAATACTTCACGGCTTGCGATGTCTGACGGAAGTTTGCAGTAATACTCAACCGGTGCCAGGGTTTCCGGATCACGGTACAGACCGATGTGTCCGATTTTTGCTGCCGGAATCATAGCCAGCATACCTTCTACCATACCAAGACCGGCACGGAGGATCGGCACAACTGCCATTTTCTTTCCTTCGAGCTCTTTTACGGTTGTTTTGCAGATCGGGGTTTCAATTTCAACGTCTGTGAGCGGCAGCTCTCTGGTTGCCTCGTAGCACATCAGCATTGCAATCTCGCTGATCATCTCGCGGAACTCCTTGGAGCTTGTGTCTTTCTTTCTGATAATACCGATTTTGTGCTGGATCAGCGGGTGATCCATGATGACTGTTCTTGCCATTTTCCCTTCTCCTTTGTTTAAAATTTATTCATTTTCTCCTTCATGCTCAATCAAGTGAATCCGGCGTTCGTGACGCTCTTCTCCGGAAAATGGAGTGTTCAGGAAGGTTTCTACGATTTTGATTGCAAGGCCAGGGCCTACAACACGTCCTCCCATCGCCAGTACGTTGGCATCGTTGTGCAGGCGGGTTGCCTCTGCGCAGAAGCAGTCGGTGCAGAGTGCTGCACGGATTCCTTCCATTTTGTTTGCCGTGATAGAAATGCCGATTCCGGTTCCGCAGATCAGGATTCCCTTATCACACGTTCCGTTCTGGATCGCATGGCCTACTTTTCTGGCGTAAACCGGATAATCAACTGCCTCGTTGCTGTAGCATCCGAAGTCCTGATATTCCAGTCCCTGTTTGTCCAGATATGCTTTTACCTCCTGCATCAGCTCATATCCGCCGTGGTCGCATCCTAAAGCTATCATTGTTCTTCCTCCTCTTTCAGCCGCGCAAGAACACCTTCAATCAGGAATTCCAGCGCTTCATAACATTTTCCGTATTCGGTAAGCGGTTCCCCGTAAAGGGCGGGGATGTCTCCTGCCAGCCGCAGAAATCCGGCGATCGTCTGCAGATGGGGCGCATCCGGGAAGTCCTCACGGATCTTTTCCCTCTGACTGTCCTCCATCACAAGAAGCAGCGTGTCGTCGTTGATGTCCTCCGCGGTAAGCGGTGTGGTGGTGTGGTCTTTGGCCGAAAGCCCGTTGCGCGCAAGCACTGCCTCTACCTTCTGGTTGACCGGCTGCGGAAACAGAACGACAAGCCCGCGGGAACCAATTTCCATCGGCCACGGAAGCTCTTTGCTCTGCAGAATCGCCTTCGCCATCGGTGCGCGCGCGGTATCGTCCGCGTCCACAAATAAAATCCTGCTGTAATGTTTCACTGTTATACCTCTGCTACTTTGTGGCCTGCGGCTTTTAACAGGCGGTTCATGATCGCCTGCCCCATACGCGGGGTGTCGAAAGCCTCGGAATAAATCACCTCCACGCCGTCCTCATCGAAGTCGCGCAGAATCGCAAACAGGTGATGCGCGATCGTCTCATCTTCGGCGCGCAGCCCGATGCTCTTGATATCTCCTGTGGTGTACTGCTCCCGTGTCTCATCGGTGCAGATTACGCCCACTTTCTTTCCTGCCTTTTCCTGTTCTGCGGCAAGGCGGTTGATTTCCGGAATCACCCGTTCCATCTCGCCCTGGATAATCGTAAGGTCTGCCTTCGGCGCATAATGTTTGTAGCGCATGCCCGGTGCCTTCGGACGCACATGGCTGTCTTCCGCAAGGATTCCCGGATCGACACGCACGGTTCCAAGCACTTTTTCCAGCATCTCTTTGTTGTAATAGCCCGGGCGGAGAATCGTCGGAATCTCCTCTGTAAAATCGACGATGGTGGATTCGAGGCCGATCTCGGCGTCTCCTCCGTCGATGATACAGTCAATTTTGTCCCCAAGGTCCTCGATCACATGCTCGGCTTTCGTCGGGCTCGGCCGGCCTGATGTATTGGCGCTCGGCGCTGCGATGAAGCCGCCTCCGGCTAAGATCAGTGCGTTTGCCACTTTGTTGCTCGGGTAGCGCACGGCTACGGAGGTAAGGCCTCCCGTCGTCTCGAGCGGAACGGCATTTGTTTTCTCAAAAATCATCGTCAGCGGTCCCGGCCAGCATGCAGCTGCCAGTTTGCGTGCACTCTCCGGCACGTTTGCCGCTACGGTTTCGAGGTCCTCCATTCTTCCGATGTGGACGATCAGCGGGTTGTCCGACGGACGGCCCTTTGCCGCATAAATTTTCTCGGAAGCTTTGGCATCCAGCGCATTTCCGCCAAGACCATATACGGTCTCGGTCGGGAATGCCGCCAGACCGCCGTTTTTCAGAATCTCTCCTGCTTTTTCGATCGCGCTCTGATCTATGTTATCTTCTGTCATCCTGGCAATCCATGCCCTCATATGTTTCTTCCTTCTTTCCATCTGTTCCAGCGCACAGTGTTTCCATCTGCGCACACTGTTTTGATTATACCATTTTCCGGCGCAGTTGAAAACCCTTGATTTAAAGAAGCTCTTTTAACTGAGCCGTGCGGTACGCCTCGATCAGTTCCTTTAATTCACGGATGCGCTGCCGGATCTGCCGTCCCTGATCCGTATCGCCGACTAACTGGCGCTTCATGTTGTACCGCACCGCCACCTGGCGGGAGACAATATCCTTCTCCTCCTGGATTGCTTTTTCCGTCGATTCAAACGGCTCGTGCGCGGTGAGGCTGAGGCCGTACGAGTTGTAAATCAGCGTGTAACCCGCGATGCCGGTTTCTTTGTGGTACGCCCTGCAGAAGCCGCCGTCGATGATCAGCACCTTGCCGCCGCATTTGACCGGGCTTTCACCGGCACTCTGGTGTACCGGGACGTGGCCGTTGATAATATGTACATTTTCACCGGCAAGCCCGAACTCCTGTAAGATCCGGTCCGCCGTCTCCTCTTTCTCGATCAGGCGGTAATACGCGTTTTTCACCTCGGTCCAGGTCTCTTTTTCTGCGAGGAAATACCGCTCAAATGTTGTCATCTTGTCGCGGCCGTACAGCGGGGAATTCGGCGCGGTCCACAGATACCACAGCGTATTGCGGCCCTGCTCCCGTTTTTTCGGATCGCGGCTTACAAATGCGCGGCGCACGTTGTGCTCGAGGATATCGTACAGTGCTTTTCCCTTGTATTTCTTTCCGTCGACCTGTACCTCTTTTAAGGTGCCGTCCTCATTCATCGGCATGCAGCCGTGGTACAGCAGATTTCCATTGTAAACGCGGTAGAGGCTTCCTTTTTTGAGCAGGAAATCGACGTGCGCCTGCAGTTTTTCGCTGTTTCGGAAGGCGAAGATCAGCTTATCGAGCACTTCTGCCTCTTTTTCTGTCAGCTCGTCCGGATGCGCCGGGTCGATCGTCGGAAAGCTCTTGTCGCGCAGAGCATACGTTTTCTCCCCAATCGCCACCGTTCCGTTCTGGTAACCGATCTTTTCCAGCAGACGGCGGTTTTCCATGCCGTACTCCGGGTTCTCACGGATCAGACGGTTCTCGAGCTTTAACTGCATTACGGTGATGGCCTTGTGCATGCGGCGCTCCAGCATCTGCTGGGAATTTCCGCTGTCCTCGCCGCCTTTTGCGGCAAAGCATTCGCACGGATCATCGCCGTACGTCTCGAGAGCAAAGGTGGCAAGCGGAAGCATATTGATGCCGTAGCCGTCCTCCAGCACATCGAGATTGCCGTAGTGGAGGCAGATGCGGATCGTGCTGGCCACGCACGCCGGCTGGCCGGTCGCAGCGCCCATCCAGAGCACATCGTGGTTGCCCCACTGGATATCGAGGGAATGGTAATTCATCAGGCAGTCCATGATTTTATACGGCTCCGGACCGCGGTCAAAGATGTCGCCGATGATGTGGAGATGATCAACAACGAGCCGCTGAATCAGCTCTGCCACGGCAATGATGAAGTTCTCGGCGCTTCCGATTTCGAGGATAGTCTGGATGATCGCCTCGTAGTATGCTTCTTTGTCGAGCACCTCCGGCTTTTCGGTGATCAGCTCCTCGATGATATAGCCATAATCCGCCGGCAGGGCTTTCCGCACTTTGGCACGGGTGTATTTGGAAGAAACGATTTTGCAGACGTCGATCAGGCGGTACAGCATGACCTTGTACCAGTCATCGATGTCCTCCTGCTGCTTTTTCTCCATCTCCAGGCGCTCTCTCGGGTAATAGATAAGGGTTGCAAGCGCACGTTTTTCCGAAATGCCGAGCGTGTGGCCGAAGACATCGTCAATCTTCTTTCGCACGGCACCGGAACCGTTGCGGAGTACATGAGAAAAGGCTTCGTATTCGCCATGAATATCCGAAAGGAAATGCTCCGTGCCTTTGGGAAGGTTGATAACGGACTGCAGATTGATGATTTCGGTCGCTGCTTTTTCGATGGTCGGGTACAATTCTGCGAGATATTCCAGATAATTTTTTTCGTTTTCCATGAGGACCTCCTGCCTGGGTTGTTTTTTCTTATTTTATAACGAACTCCCCTTCGGCACAACCCTTTTTCTTCTTTCGATACACCGGGTGCGTCCCCTCGTGGAAGATATAATAGCTCACATAGTCCGTAAGAAAAATCCCAACCACCGAGAGCAGATACCAGATCCCGAAAAACCACGGACAGATCAGCCCATCGCAGAAGGAAAACGGCAGCGCACTGTAGTCCCACATACGGTAATGCAGCACCCGCAGGGAAAACATTCCCGAATACAGTTCGATGGCCGTGATCAGAACCGCAGATACCATCATCTGAAACGCCAGCGGAAAGCGGCGCAGCCCGGCGTCTTCCAGCATTCCGATTCCTGCAAGGGACAGTCCTCCGGCAATGCCCATCAGGCGGAAGCTGTAACCGCGGTAGGTGACTTCGATGGCAATATAAATGCAGTAGCCCAAAAGAAAAAACAGCAGATACTTCTTCGCTTTCATTCGTTTTTCTCCCATTCTAATTGAGAATCTTTTCTCTTATTCCCAGTATCTCTGTCTTTTCTCTTTTTATCCGCTTGCATTTTTTCTTTTCCATGTTACAATACTTTCATGTTTCGAAAGAAGTTTCGAATAGAAAGGACAGAAAAAAGAATGGCATTTAACCCAATAAAGTTAATGGAATTAAAAAATCTGAGAGACCGTTTCGCCCAAAACCACCCGAAGTTCGTAAAATTCATGAGCGATCTCGCATCCTCGCAGATCGAGGAGGGAACGATTCTCGAAGTCACGGTGAAAAAACCGGACGGCCGAACGATGGTTTCCAATATCAAGGTGACTGCTTCGGATCTTGAAATGCTGCAGGCAATCAAACAGATGTAACATATTTTTCGTGGCAAAAAGCCGCTTTCGACGAGCGGCAGGCTTTTGGACGCACGGTATTCCTCGAGATACTGCGTCACCGTCTTTCCCGTCATTTTCCGGAAGCGGCGGCAGCAGACCTCGCGGGACAGATGCACCTGCTCACCAAGCTTTTCGAGCGAAATCACGGATTCTTACCATTACTCCGATGCATTCCTGACGATCGAAGCGCCGTTCTACTTCCTGCTCGGCCTTCTCGCCGTCTACCGCACCTCGATTCAGAGTATGCAGAACGGACGCGCACCGTTTGCCGCATGCATGATCGAGCTTGTGATGCGTCTTGCTGCTACCGTCTGGCTGTCACGCTTCTTAGGCTACACTGCCGTCTGCATCGCAAGCCCGCTTGCCTGGTTCGGTGCAATTGCACTGCTGATTCCAGTCTACTATCGGATGATGATGAAGCCTGTAAAAACAGTGTAATCAAAATTGGTCCACCGGATATTGATATGCCTGGCAACGCAAAACCCGGAATCCTTTCGCTCCTCTTCTGAGGTCTTGAAAAGATTCCGGGTTTTTTATTTTGCTGTTTTCTCTTCCCAGATTGTCTCCAGATTTTTTCCATCAACCCAGATACAGCGGTACACCCGCTTCATCTGCTCATCCAGTTCCGCTTCCCGGTCCGTCTTTACAATCACATGGCCGATCCGGTCAGTTCCATCTGCCATGGCAGAAACTTCATGCCCCTCCGGATAATCCAGGACAAGCTCCAGCCCTTCCTGACGCAGACATTCGACCTGATCCCGGTCGATTTGTGTGATGGTTCCGCTTACCGGACTCAGCAGCAGTTTTGCCATGCACGGGCAGCTTTCCGTCTGCTGAAAATCCGTTTCTTCACCGAGGGCGCTTTTGATCATCTGCTCATAAAAATCAAATCCGTAATACGTTGAAATCAGTTCCGGAATGCAGGTTGCCCCGGTTCTTCCGCCCATTTCAATGATCCAGACCTTCTCTCCGTCCACAAAGACATCCGCATTGACGGAGCACTGATCGGCACCGGATGCGGTGACGGCCAGCTGCATCTGGCGGGCAATTTCTTCCCGCAGTGCCCCGCTGCATCCATACGGAAATGCGTGGCCGACCGGAACGGTCGTGTGTGCACCGCGGTATACAAATTTCGTGTGCGGTGCCAGAAAGACCAGTTTGTGGTTCTGCACAAATCCATCCACGCCGATCTCCGTTCCGCGGAGGAATTTTTCAACCAGCACATAATCTCTTGCCGAACCGTTTCTCGCATTTTCATACGCTTCTTCGATCTGTCCGGAATGCTCCACCACGGTAATTCCGCGGCTTCCTGAACTGTCCACCCGTTTTACGACAACCGGGTATCCAAGCTGTTCTGCGGCTTTTTGTGCCTCCTCTGCGCTTCTTACCCGCATCCCGTCTGCCGCGGAAACGCCGCCCTGCCGGAATGCGTCTTTCATCTTTGCCTTATCGGTCAGAATTTCCGCCGCCTCATACGGAATGCCGGACAGATGCATCTTTTCACAGACATAGCCGATTGTGCTGACGGCCACATCGGTTCCCGATGTACAGATTCCGTCGATCTGTTCTTTTTCCGCCGCCGCAAGAATCGCTTCTTTATCCCGCGTATTCAGTTCATAAATTTTATCTGCAAGTGCAAACCCCGGATAATCGCCGGGAATACTCACTACGATCGTGTAAAGACCCATTCTGCGTGCAGTCCGTATCAGCGGCACCTGGTAAGTACTGGCACCTAAAATCATGATTTTTTTCACTTTTTTTCTTCCTCATCAGATACGTTAATGGTTTCCCGCACAATATACTGCGGCGTGCGGTTCAGAATCAGAATCATTTTTCCGAGATACTCTCCGATAATGCCGAGCACCATCAAAATCAGTCCGGAAAAAACAACAATCGTACAGATTGTGGAGGACCATCCAACCATCACATTCGGATCGATGAGCTTTCGGATTGCAATGATAATGGCTGCCAGAAAACCGCCCGCTGCGGAAATTCCACCGAGTACGGAAGACACCCGAAGGGGGATCACCGAATAGTTCCAGTAGGCGAGCCATAATTTGATCAGCTTCTTTAACGTATAGTTGGAGGTTCCCACCGCACGTTTGAAGTGCTCCACCTCCACATTCCCGATTTTGTGCGTTGTACGGTAAAAAATCCCATCAATATATGGATTAAAGCTGTCGTATTTGACCACTTCTTCCTTGATCTGACGGGTGATCATCCAGAAGTTGCTGGAAACAATATTTTTAGGGCGCCCGAGAAGAATCCGTGATGAGACTTCGTTTAATTTACTTGTGATATTTTTCAGGAAGGAATTTTTTCGTTTCGGATAATATCCGTAAACCAGATCATATCCTTCTTCCATTTTATGGATCAGTTTGCTGATCTGCGATGGATGTGTCTGCATATCATCATCCATACCAAGAATAAAATCTCCCTCCGTGTAGTGGAGTGCGGCCATCAGCGCATTATGCTGGCCAAAATTGCGCAGCAGATTGATTCCTTTGACATTTTTATACTGTTCTCCCAGCTTTTTGATCTCTCCATACGTATCATCTTTTGGAGATCCATCGTTTACCAGGACAAATTCACAGTCATATCCGTCCATTTTTTTGAATTCTTCCATCACCATCTCTACAACCTTCCGAATCGTTGCTTCGGAATTGTAGCATGGGATGACAATTGAAATCCGTTTCATTTCATTCCTCCATCGGTATCGTTCAGAATGCAGTCATAGAACAGCGGCGTTCCTCCTGTGTGAATAAAAAGCACATCACAGTTTTGCAGGTCATGTTCCTCGATATACTGCTTCATTCCCCAGAATGCTTTTCCGGTATAGGTTGGATCCAGCGGAAGTCCGTTCCGGCAGAACTCTTCCCGGATCACCTGCAGAATACGCTCATCGTACTGACCGTATCCGCCCTGGCGGTATCCCATTTCCAGGTGCAGTTCCTGCTCCCATCCTTCCGGCAGCAAAAGATGCTTCTTCTGAAAATAGTCCGAAATCCCGCTCTCCATAATGCGGATCGCGCGGTCGTACTCACGGGATGAAATAGAAAGACCGATAATCTGCTCGCTTCCCTGTTCGATCAGTTTTCCGCTCACCAGACCACTCTGCGTGGAGCCGGTCCCGGATGCTGCAAAGATATGAGAAAAGGAAACGTTCTGTTCTCTCTCCCACTCCAAAATCTCACGGTAGCCATCCACATAAGCCTGCACCGGTGTTCCTTCATTTCCGTTTCCGAATTTGTCGCCGAAAATATAATACGGCTGATATCCCTGCTCCGTCAGACGTTGCATGGTCTTTTCGACCGTCTGCGCAATCTCTGTTTTTCTGCACGGAATGACTTCGGCTCCGAGCCATTTCATCAGACGGCTGTTGTTGGTTTCGATCGGGTGTTCTTCGTTTTCTTCAGAAGAACAGATCATATAGCATGGAATTTTCTCGGCACAGCACAGATTGGCCAGCACGCGGCAGAGGTTGGATCTGCTGTTTCCGTAGATGATCATGCAGTCTTTGTTTTTCTCCTGCATATCCTGGAAAAAAGCACGTCCGATGCGGACTTTGTTTCCGCCTAAGGAAAACGGAAGAAGATCCTCCCGCTTGCAGTACAGGCGGACGCCTCTGTCGTTTGGAAATTCCAGTTTCTGAATTGGTGTCTGTATCATTGTTTCTCCTCTTTTATTCTTGTTTCAACTCACAGTCGGTATTTTCACGGAGTCTGACATGCCGAAAATAGTTCGACTGTGACTTGCCTCATGTCAGTGGAGGATACCGATTTTTCTCCGCCCGCCACTGCCGTTATGTTTCTTTTAACAATTCATCCCACCGCTTTAGAAGCAGGGGACTTCTTGTCTACTGGTGTTAAATTCCGGCATGCACCGGAAGCTTTTCCCTATTATAGACTATTTTTCTCTGCGTGGCAAGCCGTGCCGGAAACAGGAAAAGCCCGCCGGTTTTTGTTTTCACATCTGCCGGCGGGCTTTGGGGATTTTTTACGTATTCTGTTTTTTCGTCCAGGATCTGTTCAGGCTTCCTGCGGTGCGGCAAGATTGGCCACAATCCGCGCCACCTGGGCTATCTCCGGGATTTTTGTGTACTCGGCGCAGCTGTGTACCTGATTCATCGAGGTTGCGATGACAAGCCCTTCGATGCCGTGCTGTGCAAAGACGTTGTTGTCGCTGCCGCCGAAAGTTTTTTCGAATGCAGCGGTCAGGCCTTCTTCTGCAACGGCGCTCTCGTAATGCCTTGCGGCATCGCTTGTCAGCGGCGTCTCATACGCATGGATATTCAGCTTTTCTTCCCAGACCAGCTTCGCACCAATCTTCTCTGCTTCCTGCTGGAAGGTTCTGTGATATGTTTCCAGAAGCTCCATCGCCGTCTCGTGGTTCAGGCTTCGAATTTCGCCTTCGATCACGCAGCTTTCCGAAACGATGTTGGTACCGGAGCCGCCGCCGATTTTTCCGATGTTGGCAGTGGTGCTTTCATCCACGTGGCCCTGCGGAAGCTGTGCGATTGCGTGGGCGGCCGCCTGGATGCTGTTGATGCCGTCCTCCGGGTGGAAACCGGCGTGGGCGGCTTTTCCCTGGATTTTCGCCGCGAAGGAAACGAGTGTCGGTGCCGCGTAGGCGGCTGCACCGATCGCGCCGCTTAAATCCAGAACGTATGCTTCTTTTGCCTGCACCTGGCTGTAGTCGAAGGCATTTGCGCCTTTGCAGTACAGCTCCTCACCGACCGAGATCAGAATTTCGATCGGGCGGTGCGGTGTTTTGGTCTCGATGAGGTGGCGGACAGCTTCATAGATGACTGTCACACCGGCGAGGTCGTCGGCGCCAAGAACTGTCGTGCCGTCGCTCGTTACGGTTCCATCCTCATGGGAGACGGCTTTTTTTCCTTTTGCAGGCTCAACAGTGTCCATGTGGGCCGCAAAGAGAACCGGGGCTCCTGCAAGGCTGCCCGGAATGCGCGCGAACAGATTGCCCGCATTGGAGCCGGTCTGCTCCTGCGTATGATCTTCTGTAAACGTAACCCCGATTTCGGCGAATTTTATTTTTAAGGTGTCCGCCATCTCGCGCTCCTCTAAGGACGGCGAATCGATAGATACCAGCTCCGCAAAAAAATCAGCAATTCTTTTCTCATCTATCATAATATTTTCTCCTACTCTTTGGCTGTGTCCGCAATTTAAATAACATACTCAGGCTGCGCCATAATATGCATCTTGCTGAAGAACTCCCGTGTTCTCTGATTCTGCGGATGCTCGAATACTTCTTTCGGTGTTCCGTCTTCTACTACGTGTCCTTTATCAAGGAAGATCACACGGTTCGACACATGGCGGATAAAGTTCATCTCATGGGAAACCAGAAGCATTGTATATCCCTGTGCCGCAACTTTTTTAATAACATCCAGAACCTCTCCAACTAGCTCCGGGTCAAGGGCTGAGGTCGGCTCGTCCAGCAGCAGAATCTGCGGTTTCATGGCGAGGGCTCTTGCGAGCGCCACCCTCTGCTGCTGTCCGCCGGACATATGTTTCGGATAGTGGTTTGCCCATTTTTCCATGCCGACCAGTTTCAGTTCTTCTAATGCAATAGCTCTGACCTCATCTTTTTTCATCTTCTTGACAACAATCAGGCCTTCCATCACATTTTCCAGTGCGGTTTTCTTCTCAAACAGATTGAACCGCTGGAACACCATTCCTGTGTTCTGTCTTAAATACAGAAGCTCTTTCGGTTTCCGCTCGGAAAGGCCGATCACCTTGTCCCCGATCGTCACCGTTCCCTTCTCCGGTGTCTCAAGGCGGTTGACGCAGCGCAGAAGCGTTGATTTTCCGGTTCCGGAAGGACCGATGATTCCCACAACATCGCCCTGTTTGATCTCGAGGCTGATGTCGTCGAGCACCACGTTGTCGTTATATTTTTTTGATAAATGATCAATTTTTATCATTTTTCTTCCCCTCCCCGTTTGCGGACGCCAGCTCTACCTGGTCCGGAATCCGGATTTTATTTTCAATTACGCGGATGATCTGCTCGATCACCAGTGTTACCAGCCAGTAAATGATGGCCAGTGAAACGTAAACTTCAAAGTAGCGATACGTTCTTCCTCCAATAATCTGGCCCTGTGCGGTAATCTCGACAACGGCGCAGGTAAAGGCAAGAGACGTTCCTTTGATGATACTGATAAAAGAGTTTCCAAGGGTCGGAAGCGCAACCTCAAAGGCCTCCGGCAGAATGATGCGGCGCAGTGTCTGCGGATACGTCATGCCGAGTGCATGTGCTGCTTCGATCTGGCCCGGGTCAACGGACTGCAGGGCCGAACGGATAATCTCAGCCATAAAGCCCGACTGGTTCAGTCCCAGAGCGATCATCGCATAGACGAAACCGGAAATATTGGCAACCGCCAGATTCGTTCCGAACTGCTGGTTGATTGCCTTGAACATCATGGGAATACCAAAGAACGCAACGTACAGCTGTACGATGACCGGCGTGCCGCGGAGCAGTGAAATCAGAAGATTCGTAATCTGCGTCAGCACTCTGATTTTTTTCATTTTGATGATCGCCATCACAAGTCCCAGTCCCAGTCCGATCAGCATAGAAACCACGGCCAGTTCCAGCGTAATCGGCAGCTTTGTCAGCAATTCTGGTATGGATGAAAATACCAGTGAAACGTCAAATAATTTTCCCATGATTTTTGTCCTCTCTTACACGTATTTTTCTACCAGTACACAGGTAAAGCCAAGATTTTTCTTCGGCTTTTTCGGCTCTTCGTCTTTCTTCGGTGCATGGTGGTCGTATACCGACAGGTCAGCATCCGGATTCAGTTTGTAGCCTAATTTCTCATAAAAGCCTGCGGCGCGGTCCTGGCTCGTGATGACGATGTGATCGACATCGTATTCTTTCAGCCATTTCTCAGCGGCTTCGATCAGCACGCGGCCGTATCCGCTTTTCTGTTTTTCTCTGACAACACAGACACGCTCGATTTTTCCTGTCTTCTCTGCCGGGAATGCGATGCGGCAGCCGGCTACCGGCTTGTGATCTTCTGTCAGCAGAATCGCCTGCAGATCATCTTTGCTCTCGTCCTGTCCGAATTCCAGTTCAATCGGAATGTTCTGTCCGCAGCAGAACGCATCGGTTCTGACGTAATCATATGCTTTGTATTTCCACTCTTCGCTTCCCTTTTCTACCCGGTAAATTTCTGCCATGTTTTTCGCTCCTTTTAGAATCGGGAAACGGATGTTCTCGATCCGCTTCCCGTCTGTTTTGTAATCTCTTCTGTTTTTATTTCGAAAACGATATTCTAGTTTGGTGTCTCATCAAAGTATTTCTCGTCCGGGCTGGTGTCCACGCCGAGATACTCGGTTGTGATCTTGGAAAGAGTTCCGTCTTCTTTCATCTCTTTTAAGGCTTTGTCAACATCCTCACGGAGTGCTGCGCCCTCTTCGTTCTTTCCAAACAGGAAGTAGGTACTGTTCTGCGGGAACAGGAAATCTTCGGTCTCCTCGTCGATCTCGTTTGCTTCCAGCTGACCTTCCAGTCCGAACTGCGGAAGCAGGTTGTCGATGATCGGTCCGTCGTCGATTGCCACATCAGCGGTTCCATCTACGATATGCTGGTAGCGGACCTGGAAGTTTGCATTGGAATATACGATATTGATCTGGTGATCCGGGTTGTCTGTATTCCATTTTTCCAGTGCATTTGCGGTAAGGCTTCCTGCACTCAGCTCAATTTTGTATCCGCGGTCTGCCAGATCGGTAAGAGAAGTCAGCGGCTCATCGCCGGTTCTCTGAATGTATTCGTTGAAGCTGGTTTTATATGGTAAAGAGAAGTAGTAGGATTCTGCTCTCTCATCGGTATATCCATAGTTGTTGACTGCGATGTCGTACTGACCGCTCAGCACACCCTGCAGTGCATCTGCCTGCTCAATTTTCAGTTCATACTGCGGAAGGCGGTTGAACACTTCTTTTACGATATCGATATCGACACCGGTCAGCTCGTTGTCATCATTTACGTAAAAGTACGGTGCCAGTGTGCCGCTTGTTACAGCTTTGATCACTTTTTTCTCACCGGAATCCGATGCGGAGCTGCCTTCTGCGGAAGATGATGCTGCGGAACCGCTGCTGCTTCCTGCATTTGCTGATGCATTGCTTCCGCATCCTGCAAAGCTTGCTGCCAAAAGGCCCGCCGCTGCCAATACTGCCCAGAATTTCTTTGTCTTTTTCATAATAAAATCCTCCTCATTTTCTCGTTCTTTTCAGTTCCGGCCGCACCCCGGCTGCCTGAGAGTGTTCCACCAGAGCGCTCCGGATTCTTCTGTCTTATCTCTTTATAAAAGTCCTTTCAGCGGATTAATCGATGCATCCACGGAAAGTACGCCGTTCTTCGGGTTTCTGTCTTCCCATTTCGGGCTGTTCCAGATGGTTTTTGAGATTTCTCCTGCGTAATCCTCGTAGGTCTCTCCCTCCGGATGGCGAAGGAATACTTCATCCGGTGTTTTGCTGAGTGTTCTTCTCGATCCATCGTCTGCCATCAGCTTCTCGAAATCTACTTTTGCAAGGATTCGTTCGTTGTATCCGCGGAAGAGAACCTCGCCTAATTTCTTTCCAGGTCTCGAAAGTGCCAGCACCTGCGGATCGCTTCCGTGACGGAAGGCCGGGATCGCATACAGCTCTTTTAAGTAGCCCCAGATATTTTTGTAATCACGAATCGGTTTCTTCACCGGTCCTACGTTGTGGAAGTAGCTGACATCCCAACGGATCAGAGTGACGTAAGCGCGGACATCGCTGTCGGTGATGTAGTCGCCGAACAGGAAACGGTTCGTCTCCAGCCGTTTGTCCAGCTTATCGAGGGATTCATAGAAATCTTCGTATGCCTCATCGTATGCTTCCGGTGACTGGCAGAATGCCATGCGGTAATGGCCGTTGTTGATATGCGGGAAGAGCCAGTCGTTAAACTCATCGATCTCTTTCCGGAATTTTTTCGGGTACAGGTCCGGCGCATCTTTTGGCTGGAATGGACGGAACTGCACTTCGAGATAGTTCGTAAGGCGGTGATAATCGTTGTTCACAGCCTTTTTCTCTTTGACATCCACCAGGGTCGGTGTCGTTGCTCTTCCTTTGAAGTCCGGGTTTGCTCTTTTATAGAACTCACTTAAGAAGTAAGCGCCTGTCGCCGGATCCTTGAAATCCGGATACTGTCCGAATGCATGTCCGTAACGGTTTGTCTCGCCGGATGGAGAAACTCTCGTCTCCGAGATCACATCCTGCAGTCCTAAAAGCTCCCGCACGATGATCGGACGGTTGGACCAGTTGCATCCGGTTGCCCAGTAGATCCCGAAGCGGTTTGCTTCTGCTTTCAGGCCGCCTTCTTTATCGCCGAATGGCTGGATAAATGCATTTGGCTGACGGATGAAAGCGCCGCGCTCATTGATCTCTACAAGGGTTTCATTTGGTCTTGGGTCTACTCCGACTTCTGCTGCAAACTGTTCTGCCAGTGCATCGGTGTATTTGATTTCTTCGGTTTCTTTATTTTCAACTGGGGTGAAGCTGCATCCGCATCCGCTCATGTTTTTGTCCTCCGTTTTCTACGTCTGTTTATTATCTATTCTTATGTTGTTTATTCTCATTTCTTTTAAAAAATGTTAAAAAAATAGCAGGCATTCGTTCCGGCCTGCCCGCACATGCAATTTCTGCTATGCTTTTTCTGCCTGCGAATGTTTCTTATTTTTCTTTATTCTGATTGGAGCTGCAGCAACAGCAACAACACATCTCCATCATTCTGTTCTCCTGCATTCGTCTGTTGTCTGTTTTTTTCATTTGCTGTTCTTATTTCCTACTAAGTCGATATGTTTAATGTGTTTCTCGATTACATGGCATATTATAATGCATATTTTTTCTATGTGCAACCCCTAAAACGCCTTTTGGTAATTGTTATTTCGATGAATCGATTATAGGTTTTTCCTATTGGTTAGTCATACCAGAAAGATATTACTTATCACACCTGTAGGCTGATTTTGCTTTTTCCTACCAACCGCCGCAACTTTTGCAATGTGCTCAACAATTCTTGCCATGGCTTTTTTCTTAAGAAACGATACAATAAAAAGCAAAGAACACCACTTGCAAAATACAATGTACTCTCGGAATCTTTCTGTGCTTGTTTTTGTGAGATGATTTTTTGTCAGTTGTGCCCAAATTTCTGAGGCGTACGCGGTGCGTACGTTGATGAAATTCGGGTGCAGCTGGCGGAAAATCAGCCGCAAAGGCAAGTGCAGAAAGATTCCGAGAGTACATTATAAAATAAAGGAGAGTTTTTCTTATGGAAATGACATTTCGCTGGTATGGTTCCAAATTTGATACCGTTACCTTAGAGCAGATCCGCCAGATTCCGGGCGTAACCGGAGTCATCACAACCCTGTACGACACTACCCCGGGCGAGGTGTGGACACGCGAAGCGATTCACGCGTTAAAAGAAGAGGTTGAGGCCTCTGGACTTCACATCTCCGGCATCGAGAGCGTCAACATCCACGACGCCATCAAAATCGGCAGCTCGGACCGTGAGCAGTACATCGATAATTATATTGAAACGTTAAAGCACCTCGGCAAGGAAGACATTCACCTTGTCTGCTATAACTTCATGCCGGTCTTCGACTGGACCAGAACAGAACTCGCACGCGTCCGTCCGGACGGCTCGACCGTACTTGCCTACAAACAGTCCGCCGTAGACGCACTTGTTCCGGAAAAAATGTTTGAATCTATCGCAGGTGATGCAAACGGCGCAATTCTTCCTGGCTGGGAGCCGGAGCGCATGGCAAAAGTGAAAGAGCTCTTTGACGCTTACCGCGATGTGGATGATGAGAAACTGTTTGCCAACCTCAAATACTTCCTCGAACGCATCATGCCGGTCTGCAACGAGTACGACATCAAAATGGCCATTCACCCGGACGACCCGGCATGGAGTGTCTTCGGTCTTCCGAGAATCATCATTAATAAAGAAAACATTCTGCGCATGATGAAGATGGTCGATGACCCGCACAACGGCGTGACCTTCTGCTCGGGTTCCTACGGAACAAACCTGGAGAACGATCTGCCGGATATGATCCGTTCCTTAAAGGGCCGCATCCACTTCGCTCACGTCCGCAATCTGAAATTCCACAGCCAGCAGGATTTCGAGGAGGCCGCACACCTTTCCTCTGACGGCAGCTTCGATATGTATGAGATCATGAAAGCGCTGTACGACACCGGCTTTGACGGCCCGATCCGCCCGGACCACGGACGTATGATCTGGGGCGAGAAGGCAATGCCGGGCTATGGACTGTATGACCGCGCACTCGGCGCGACTTATTTAAACGGACTCTGGGAAGCTATTGACAAGAGTCACAAACGTGGAATTTAAAGGAGGTTTTTACTGATGTCTCTTAACTTAACAGCTGCCGGACTGGCAGATCAAAAAGCGTGGGAAGCCGCAGGCTATGCGCTTCCATCCTATGACCGCGAAGCAATGATCACCCGCACGAAAGAATCTCCGTGCTGGGTGCATTTCGGAGCCGGAAATATTTTCCGTGCCTTCCAGGCAAATACAGCACAGGAACTGCTGAACAACGGTACCTTTGACCGCGGTGTCATCGTTGCGGAGGGCTTCGATACAGAAATCATCCGTGATATGTACCAGCCGCACGATAATTTAAGCATTCTGGTGACCTTAAAAGCCGATGGTTCTGTCGAGAAAACCATTGTTGGAAGCATCGCAGAATCGCTGGCTGCGGATACGGCGGATTCTCCGGATTTTGCCCGGTTAAAAGAAATCTTTACCAAGGATTCCCTGCAGATGGCGACGTTTACGATCACCGAAAAGGGATATTCCCTGAAAAACGGTGCGGGCGAACTGCTGCCGTCTGTTGCTGCCGATTTTGCTGCCGGACCTTCTTCCGTTACCAGCTATATGGGAAAAGTTGCTTCTCTTTTATATGAAAGATTTCTTGCAGGCGAAAAACCGGTTGCGATGGTCAGCACCGACAACTGCTCCCACAATGGCGAAAAACTTTCCCTTGCCCTGACAGCCTACGCTTCTGCATGGGAAGAAAACAAGCTGGTACAGCCAGGCTTCCTCTCCTATCTGCAGAACCCGGAAAAAGTCAGCTTCCCGTGGACCATGATCGACAAGATCACCCCGCGGCCGGATGCTTCCATCGAAAAGATGCTCGAGGAGGACGGCCTCGCCGATGCACAGCCGATTATCACCTCCCGCCATACTTACGTTGCTCCGTTCGTCAATGCAGAGGAATGCCAGTACCTCGTGGTCGAAGACCATTTCCCGAACGGACGGCCGCCGATGGAAAAGAGCGGATGGATTTTTACCGACCGGGAAACTGTCAACAAAACAGAGCGCATGAAGGTCTGCACCTGCCTGAACCCGCTGCACACCGCACTCGCTGTGTTCGGCTGCCTGCTGGACTATGAACTGATCAGTGAGGAGATGAAAAATCCGGTACTGAAAAAGCTCGTGGAGCGCATCGGATATGTGGAAGGACTTCCGGTTGTCACCGATCCTTGCATTCTCTCTCCGAAGCAGTTTATCGATGAAGTGCTGAACATCCGCATCCCGAATCCGTTTATGCCGGATACGCCGCAGCGAATTGCAACCGATACATCACAGAAGCTGTCGATTCGGTTCGGTGAGACGATCAAATCGTATCTTGCTTCTCCGGAGCTGTCACTCTCGGATCTTCAGGCAATTCCGGCTGTATTTGCGGGATGGCTGCGGTATCTGATGGGCGTGGATGACAACGGCGATGCATTTGATCTGAGCCCGGATCCGCTGCTTGCCACGGTCCGCCCGTATGTGCAGGATCTGAAACTCGGCGCACCGGCTGACCGCGAGACCCTTTCCAAAACTCTGGCTCCGCTGCTCTCCGATGCTTCGATTTTCGGTGTGGATCTGATTTCCGCCGGACTTTCTGACCGTGTGCTGAATGCTTTTGTCTCGATGCTTCAGGGACCTGGCGCTGTGACAGATACGCTTGCTGCGCTGACTGCTCAATTCTAAAAGGGAGGTATTTCCATATGAAACCTTTTATGGACGCTGACTTTCTGCTGCAGACCGATACGGCGAAAACACTGTACCACGAGGCGGCTGAAAAAATGCCCATTTTTGACTATCACAACCATCTGAATCCGCAGGAGATTCTCGAAGACCGCCAGATGGAGAATCTGACACGCGTCTGGCTCGGCGGGGATCATTATAAATGGCGTGCCATGCGTGCGATGGGCTTTTCGGAAGATCTGATCACCGGAAACGCCGATGATTACGACAAATATCTGGCGTTTGCCGAGACGATTGAGAACGCGATCGGCAATCCTTTATACCACTGGACACATCTGGAGCTGCAGCGGTACTTCGACATCACGACACCGCTCTCCCGCGCAGCAGCGAAGGAGATCTGGGATGAGGCGAATGCAAAACTGCAGACGAAGGAGTTTACCGTGCGCAATCTGATTCTGAACCAGCATGTGTCGCATCTGTGCACCACCGACGATCCTGTAGATGATCTGCACTGCCATCTGGCATTACAGAAGGAAGACTTTGCCTGCCGCGTTCTGCCGTCCTTCCGCCCGGACCGCGCCGTTCATCTCGAGAAGCCGGATTTCCCGGAATACGTGGAAAAGCTTGCCGCTGCCGCCGGCAGGACGATTGCATCCGCGGAGGATATGGTGCGTGCCCTCTCCTGCCGCCTCGACTTCTTCCTCTCCGCCGGCTGCGTTGTTAGCGACCACAGCCTCGAGGGCTGCTTCTATGTGCCATGCACGGCTGCTGAGGCGAATGCCGTATTTGAAAATCGCATGAACGGCGGTGCTCTCACTGAAAAAGAGCTCGGCATGTACAAGGGCTTCCTTCTGACGAACCTCGGATGGCTGTATCACAAGCACAATATCGCCATGCAGCTTCATATCAAAGCGCTCCGCAACAACTCGAAGCGGATGTTCCGTGCACTTGGTGCCGATACCGGTTTTGACAGCATGAACGATTTCGCCTTTGCCCCGATGCTCGGTGCTTTCTTAAACGATATGGACGAGGATGACGCACTGCCGAAAACCGTGCTCTACTCCCTGAACCCGGGCGACAACCCGATGCTTGCAAGCATGGCCGGAAACTTTGCTGCGCCTGGCATCCGCTCAAAAGTGCAGTTCGGTACCGCATGGTGGTTCAACGATCACAAATACGGCATGGAATCCCAGCTTGCGACGCTTTCCAGCATCGGCATGCTCTCCACCTTCATCGGCATGCTGACCGACTCCCGCAGCTTCCTCTCCTTCCCGCGCCACGAATATTTCCGCCGGATTCTCTGCAATCAAATCGGAAACTGGGTGGAAAACGGGGAGTACCCGGCAAACCTGGAGTTTTTGAAAGAGATGGTGGAAAATATCAGCTACAACAATGCGGTTTCGTATTTCCTGTGATTTTCGCATGCCTTATTGACAATTATTCCCACATACCGTACAATAAAAGGGATTACTGATCAACGAAAGGATTACAGAAACATGGACGACTCAGGCAGTATGCCTCGACGATGCTTTATTTTCATCATTTGATAAACGGAGACATAATCTATCTTTGATTCCGCCAGATTCAAGATAGGTTATGTCTTTTTGTACATTTTTTGCATCGTGTCCCGGTTTCCTAAGAAAGGAAAAACAAATGAACAGCGACATTGTGTCACTCATCATCATTCTTATCTGCGTCATGCTCTCAGCCTACTTTTCGGCGACGGAGACTTCTTTCACCTCGCTGAACCGCATCCGCATGAAAAATATGGCAGAAAAAGGCGACAAGCGGGCGGAACTGGTGTTAAAGTTGCTGGAGAACTTTGACAAGCTGCTCTCCACGATTCTCGTCGGCAACAACATCGTCAACATCGGACTCAGCTCCCTTGCCACGGTGCTTTTTATCAAGCTTCTCGGCGGCGACTCCGGTGCGACGGTTTCCACGATCGTAACCACTATCGTGGTCCTGATCTTCGGCGAAGTTTCCCCGAAAAGCATTGCAAAAGAATCCCCGGAGACGATCGCCAAATTTTCCGCACCGTTTCTCCACATTCTGATGATCATGCTGACCCCGGTGACGTTTCTCTTTTCCCAGTGGAAGAAGCTGCTCTCCCGCATCTTCAAATCCTCGGAAAACCACGGCATCACCGATGAGGAACTGATGACCATCGTCGAGGAGGCGACCCAGGAGGGCGACATCGACGACCAGGAAGGCGATCTGATTCAGAATGCAATCGGCTTCATGGAGATGGAGGCCGCAGAGATTTTTACTCCGCGTGTCAACGTCATCGGCATTCCACTCGATGCGACGAAATCCGAGATCGCTAAGACTTTCTCCGACACCGGATTTTCCCGGCTGCCGGTATATGATGATGATATCGACCACATTGTGGGAATTGTGTATCAGAAGGATTTCCACAACCACATTTACCACACCAACAAACCGCTAAGCAGCATCATCCGCCCGGCGCTCTTTGTAACCGAGAATACGAAGGTCGGCCCGCTGCTGAAAAAAATGCAGGCGAAGAAATCGCATATTGCCATTATCATTGATGAATTCGGCGGCACCGACGGTATCATCACCATGGAAGATATCCTCGAAGAGCTCGTCGGCGAAATCTGGGATGAGCATGATGCGGTTGTACAGGAAATCCAGAAAGTTTCCGAAAACGAATACCTCGTGACCGGAACGGCAAGCATCGACAAGGTGTATGAAGAGCTCGATATTGACAAAGAATTTGACGTCTTTACGGTCAGCGGATGGATCATGGGGATCCTCGAGCGCGTGCCAAAGGAAGGCGATCATTTCGTCTCGGATGGCCTAGACGTAACCGTACTGAAAATGGCAGACCGGAGAGTCGACAAGGTACGGATCGTGCGGCTGCCGAAGGATGAAAATGAACAGTAAGTAATTGATACGATTTACACGCAAAAAACGGATCGAACATCTGATTTTAAAGTCAGATACTCGATCCGTTTTTTTGTATCCTCTATTCTTCTTTCAGACCGTCCGCAAGTCCATACACATCATTTTCCCGTCCTTTGCAGCCCTCCCATACAATCGGTTCTGCAAAGGTAAGTTTCAGAATGGTATCAATGCTGTCGCGCTCCGGAATCGGGACGGAGATCGAAAAGGTTCCGTTTTCTTCCGTCAGTTCTGCTTTTCCGCCGGAAATCACTTCCCATTTTTCCATTGTATTCCCCGGAATTTCAAACGTGATCTGATCTTTTTCCCATTCCAGAATATGCACATAAACAATATTGTCGCGGTACGTCGTTCCGCCCCAGCGGTCCGCAATCACAGGGCCGCCGCGCAGGCCGTACAGCGTTTCGCCGTATTTCGAAAGCCATTCTCCGGCCTGGCGCAGGCGTTCTACCTGCTCCTCATCCATTTTTCCCGTTCCGTCCGGGCCGATATTCAACAGATAATTGCCGTCCCGCACGGCGATTGAAACCAGATTCTGAATCAGCTGGCGCAGCGGCAGCACTGGTCTGCCCGGAATATAGCCCCAGGAATCCGCAATACAGTCGTTGCTGTCCCACGGCTTGTCCGTCCGCATCCCGTCGATTCTGCGTTCCCGCACATGGAAATCGCCTTCCCAGCCGCCGCGGTTATTGATCATAATATCCGGCTGCAGCTGTCGAATTTCATTTATCAGTTTCTCCGACTCCCAGAAATAATTGACCCTCATATATTCACTGGTCTGCCAGTCATCTTTCCTGTACCAGCCTCTTTCTCCATTCCAGTCCATTCCTCCAAGTGCAAGCCACTCACCGTCGAACCAGAGCAGATCAATCTTTCCATAATTACTCATCAGCTCCATCAGCTGATCATGGCACTGTTTTTTCAGTGCCTCTGCACTCTCCCAGTAAAGATCTGGCATGAAATATCCTGGAAAGCGCCAGTCGAGAGGAGAATAATAAAAGCCAACTTTCATTCCTTCTTTCCGGCACGCCTCCACATATTCTTTAACAAAATCCCGATGTGCAGCTCCTTTCATTGCGGTAAAATCACTGCATTTCGAATCGAACAGGCAAAAGCCATCGTGGTGGCGTGTTGTCAGCACCATGTACTTCATCCCCGCTGCCTTTGCATTTTTGGCCCACTGTTCCGCATCAAAATTTTCTGCAAGAAAGTCATCCTTCAGTGTCTCATACTTCCGCACATCCAGATGCTCATTCATCAGCACCCATTCCCCTTTTCCGAGCATCGAATATACTCCCCAGTGAATAAACATGCCAAACTTCGCATCCCGGAACCATTTCATCTGTTCTTCCGACAGTTTTTCTACCTTTTCCGGTCTGTAATTTTTTCTTGCCGCCGGAAAGGATTTCATTTCTTCTATTGTTTTCATTTTTTCTCCAAACTCCGCATCTTTTCCCGGTAGTCATGATACAGTTCTTGATTTACCTTTTCCAATATAGCAATTAATTCTGAATCTGTCATCTCATTCCAGATCATCAGGTGAACGATACGAATGGGCTGAGAAAGAAGCATTTCTCTTACATTTTTCTCTTCTTTCAGACGCTGCGCGAAGATTCCTCCTGCTTTTTCTGTAATTTTACGATACAGCTCTTCAAAAATCTGTTCCCCAGCCTTCGTTTCCAGCAGACGCTCCGTTTTATCCCATCCCTGGATCTGTTTTGGTACTGGAAAAACCGGTGTTACTTCGATCTTCTGTGCTGCACGGATATCCTGTACTGAAAATCCAAGCTCAAGTCCATACATTCCCTGCGGTACCGTCCGCTCATCGACGCGTTCATCGTAGAGTTCAAACAGTTCACGTGAAATGGAAAATACAAACTCTTTTTCTTCTCCCGCCTCCAGTATGATTTTCTGAAAATCGCGAAGTTCCCTGGCTGGCCTTGCTTTCCATGCTCTTGGATTTTTCACATAGAGCTGAACGACCTGAGCCCCTTTTCTGTTGCCCGTATTTTTAATTTTTCCACGCAGAACTGTTTTCTCACAATCTGTGATTTTCTCCTGCTCCACGCTGCACTCTGTAATTTCAAATGTTGTATACGAAAGTCCGAATCCAAACGGAAACTGCACTGGAATTTTTTTCGTCTCGTATCCTCGGTAGCCCATAAACATACCCTCGCGGTACGTCACCTGCTCCGTCTGCTCTGCAAAATTTTCATCCGAGATAATCTGTTCCCGGAACGCCGGAACTGACACAGGCATATGTCCGGACGGATTCACCTCTCCGCTTATCACTTTCACAATCGCTCTTCCAATCCCCTGACCGCCGTAGAAGCATTCCAGAATCGCCTTTACTTCGTCAGCCCACGGCATGGCAACGGCTCCGCCGTTCATCACAACCGCAATTACATTCGAATTAACTACAGCAATTTCTTTTAAAAGAGCCACCTGGTATTCCGGCAGTTCATACTGCACACGGTCATTTCCTTCTCCTTCAAAACCAAAATCCATAGCAAGGAAAAACAGAACCGCATCTGCATCCGCTGCTGTTTTCACCGCCTCATCCCGGAGTTTTTGCTGCTCCGCTTCACTTCCCGCATTGTTCCTGCGATATCCCATCGCAAACGGTGTATTATCTGCTCCGTTCCATTTTTCTGCACATTCCCAGGCGTCTTCTTTTCCTGCTCCTTCTACTTTTCCGGAGCCCTCCGCCTGAAACAGAGGTTCTCTCGCATATTCTCCAATAACCGCCAGCTTTCTGCCCTGCTGCAGCGGCAGAATATCCTCTTTATTTTTCAGCAGAACGATGGCTTCTTCTGCTGCTGCGCAGACTTTTTCATGATTTTCTTTTAAAATCAGCTCTCGTTCTTCCTCTGTCTTTTTCGTTTTCGGAATCTTCCACTTTCTCGCATTTCGTATGATGCATTCTGCCCGCTCACGGATCACGTGTTCGTCCAGTCTGCCCTGTTTCCACTGCTCCACCATATAAGCAGTGCTTTTTCCATCCGTTCCCGGCATTTCAAGATCCAGTCCTGCCTCTGCCGATTTCACCCGATCGTCCAGTCCGAACCAGTCCGTCATGACCAGTCCGTCAAAGCCCCATTCTTTTCGAAGAATATCGAACAGCCAGCGGTTTTCTGCACAGTATGTTCCATTGATCTTCGAAAGGCTCGTCATGACCGCTGCCGGTTTTCCCTCACGGATTGCAATTTCAAACGCTTTTAAATACAGATCCCGCAGGACATCTTCCTCACAGATTACATTCAGATATTCCCGTTCGGTCTCCTGATTATTTGCAGCAAAGTGCTTGATACATGCGCCGACCTGCTGTGACTGCACGCCGCGGATATAGGCACCTCCCAGTCTTCCTGCAAGAAGCGGATCCTCGGAAAGATATTCCACATTTCTTCCGCAGAGGGGATTCCGTTCCAAATTAACCGCCGGTCCCAGCACCAGATCCACTCCGTACGCAGCCGCCTCTGATCCAATGATTGTTCCTACCTGCTCTGCTACATCCGGGTTCCAGGATGCCGCTACTGCTACTCCCGCCGGCAGACAGGTCGCCGGTTCACTTCGATTAATGCCAAGAGAATCCTTATCCTTTTTCTGATAGCGAAGCCCCATCGGTCCATCGCTCATTTCCAGGGATGGAATATCGTATTCCGGCAGTGCTTTTGTATTCATAAACTGATCGCCGCAGAGAAGCGAAATCAGTTTTTCTGTTTCCATCTCTTTTATTTTCATTTGCTTTCCCCCATTTTTTTTCAGCCTTTTACAGCTCCAATAGAAATTCCTTTTACAAAATATTTCTGTACGAATGGGAATACGATCAGAATCGGAAGCAGTCCGACGATGGCGATTGCCATACGCACGGTCTCCTGCGGGATTCCCCCTCCTACGCTGGCCAGGTTGATATTACTGTTCGCATTTTTGGAAAGAAATTCGATGTTTTTAATCATATTATTCAAAAGCTGCTGAATGCTGAATTTGTTAGTATCTGTAATATAGTATAATCCATTCGTCCAGTCATTCCAATAACCAAGTCCGGCAAATAATCCGACCGTTGCAATGATCGGTTTACACATAGGAAGAACTACTTTGCGGAATACCTGAAACTCTGTTGCACCATCAATTTTGGCAGCCTCACTTAATGCCGCCGGTACATTTGACTGAATATACGTTCTTGTCAGAATCACATTAAAAGCACTCATCAGCAGACCCGGTATAATTAATGCCGGAATCGTATTTTTCATGTGCAGGTAGCGGGTATACATAATATA
Organism: Blautia sp. AF19-1; assembly: GCF_003479155.1. Lineage (NCBI taxonomy): Bacteria > Bacillati > Bacillota > Clostridia > Lachnospirales > Lachnospiraceae > Blautia > Blautia sp. AF19-1. Next base: position 77,015 of record NZ_QUGQ01000003.1, read on the forward strand.
GGTCGGTACCAGTCCACCATTAAACAGCATCGTGAAAAACAGATAAAATGCAAGAAATGTTTTTCCAGGAAATTTCTCATGTGCCAGTACATACGCATACAAAAGTGTCATCATCACGCCAATCGTTGTTCCAATCGCGGTTACCAGAATGGTGATTCCATATGCATGGAAAACCTGTGCCCTCTCGTTCCAAATGTACCTGTATGCTTCCAGACTCAGTTCTTTTGGGAAGAAAGAATATCCATGCAGCACAATCTCATTGTTGCTTGTAAACGATGCAACCACCAGAAGCACCAGCGGAATCACCATAATCAGTGAAATCAGTGCCAGAACTACCGTGATCATTCTCTGATAACGCCGTTCCTGTTTTCCTACCATAATTTTGTCCTCTTTTCTGTCAGAACAGTGCATTCTCACTGCTGTAACGTTTTGTAAGCCAGTTTGCAATCATGACAAGTGCAAATCCCATCAGCGACTGATATACACATGCTGCCGATGACATACTGATGTCACCCAGCTCAATCAGTCCTCTATATACGTAAGTATCAATCGTGTTGGTTGCATTGATCAGCGCTCCCGAGTTCATTGGTACCTGATAAAACAGACCAAAATCAGAATAGAAAATTCTTCCGATGGACAGCAGTGTCATTGTGATTACTGTAGATTTCAGCAGTGGAAGGGTAATACATTTGATTTTATGCCATCTTGTTGCTCCGTCAATCTCAGCTGCCTCATACATTTCCTGGTCAATTCCAAGAATCGCTGCCAGATAAATAATGGATGAATATCCGGCTCCCTTCCAGCAGTTTACAAAAATCAGGATGAATGGCCAGTATTTTGACTCGGTATAAAATGAGATATTTTCTTTTCCAAGAGAAGTCAGCAGTCCATTAACAAAGCCAGTACGTCCGCTTAAGAACGCATATACCAGATAGCTGACAATGATAATCGAAATCAAAGATGGAATCAGAACAGCAGACTGAAAAATTTTCACTTTTGTCTTGCTTCTTAATTCACTCAGTAAAATTGCAATCAGAATAGATACCGTCGTATTAACGACAATAAATGCAAAATTGTATAATAATGTGTTTCTTGTAATCAGTGCTGCATCCGGTGTTTTAAACAGATATTTAAAGTTGGAAAGCCCCGCCCAGTCACTGTGCAAAATTCCTTTTGCAAAATTCAAATGTTTAAAAGCAATGATGATACCGGTCATCGGCACATAGTTATTAATTAAAAGATATAAAAATCCCGGCGCTACCATTATATATAATGGAAATGCTCTTTTTATATTTTTCCATGTTTTCTTTTTTCCCATAGGAATCCCTCTTTTTCTGTCTCAAAAGCCAGGGCCGGCCGATTCTCATCGTCCGACCCTGTCTGCCTTGTTTATTTATTTGCAAGCCATTCGTCTACCTGTTTCTGCATATCTTCGATAATATTGTCGATACCTGCTGATTTCAGTTCTTCATTGAACTGCGGCAGTGTCGTACTTGGATCTGCATCGCCGTTTTCGATGATTGCTTTATATTTATCTGTTACGTTTGTAATTGCTGTAATTTCATTTTTTACATTTGTCGTGTCATAAATGAATCCATATAGCGGAGATTCCTGTGCAGTATCATTGTATTCCGTAAATTTCTCATATACATTTTCCGGATCAGTTTCCCATGCATAGCCAACAGAACCATTACCACAGAGCCACAGCTCGTTGCCCCAGCCTACCGAATCAGAAGTTACTCCATCTGGATAAGATGCAATTCCATCCGATACAACATAATCTTTGCCTTCAATTCCATATCGGAACAGATTCTGGAAGTCGGAGTCTGAGTACAGCAGATTCAGGACTGCAAGAGCTTTTTTCGGGTTCTCGCACTGTGCCGGAATTACCCACTGGCAGAAGTTAACAGAGGAAGTACTGATAGTGCTTCTTCCAATCGGAATCGAAACGATTTCTTTACCGGAGTTCATTGTTTCCTGTGTTGCAGTTCCCGGATGCTGGTTTCCATAATAGCTGAACGCTGTATTAGCACGGAACAGATCCTGACGGGTTGTTGTATTCGTTGTAGAATCTGGCATAAAATAGCCTTTCTGGTTCCAGTCATATGCTTTTTCAGCCATCTCTTTGTACTTTTCTGTGTCATACGTATTAATAACGGTGATTCCATCGGATGCATCATCATCGATATCAACGCCGACACCTGAAGTTACAACATCAAACTCTCCTTTTACATAGTTCAGGAAACATCCATTGTTCAGATCCGACGGAATCATCGGATAAAGTTCCGGATGTACTTCCTGGCATTTTTTCAGTACTTCCTCGATATCATCAAAGTTTTTGATATCTTCCGCTTTATATCCAAGCTCTTCCAGAATGTCTGCTCGGCACATAAATCCTGCCTGGGATGCAAGGTCACGATACGTCGGCAGTCCATACAGATCACCGTCGAAATAGCATGCTTCAATATAACGCTCCATTGCACTGTATGCATCCGGTGCATACGTCTCTACCAGATCATTGATTGGATAGAGCTGTCCTCTCTGTCCATCTTCACGAATATTGGACATCAGAAATACCATATCCAGTTTTTCACCGCTCGAAAGCATCAGGTTCGTCTGGTCGTTATAAGCACCCCATTCAATAATCTGAAGTTTTACTTTTGCATCTACCTTTTCTCCGATGATCTCATTCATTGCATCCTCTACGGCCTGCATATCTGCCGGTGATGCATTAGATCCTGGCCATACCATCAGAAGTTCTTCTATTTTTCCATCCTTCAGATCGGATATACTATCTCCTGCTTCACTTTGGTTCGATGCTGTTGTCTGCGCAGAATCTGCCTTTGTGCTGTCCGAACTCTTGCTGTCCCCACATCCTGCAAGAAGTGATGCGGTCATTGCCGCCATCAAAACTGCTGCTGCCATTTTCTTTCTCATTTGTGTTACCTCCGTGTTTTTTGATGGTTTTATCTTACCGCACTTCCACTTCTCTCTCAATTTCAATCCCGACCCGTTTTATAACAAAAACGACTTATCCTTTTGCTTTTGCCGCACGATATTCCAATGGTGTACGTTCGGTCTGTTTTTTAAATATTTTAGAAAAATAGGCCGGCGAATCATAGCCTGTCCGAATACTGATTTCAGAAATCGACAGCGTCGTCTCCCGCAGCATTTTCTTTGCCATCAAAATTCGATAATGCTGTACATACTCCATCAGTGTATATCCTGTCTGTTTCTTAAACTCCCGGTTGATATGATCCTGGTTCAGATGCACCAATTCTTCAATCTTCTTTCGTGTAATCACTTCACTGTAATGGCTTTCCAGATACTTTTTAATCGTATTGACCGCATCTGCTATCTCCGGATCTGCTTCCGGTTTGTTTTTTGTTTTATACTCCTCCAGCTTTTCCACTGCTGAAGCAATTGTTTCTTCCAGTTCATCAAAAGCAATCGGTTTCAGTAAATACCGGTAAACCCCAAGGGAAATTGCACTTCTCGCATAATTAAAATCCGGGTACCCAGTCAGAATAATATTGATAATTTCAGGATACATATCCTGAATCCATTGAATCAGACTCAGACCATTCTCTTTTGGCATTTCAATATCGCAGATCACAAGATCAATTTTGGAACTACTGATAATGTCCCGTGCAAGATCCGTATTGTAGGCCGTAAAAACCTTTTGAATTCCCTTCTTTTTCCAGTCAATTGCCTTCTCCATAATATGCAGCATGGCAATTTCATCATCTACCAGCAGCAGATTCATTTTTGCTCCCTTCTTTCTACTGTTTTTCTATTCTCGGCAGTAAAATGCGAATTTCACTATATCCCGGCTGACTTGTAATTTTTAATTCATACGCCTCCCCATAAAATTCACGGATACGTTCCTTCACATTCTGTATTCCGATATGTTCTCCTTCTTCTTCAATTGACTCATTCCGATTAATTTTATCAAGAATTTCTTTCTTAAATCCTAAACCATTATCTTCGATCAGAATCAGCAGATCATGCTCGCCTTCTCTTTTTACTGTCAGCTCGATTTCCAGATGCGGAACCAGCATAATATTATGTTTTACACTGTTTCCAACAAAAGTCTGAATCACCAGTGGAAGAATCATTTCATCCTCCATTTCCGGTTCTACGTTTACCTGAATTTCCAGCATATCTTTATAACGGCAGTGCTGAATTTCAACATAGCTTATCAGACATCGAAGTTCTTCTTTCAATGGTACAAAGGTTCCTTTCTGCCCCATCAGATAACGGAAATATGCAGCTGATACCCGGCAGAGTTTCTGAATTTCTTCAAAATCCTGAATCTGTGCCATTCCATGAATCAGATTTAAAATATTGGTATAAAAATGCGGCTGAATCTGCACCTGCAGGAAACGGCTTCGCGCCCTCTGCCGCTCCAGCTCTTTTTCATAAACATCAATTCTTAAAATCTGAATCTGATCTGCCATATGATTAAAGGTCTGATAGAGCTGTCCGATCTGAGATACATTTTCCCGCTCCGGCAGACGTACGTCCAAATCCCCGGTACTGTACTGCTCCATGGCTCTTCGAAGCTGTTCTAATGGCGCAAAGACTGTTTTTCCCTGCAGACCAATTGCCATCAGAATGCTGGCAATTGCAAGCATCATGACTCCCATTAGCAGAAGCGTTCCGAACGTTCCTCCCGGGTCCAGCATTCCTTCATCCATACTGACATAAATCTGTGCATTTGTATATTTCAGTGGATAAACACAAGTTGTACTAATTCCGCTTTTTCTTGTCCCCTGGTGTATTTTTACTTCTCCTGTCTCATTATCCCGCACTTCTACGCAAAGATCTTTTCGTTCTCCGACAAAACCAGATACAATTCTTTCCAAAGAAAATGCAGCTCCAATGTATCCATTTTCAGCCGAATAAATACGCGCCAGGTACTGATGTCCATCAAATTCCATAAAAATCCAGTTTTTCTCTGGTTCCTGATATTGGTTCGCGATATAAGAAATGATTTTCTCTTTAAACGCTCTCTGATGGGCATAAGTTGTCCCTTCCTCTGTGCTTACAAAATAAATATTTCGTTCCGGCACATAGACAAACAGCATCATTTCCCTTCCATACCGTTCTCCCATTTCGATCATGATTTTCTGCTGCTGTACTTTAGCAGTTTCCACCGTTAGCGGATCTTTCGAAATACACAGCTGCTGATAATATGGTGTTGAATCCGTTCCGCTCATCAGCAGAAGCGCTTTTGAAGTTGATGCAAATTTATCCTCCCAGAACTGACCGTAGCTCTCTATCGTATTAGAAAATAGCCTCTCCGTCTTTCTTCTGTCTCTCTGAATCAGAAAAATACTTACAAGCTCAATAATGAGGACAGCTAAAATCATAACTGTCCCCATGATCCAGAGTGACTTGTAAATAACTGACTTGTCCTCTGTTTTTTTCATTTTCTTTTCCTCATGCAATCTTCTTTAACAAATCACCAGTTCACCATCAAACGCCTGCAGCGTGCAGGTATCTTCCATCTTTTTCTCCTGCAGCACCCCATATCCATTTTCTGGAAGCTCTATTTTCTGCTCCTTTCCCGTCAGATTCACATAAAAATACTGGTTTTCCGCTATTTTTCTTCCAATTACTCCCTGCGGTGTAACCACGGACTGCATACTTTTTTCCCTGCAGCATTCATCAAGAACCTCGCCTAAAAGTTCCGGCTCCGTTTCACAAAACAAATAATACGCCGCTCCTTTTCCATACCGATTTCTGGTTATAGCTGGAATCTGATGTGTCTCCTCACGCTGCAGGACTTCTGCATCTGTTGCTTTGATCTGCTCATAATAATCCACATCAATCCATTTTTCTCTCACTTTCAGAAGTTCTCTTCCGTTTGCCGGATTTCTGCGAAGCTTCTGCTCTTCTTTTTCAGAAACTTCCATACCTGCGGTCCTCTGATATCCAACAATTTCTATTCCAAATACATCAGTCAGGTTTCCTGGTCTCGACGTGTCAAATACCTGACCGGTTTCTTTTACCCATGCAGAATACCCTGTCATAATTGCCGTACCGCCATTTTTTACAAATTCCCGCACCGTGTTTTCCTGCTCGTGATCCATTACAATTTCACCCGGAATAATCAGAATCTGATATTGTTCTGTCATTTGATGCAAATCTACAACATTATAATTCAGGTTTCTCTCTTCCAGAATCCGATGCGCGATGGCAAGGTTGTTGCTGTATGGCATTCGATACTGCATTTTTGCATACGCAGCCATAAGCTCACTGTCATAACTGTAAGAAACAGCAATCTCTGGCTGCGGCAGATATGGAAATCCGTATTTTTCCAGCTTCCGAAAATCCGATGCAATCCACTGGTATTCCCGATAATTTTCATTCGGTCTTCCATCATGATTCAGCATACCGGTCAGATATTGTTCTTCGCCATTCAGCATGCTTCGCCAGGTCCATCCCAGCATCATCTGCATCCGATGCAGCAGACACCAGAACGCATACATTCTGTTCATCCCCATTGCCGCATGATGAATCCCGAAACCACCTGTCACAAATTCAATGCACCACATTGGTTTTCCAGTTTCAGCAATCCGTTTCATGTACCAGGAACCCGTTTTCCAGAATCCCATACTCTCCCTGTTTCCATAGCCAGGATAAAAACCGATGCCAGGATAGTCAACAAATCCAGATGCTGCCTTCAAATAATCAAATCCAAGCGTCTCATATTCTGCAAAGTGGTTCGATGTATGAGCCTTTCCCGGCGCATTTTGTTCTACCGTTTCTGCCAGTTCTGTAATAAAATCTGCGATACCATCGGAAAAGAAGCGCCGCATATCCAGCCATGCCTCCGGTGCCCCGATTTCGTATTCATTTACCTGCATTGCAACGTCTTCGAAAGATGAAAGCTTTCGGCTCCAGCGCTGGGTTGCCCAGGCATGATTTAGTGCTTTTATTGTTTTATATTTCTTTTCCAGCCATTTCTGAAATCTCTTCTTCGACGCTTCAGAATAGGATGGATAGCCTGCTCCCAGCTCATTGCACAGTCCAAACGCAAACAGCGCCGGATGATTTTTATAACGGGAAACGATTTTTTCAGCAAACCGCAGTGCATACTTCTGATACTCTGGATCAGAAACATCGTCCATATATCGGCGCAGCGGTGCCTGTGGAGCTCCATTTTTTCCTCCTACATTGCATCCCGGGCAAAGTTTATGAACCCAGATCGGTGCCGGATGCATCGACACATCCAGTATTACATTCAATTTGTATTTTACGCATAACTCCATAACCTGATCAAACCATTCGAAGGTATAAACGCCATCCTCCGGCTCATAGCTGTCCCAGCACAGATGTCCCAGCCGTACTGTATCAAATCCAGCCTCTTTCATCAATTGAAAATCCTTTTCCCACCGCTCCTTCGGCCAATCATGCGGATGATAATTTGTCCCGATATATAAACTCATTTTATTCACTCCGTTTCTGTTTTTTCTTACCTCCATTTTGCAGCAAAATCATTAAAATTCCTATGACAATTACGACGTAAAATATAATTTTATCGAGTTTTTCCTGTTTTTCCATTTTTTCTTAGTCAATTATATTCTAAAGTTGTCTATTTTTCCACTCTTTCTCTGCTTTTTCTTTTTCGAATGCCCAACATCTTACTATGCTGGACAAATCTATTATAAAAGCAGAATTATCTTTATGAGGATTCGTTTTCCGCTAAAATAGGATAACAGCAAAAAAATCCACAGAGCCCTTATCCCCCTGTGGATTTTTCTATTTCTATTCTATTTTCTTCTCCACCCGGTACTTCTTCGGCGATATTCCATAGCGCTCCTTGAAAATCCGATGAAAATAACTCATATTCTCATACCCGACCCGCTCACTGATGTCCGCCACGGAAAGTCCTGTCGTTTCCAGCAGATACGCGGCCTGGGTGAGGCGTTTGTTCTGGACAAGTTCAGTGTAGTTTTTCCCGGTCAGGCGGCGGATCATGCGGATTAAGGTGTAAAAATCGTAGTGCAGTTCTTCCGCCAGTTCCGAAAGACTGCCCTCCCGGTAATGTTCCTCGATATAGCGGTATACGCCGAGCAGCATCTCCTGTTCAAAATACTGCTCTCCCACCTGCACGCGTTCGGTGTAGTTCATGAGCTGCAGGAATAAAAGGCCCATCGTAATCTGATTGATGCTCCGCTTATTGCTCTGGTGATGTAAGAGCGTCCAGACGAGATTTTCGATCAGATTCTGCACCGGAAGGACATCCGCGATTCTGTAATGCAGATAACAGAGCGGTACCTCCCCGCTTTTCAGACAGCCGACGATAAAATCCTTTAACTGATTCTCCTCTGCCCCGATCATCCGCAGCGTCTGGTCGAAAAACTCCGGCAAGATCAGAAAGTTGACCGCGATATCGTCACGCCCCGCCGGTTCGATTTCCTGCACTGCATTCTGGTTCAGAATCAGCAGCTCGCCCGTTTTCAATTCGATCCGTTCCCCGTTGATGGTGTGCACGGTGCTTCCCTGGCACATGTAGATCATCTCGACATAATTGTGGCTGTGCGCCGGAAAACGAATAAACCGCGTGTGCGGCCGAATATCAATCAATTTTCCCCGCTCCAGCAGCTTTCCCGCATCCATCACAAACTTCTGCCCGCTCGAATACCGCTCCTTTTCCACTTCCGTCTTGCCGTCCAGAATCGCCTGTTCCTCCTCCGTAATCCGGGACAGGTCTGCTATAATTTCCTGTTTCACGATTATTCCTCACATTTTTCACGTTTTTTCTGCTTTCTATTATATTCCATTCTAGTGCAAACAAGCAATGTACTTTTTATTCCGCATTACGCAAAAAGACTCCGGCGGTTTTCACTCCGCCAGAGCCCTGTTTTTCTTTCTCTTTATTCTTTTACAGCCCCCAGCATAATACCATTGATAAAGTATTTCTGCAGGAACGGATAAACCACCAGCATCGGAACCATTGCAATGAATACCTTTGCTGCATCCAGCGACTGGTTGGACAGTTTGTCCATCTTTTCGATCTGATCCATCGAAAGATTTGTTGTCTGGATATTAACGACCATCTGTTTGATGTAAGTCTGCAGTGGATAATGCTGCTCCCCACTCGAAAGTACAAGTCCCTGGAAGTATTCGTTCCAATAACCGACGCTGGTGAACAGGATCAGCGTTGCGAAAATTGGAATTGCGCACGGAACAACGATACGGAACAGAACGGTCCATACACCGGCGCCGTCAATCTCTGCTGCTTCCATCAGCTCTTTTGGAAGGCTTCGATAGAAATTGATCAGAAGAATCAGGTTAAAGACTGGGAGTCCTCCGCAGAGGATCAGGCCGACCATATTGTCGATCATGCCGTAATTGACCATGGTGATGTACCACGGAATCGTTCCTCCGTTGAACAGCATACAAAAAATGACGATCCACATAATCACATTTTTCGGATGATATTCATTCGCTGATTTGGACAACGGATAGGCGAAGATGGCAAGAACTACAATCGTAAAAATTGTTCCGAAAATCGTTCGCTCTGCAGAAATCAGGAACGAGCGGAAGAACTGCGTATCTCCCATGATCTGCTGATACGAAGCCAGGGAAAATCCAACCGGATAGAAGCTTACCTTTCCTGAATTTGCTGCTGCTTTATCAGAAACAGAAAGACAGAGTGTATACCACAGCGGATACAGACAGCTTAAGGAGAGCAGACTCATCAGAATGATGTTAAATACATTGAATATTTTACTTCCAAGACTTTTGCTTTGAATCATGATTTTTGTCCCTCCTTAGAAAATCTTGTAGTCTGCGGCTTTGTATGCAACGATGTAGGAAATGACAATCAGTGTAAAGCTGATTACGGATTTAAAGAGACCCGCCGCTGTTGCCAGCGAGAACTGTACGTTCAGAAGACCCATGCGGTAAACCCAGGTATCAAGGATATCTCCTGTTGAATAAACCAGCGGGCTGTACAGATTGAAGACCTGATCGAAGCCTGCATTTAAAACATTTCCAAGGCCAAGAATACTTAATACAACGATGGTGCTTGCAATACCCGGAATGGTGATATTCCATACTGCTTTCCAGCGGCTGCAGCCGTCAATCGCTGCCGCTTCGTAAAGCTCCGGGCTGATACCGGTAAGGGCTGCCAGATAAATAACGGCATTGAATCCGAACTCTTTCCAGACATCCGAACCGATGACTAACTGACGGAAGCAGTTCTCCTCGGAGAACCAGATCTTTCCCTGGATTCCGAATACACCGAGAATCGAATTGATCACGCCTTTGTAACCGAACATTTCCAGAAGAACGCTTGCCAGGATAACCCAGGAAAGGAAGTGCGGCAGATAAACGATCGTCTGTACCGCCTTTTTGAATTTCACCTGACGGATTTCATTTAATAAAAGTGCAAATGCCAGCGGCACAATAATATTCAGAATCAGTTTGGCAACTGCAATGACCAGCGTATTGATGATTACGCGTTTACAGTCACTCATGGAAAACAGATAGGCAAAATTTTCCATTCCCACAAAATCCGAATGCCACAGGCCGGACATCGGATTGTAATCCTCAAATGCAATGACAATTCCAAACATTGGAACAATATTAAAGAAAAACAGCCAGACCATTCCAATCAGAACCATAATATGATAGTTCCAGATGGTTCTGGAATTTCTTGTTTTTTTCAGAACTCCCTTTTTCTTTGACGCAGAAGCTGCTTTCATACAGATCCTCCCTCCTGTCATTTCCATATTTTCCTTTTATTTCCGATGGACAGAACGTATTCTGTGAAAAAGGGGAAAGCTGACTGCTCTCCCCTTTTCGCAAAGCAGGTGATCTTTCAGGATCTGAAAATCACATTGAAACGGTCTGCCTTTTTCCTGTTTTAGTATTCTGCTACTTCTTCCAGAATTGTATCGCCGCCTTCAGACTTCCAGTTCTTCACGAACTCATCGTATGCGCTGATATCCGATTTTCCGGTGATGACTTTCATAACCATCTCATTTTCCATGGACTGCAGGTTTGCCCATTTTTTCTCCATGGTAGCTGTCTGGCTGAAGATGCAGCTTCTGACTTTGTTGTTTACTTCTGTCGTAGCGTACGGACGGTCGCCGACCAGCAGAGAATACATTCTCTGGAAGTTACCGAAGTTTTCAGTGCTGAAATCTTCGATAGAGAGCTGTTTGTCTTTTTCGTATCCAGGAACGGTATCCTTAATAACCGAAACATCGTTTGCCAGCAGTTTGTATGCACTGGATACACCTGCATAATCTTCCGGCTGGGTTTCGCCGTTTAATACTTTGATCAGTTCATGATAGGTGTATTCACACTCATCAGCCGGAGCCATCAGTGTTCTGACTGGCCAGAAGCTGAGCGGCTGCTCGGAAACATCAAATTTGCTCTCATCTCTCAACAGAACGTTGGCCATGATGATAACTGCTTTGGCAACATCTTCGGAAACATTTTTGTTGATGACACAGTAACCTGTTGTTGCAGATCCAAGTCTTACATTCCATTCACCGTCATCGGTGTAGATCGGATAGGTCTGCCAGTTTGCATCCGGCTCGTTACGGTATGCATCACCGATTCCATAACCGGAAACCCACCATGCGCCGAAGAACATGCCAACTTTTCCGGCATTGATCTGCTCGATCGTGGAATCTCTTGTTCCCATCTCAGGATCAATATAGCCTTTTGCGTACCAGTCCGCCAGACGCTCCAGTGTACTTCTGGTTGCATCGGAGTCGGTTCCATATGTTACGTTTCCGTCATCATCTTTTAGGAACAGTCCCGGATATGCGCCGTTTGCGGCAAATACTGCGTCAAATCCGCCTGTTGTTGTGCCGGTATCCAGGAAACTGGTATAGCATTTTGTATTTTTATCCGGACCAGCCAGCGGAATGGTATCTTCGCCTGCCGGTTTTTTCTCCGCAAATACTTTGGCAATATTTTCTACATCGTCCAGAGTTTTCGGTGCATCGAGACCATACTCATCGAGCCAGTCCTGACGAACGTTTAATACCTGAACGCTTCCGGTTTCTACCTCAACTGCCGGGATTGCATACTGTCTGCCGTCCACGCTCGCTTCTGCAATAGCCTGTCCATCGGTCGAATCCATAACTTCTTTTACCTGATCAGACTGTACTTTCTGGAACAGATCGGTCAGATCGTATAACTGACCTGCTTTTGCGGCTTTCAGCATATACTCTCTCGATACCGTCATCGCATCCGGAAGGGTATTGCTTGCGATACAGAGCGCTACTTTCTGTGTGTAATCATTTCCAGATGCTGCGGTCCAGTCTACAACGACTTTGATGTTGAAGTTTTCCAGAAGATAGTCGGTGTACTGGTTATTATCCACGCTCAGTCCGTCCGGCAGAGTATCGGTTGCGCTGACACCCTGTCCTACGTGTACCTCGACAACTTCCGGGAATTTTTTGAACGCCAGATCCTCTCCCTCTTCCTCAGAAGAATTATCAGCCGTTCCGGAAGATGCTGTGCTCTCAGATGATGCTTTACTGTCCGATGTGCCTCCTGTGCTGCCGCCGCTGCTTCCACATCCGGCCAGCATACCTGCGGTCATCGCTGCTGTGAGTAAGATTGCAACAAGTTTTTTCCTTTTCATGTGTTTTCCCCTTTCCTCGTTCGTCATTTTGTTTCTTTCGTTTTCTTGTAAGTCTATTTTATGATACATTTTGACGAATTAAAACAGCCTCGTGTTCTACTTTTCGAGAACATTTATACAAAACCAGGATCCATTTCATCCAAAAAGCAGACATTTGTTCTCTGTCCTTCAAACAAATGTCTGCTTTTTCATTCCCATACTCCGGCATTCTGCTAAAACTCCTGCCGTTTTAACTGTTTTTTATATTCGGCAAAGCCAATACCCATACTCTGCTGAAACAGTTTTACAAAATATTTTTCATCATGATACCCGACAGCATCCGCCATCTGTTCTGCCGAAATCTGCGGATTTTCCCGCAGCAGACGGCAGGCCAGCGCAATCCGTTCTTTTCGGATATAACTGTTGACCGAATAGCCTGTGCATTTCTTGAAACAGACGGAAAAATAACTTCTCGACATTCCAACAGCATCTGCAATCTGCTCCGCTTTCACTTCAGAATCCACCAGATGATCTTCGATAAAAAGTACCGCTTTTAAAATCAATATCTCCGTAACAGCCTGTCCTTCTCCGTTCTGTACCCGTTGCCACAGATCCTGTCGTATTTTTTCTGTCAGTTTTTCCGGCTCCTGCAGATTTTCATATTCCTGCTCCTCCATGAAAATGCCAAAGGCATTCTGAATTTCCTGCAATGTCTGCATTGTGTACCGGTATTCCTGTTTCTGACTGGTCGGAATTGCCTTCCAGAGATTACAGAGTTTTTGTGTTTCCTCTATATTATAAATCCAGGTCAGCGAAGCCGTCTCCTCCCAGAGTTTTCTCCACTGTTCCTTCTCTTCCTGATCTGCCACAGTCTCTGTCTTTTTCCGATTTATTCTTCCCCCCGCCTGCATCTGCTGCTCTTTTTCTTTCCGTTTTCGAATATGCTCCGCCGCACGCAGGAACACCTCGCCGCATTCTTCCGGTTCAAGCTGAAGCTTCGAAATATAATCAATTACCCCGAGCCGCAATGCTTTCTGCACATACGTAAAATCCTCATGTGCGGAAAGCACAATATAGTCCATGGAAATTTCCCGCGCCCTGCACTCGCAGATAAACTCCAACCCGGAGAGCACCGGCATCGTCAGATCCACCACGGCCAGATCCACCGGATGTGTTTCAATAAACTGCAGTGCTAACGCTCCGTTCGCCACATCTCCGGCGACCTCCATTCCGTATTTTTCCCACGGAATCAGTGAAATCAGTCCCTTTCTTGCCAGCTTATCATCATCAATCACCAATACCTGATACATTTGTTCCACCCCATTTTATCTTTTTCTCTTTTCCTTCTCGTAGTTCTTTTTTTATGCCGGAAGCACCGGAAAATGCAGGGTAACCTCCGTTCCTTTTCCCAGTTCACTCTCTATTTTCATCTCTGCTTCTTCTCCATAGAATGATTTCAGTGTCATCTGCACATAACGCAGACCGATCCCCTTTCGTTCGTCTTTTGCATTCTGCTCCATCTTCTCCGATATTTCAAAGCCCTTTCCATCGTCCCGGATTCGAATGGTAATTATCCCATCCTGTTCCGACGCTTCTACCCACAGGGTTCCAAATTCGTCCATATTATGGCAGACCGCATTTTCTGCAATCGGCTGCAGCAGAAAGCGGGCACACCGCGTATTCAGGTACTCTCCCTCCGCAATATCAAATTCACTGGAAAAATCATGCGTCATCTGCTGCAGTTCCAGATAATACTGCAGGTATTTCAATTCGGTACGCAGTGTCGTGTTCTGCTCCGCCTTCCCGAGGGAATAACTCAAAATAAAGCCGAGATGCTTCACGTAATCATCGATCTCTTTCTGATGATTTGTCAGCGCCATCCAATGAATAGAATTCAGCGCATTCATCAGAAAATGCGGATTGATCTGATACATCAGCTTTCCCAGCTCCAGATCTGCTTTTTCTTTTTCCTTCCGCTGCTCACTCTCAATCAGCTCCTGAATCTGCGCTTTCATCTGATTGAACGTTGCAAAAAGCTGATTGTATTCCGCAAGCTGAACCGGTGTCTCTGCCTCAGAAAAATCTCCTTTTCCAAAATGGCGCATTTCTTTTTCCAGTACTTTGATCGGATGCGATACCAGCCAGATCTGTGAAATTGCGACTACGGCAAGAATGGCCAGTGAAATAAAAATCACGCTTCCTGTCAGCAGGGTCCATTGATAAATTTCGCTCTGGTATTCATAAGTTGGAAGCAACAAAACCGTATAAAATCCATAGATATTCTTTTTGGCAACTCCCTCATATCCGTTCTGCTCTATTCTGCCATCCTCATCCAGTTCAAGGATATCTCCTTTTGCAAATGTTTTCTCGCTGGAATACTCTACTTTCTTTTCCGGATTCAGCTGTAGCAGCACATATGGTATTTTTTCTAATTCGGAACGTTTCTGCAGCATCAGTGCTTCATCTGATTTTGCTTCTAAATAAATCCAGGCATCTGTGCCATCTGAAAATGATGTTCTGCGTCCCATCGAAACAACATTATCATTTCTCACACTGTTGTAGCTTTGATGAATGGAATGATATGTAACTTCTCCCGTATCAACCAGCTTCGACAGTGTTTCCGGCTGGAATGTCTCCTTCTTTGTGCTGTACGTGGAAAACAGAATCTCCGGTGTCATTTCCCGGCTCTCCCCCTGAATCAGATAAGCGCCCAGCATAACATCTTCCATCTCCCAGGTTGCGACATTCAGGGTCTGATAAAAGTCCTGATACTCCAGAATTTTATCGTACTGCTCTTCTGCCGTTCGATAAGCATCATATTTTTCCCCGACCAGTCCATTCGATGTCATCGTCTGTGACAGACGCAGCAGCACATTGTACTCTGACTCAAAGCCCTGATTCACTTCCTCCAGTGTTGCTTTCAGCGATGTTTCCATTTTTGATTCCCGCATGGCTTTCATGGAAATCCGCGTGACAAAAATAATCAGCAGAAGACAGAGCAGACTGCTGCATGCAAATACCATTAAAACAATTTTCTTCAGGGAATATTCTTTTCTCTTTTTTGACTTCCCCATTTTTTCTCCATCCCCCATCTGCACATTCGTTTTTAAACGTTTTTCACAAAACGAAACCTCATTAATACCATTTTAACAACCAATTGCTGTTCCGTCCAGTCACAAGTTGCTCTGATTTTCTCTTTTTTATGGTCTGTGTTTTTCAGAAATCATGTTTTACACTTTACAAACTTGTCTTCCTAAAGTATACTTGAAGCAGTTGATTTTTCATTATTTCAAGGAGGTTTTTCCATGGAACAGCAGACCTACACCATTCGTGAAATGTCCGAGCGTTTTGGACTTCCGGCCTCTACGCTTCGTTATTATGAGGAGATCGGGCTTTTGACGGATGTCATTCATACCGAAAGTAAGAAACGAATTTACACCCAGCAGCACATTGACTGCATGACCGCAATTCTCTGCTTCAAGCGCACCGGTCTTCCGATTGCGGGGATTCAGGAGTTTTTCCGGCTTGAGGATGATATCCCGGGAAATATTGACCAGATGGTTGCCATTCTCGAAGAACATGAGCAGAATATACGCGAAAAAATCGAGCGCATGGAATCCGATCTGGAGCATATTCAACAGAAAGTGCGGTATTACAGTGCGGTTCGCGATGCGATTAAGAATGGGGATGAAATGCCGTCGTGGGATTCCTGCAGCTGTGAGGAGAAGGCGCAGTAGATTTCTCTCCAGGCTTTTCCGCCGCAGACACACACAAGTTTCAAAAGAGCAGGTAAGAAAAGGGACCAACATCCACTTTTCTTACCTGCTCTTCTTATTTTTTCTATCACCTTTTCCCTTCATACCCGGAATTTTTTCTGCATTTCCCGCATAAAATCTTTTCCGCGGAAAAAAAACAGCCCGATCAGATACAGCACACTGAGGCCCACGCAGATCACGGACGGCCAGGTAATGCGGACAGTTCCTGTCAGCCACAAAATCGCCGGAACGATTCCTGCTGCTCCGGACTGCATCAGATAAAAAAGATATTCACTGACCTCCATTTTGTACGCTCTTGCCAGAATCTGCATCGTCGCGCCATTCAGAAGAACGGCGAGCGGAATTGCGAAATCGACAGACCAGCCGATCCAGCCCGTCGCATAATCCCACAGAATCGCACCGATCATAATAAAGATCAATTGCCACATACTGTTTTTGAGTGGATTTTTCCGTTTCTGATATCCCACCCGGATCAGAAGCCAGGCGCAGAACACACCCGCTGTCGCATAACCTGCCCACCACATCTGCGGCGTTGCAAGGAAATTCATCATCCAGCAGAGTACGACAGCCGCGATGCAGGTGAAAGAAAAAATTTTCAATCCCAGTTTGGCCGTCCCGTGCGGCTGTTCTTTCTGTCCCGGAAAATCATTTTCCTCCTGTTCACAGACAATGCCCTCTTTCTGCAGCAGATGCATCAGGTTCCGTTCAATATTGGAATCGGCGATTTTAGATGTGATTCCAAGCACCATGCTGTCCCCGTAGGAGCAGGAACACATCTGTACTTTGTCTGTGCTGGTGAAAAATCCGAACCGCTCAATATATGTTTCATACTCCGGCGGCATCTGAATCCGGCCGATATTGGAATAGACGGTCGTAATGCTTCGTCCGCCGAGCGTCGTGCCCGCCATCAGCGCCAGATTTTTGATTTCCAGCGGCACGGCGCGCAGCACCGGATTCCGCTCAATCCGCACCAGATCGTTCATACGTGTGGAAATCTCCTGCTTCAGCGCCTCTTTCTGCATCGCGGCTCCCGTGATCTGCAGGGCATCCTCAAACGATGCCTCCGGCCCAAGATCACAGGCAATCTCGATCCAGCTCCAGAAATTCGTCATCGATGCAGATGGGAAAAAGTTACGCAAGTTGGCTGGAACCATCAGAGAAACCGGCTTTTTCAGCCTGCTTTTCGGGATTTCTTCATATACCGCATATACCAACGCCGCCGCAAGGTACGCCGTTACCGACACGCCATGTGCTTTTGCGCACTTATGAACTGCTTCCGCAGAAAGCAGAATCTCGGTAATTTCCATCTTCTCCTGCTCCAGATATTCGCCTTTGATCTGGTATGCCGGGCGGCTCTTTTCTTTTTCACTTTTCTTTCCGGTGTAATACTGGGAAAAGCTGTCCTCCTCGAAGTCCGTTTCCGTCAGCATATCTTCGCTGACCTTGGAAAATGTTTCCTCTGGATGGCGCAGGATCAGATAATTGCTCACCAGTTCTTTCAGAAACAGCATCGCTCCGGTGCCGTCTGTCAGGGCATGGAATACTTCGAAATTGATTCGGGTTTTATAGTAAGAAACCTGGAAAAGAAGCGTTTTGTGGTCGGGTACGTAAATCTCACTGCACGGCGGACGCTTTTCCTCTTCTACTTTTGCTGGCAGATCGCGCTGCTCCAGATAGAACCAGAAAAGACCTTTCCGCAGTACCATGGAAAACACCGGGTAATGCTCCATTGTCTCCTCCAGCGCTTTCTGCAGCAGATCCGCCTGGATGTCCTCTTTCAGTTGGCAGTAAAACCGGAAGACTCTCGTATCCTTTTTTCCGGTGGCCGCCGGAAATGCCTGTGCCGCGTTGTCCAGCTTTCTCCAGCGCGAAGAATGTTCTTTCTTCATTTTCTATGCCTCCTTACGCCTTCCGGTAGTGTCAAAAACTACCTGTTTTTTATTGTTCTAAATCCTTTAAAACCTTGATTTATCGGAGGTTTGCAAATAAAAAGAGCAATTACCTCCTTTTTTCGGTATAATGTAGTCACCACAACAAACAAAATACGAAAGGATTTAATTGCTCGTGAACATTATACTTTATTTATTACAATTAATTCAATACCAACATAAACAAATCTGCTGGCTTTTAAATTTTATCTGCAGATATATTCCCCTCAAGCAGTGGGCTTTCGATGTTTCCCATTCTCCAAAATATCAAAAGTTCAAAGTTGACGAACTCCCTCTGATCACGGACTTCCGTCAGGACTGGACTTATAAAGAGCTCATCCCTTACTACGAAAAACGTTATGGTAAGAAGATCCGCCCGATCAGCCGACGCTCAGAGTGTGATATCCCAGACTCCTGCACCTGTCCCCGCTGCGATGCCCCTAAACCATTTCTCTACAAGAACAACGGATCCAAAGGTCAGCTCCTATGCAAGATCTGCGATGCCAGGTTCTCACCTGATGAAAGCAGATTTTCCGCTGTAAAACTACGCTGTCCCCACTGCGGCAACACTCTGGTTCCTAAAAAAGACAGAAAACATTTCATTGTCCACAAATGTGTGAATCCCAAGTGCTCATACTATCTGCACAATCTAAAAAAGGTAGATAAGGCAGATCTGAAAGAAGACTATGGCAAGAATAAATACAAACTCCATTACATCTACCGTGAGTTCACGATGGATTTTTTCAGCATGGACTTAAATACCCTGCCTAAAAATGCTTCTTCCCTTAAATTCAGTAAGCACAATGCCCACGTCATGTCCTTGTGCCTGACGCTGCACGTCAATCTGGGACTTTCCCTGCGCAAGACATCACAGGCTTTAAAAGACCTGTATAACATCAGCATCTCCCACCAACAGATCGCCAACTACTGTAAGACTGCAGCCATCTGCATTAAGCCTTTCGTGGATCAGTACCCCTACGAAAAGAATGAGGTCTTCACTGCTGATGAAACCTACATCAAGATCCGTGGTATCAAAACCTATGTCTGGCTGATCATGAATGCTGCTACCCGCTCTATCCTTGGCTATCAGGTATCTGATAACCGTGGTGTCGGGCCCTGCATCCTTGCTATGCGTATGGCCTTCCAGAATCTCAAAAAGCTTCCGGAAAACTTTAAATTTATTGCTGACGGATACAGTGCTTATCCCCTTGCCGCTATGGAATTCGCAAAGAAATTCGGCAAAGATTTCACTTTTTCCGTCACTCAGGTCATTGGACTTACCAACGACGATGCTGTTTCTACAGAACATCGTCCATTCAAACAGATGGTTGAACGACTGAACCGTACTTATAAAGCCTCTTACCGCCATACAAATGGGTTCGACAACATCGACGGTGCCAACTATGATCTGGCACTCTGGGTCGCTTACTATAACTTCCTGCGTCCACATAAGCATGCAGGCTATAAAGTCCTCAATGAAGTAGAAATGCTTCAGGGTGCCGACAATATGCCTGGCAAGTGGCAGCTTCTGATCTTTCTTGGACAACAGACCATTCTGAACATACAGAAAAATGGTACTGCCGCATCGGAGCGGAACTGTTGTCAATAGAACCGTGGAATACCGGAACAGACGGCTTTGCCGACTGCGAGGATATGCAGCGAAAGTCTATTGACATAAAGTTCTCGGATTATCCTATCCAGCAGAAAAGGGGTAGCTGCGCCCTTTTCCTGCCTTCCGGCGAGGATGGGCTCGGGCAAAGCCCGAAAATGGGTCAAGGGACTGGTTCCTTGTGGGTTCTTAGGGCAACGCCCTAAGCCCTCGGAGAGCTTATTGGAATTAATATCTGCAATTTTCAACGAATCATGAAAGCTTATCACAGCCTATAATGAAAATAGAGGATTGACCTCCACTACTTTTTTTACTTCCTGCCTTGTTTTACAATAGTTATTGACAGGATTAAGTTTGATTGTACCTTGGAGGATTTTCACCCCGTTTTTCAACGTAAATGTTTTGCCCTTGAGTACAGCATATTGTCGCATCTTTTACAGATAGCACGAGTAGCAAAGTCCATATTATCTCGGGCAAATCTCCTGTCAATTCTATTATAAAGGAGGCTGTCTGTATGAAAGATCTTTTAGAAATTTCCTGTGGTTTGGATATCCACAAAGAAAAAATTGTTGCATGTATCCTAACTGGTCCATTAGGTAAACCTACTCACTCTGAAATTCGTGAATTTACCACTTTAATTCCTGATATGCTTGCTTTACGAGACTGGATCATTTCAGAGAATTGCCATCATATTGCAATGGAAAGCACTGGCATTTATTGGATTCCAATTTACGAAATATTAGAAGATGCTTTCTCTGGAGATATCACTTTATTAGTTGTTAATGCCCGCCATATGAAGAACGTTCCTGGCAAAAAAACTGATATACGTGATTCTGAATGGATTTCTACATTACTACGTGCAGGACTCCTTAA
Source organism: Blautia sp. AF19-1 (assembly GCF_003479155.1). Lineage (NCBI taxonomy): Bacteria > Bacillati > Bacillota > Clostridia > Lachnospirales > Lachnospiraceae > Blautia > Blautia sp. AF19-1. The sequence continues at coordinate 97,805 of NZ_QUGQ01000003.1, forward strand.
TGCAAGTTTTATTCCAGAAAAAAGGATTCGTGAATTTCGTGATTTAAACCGTTATCGCAAGAGTATTATCCGCGATATTACTTCCCAGAAAAACAGGGTTGAAAAATTCCTGCAGAGTTCCGGTTTTCGTCTGTCTTCTTTTATTTCTGATATTTTTGGTGCTTCCGGCAGAAACATTATTCTACATTTGATGGAACATGGACAGATTGATAAAATGTCTTTGGATTCTTATCTCAAAACAAAAACCAGAAAACGCATTGATGAAATCCTCATGTCTGTAAATGGGACTCTTTCAGAACATCAAAAATCTTTCTTAAAAATCCTCATGTGTCATTATGATTCCATGAAAGAGCATCTTATTGAAATTGAAACTCATCTTCAGGAAGATATGCTTCCATTCGCTTTACAAATTGAACAGTTAAATACTATCTATGGAATAAGTACAACTGCTTCCTGTGCAATCATTGCCGAAATCGGTACAGATATGAAACCATTTAAAACTGCAGAACACATCTGTTCATGGGCCGGTCTGTGTCCCGGCAATAACGAGAGTGCCGGAAAAAGAAAAAGTACCTCTATCACAAAAGGCAATCCTTATATAAAAAGTATGCTTTGTGAGATTGCCTGGGTAATTGCCGGCAAACGAAACACATATCTTTCAGCCTGGTATTGGAGAATCAAGCAGAAAAAAGGGGCCAGAAAAGCCATTGTCGCTCTTGCTCGTAAATTACTTGTTATCATTTATACAATGCTAAAACAAGGCACTAATTTTGATGAAAACTGTTTTGAAGTCAGGCGCAAAAACTGTGAGCAAAAACAACTTTCCCGTTATATACGAGAATTAGAAAAACATGGCTATACGGTTGAAGCTCAAGTATAATCCATCTTTTGTACAAATCATATTTCACTGCTGGCAGCCATTATTATGACTGCTTTATAGTGATGCTTTCATAATTGTTGAAAACATTTGTTGTCAAGGTTCAAGTCTTGGCTGCGATTTTTATTTTCGTAGCAAGGTCCATTTGAGCCTTTTTCTTTGGCTCTGTTTTTTCATAACTTATTTGACACTACCCGCCTTCCCGGGTGTTAATTTTTTCTTCACTGCTGCTATGTTTTCCAGTTCTTCGTCTGCATTTTTCTGCTGTTTTTCTTTCCTTAAAAATGCATTCATATACTGAAAACTTTCCTGCACATATAGGTGTTCAATGCCAAGCGCAAAATAGCCGTGCAATGCACCCTTGATCCGATGATGTTCAACCAGATTGCCAGCCCTTTTCAGCTTTTTCGCATAATCCTCGCCCTCATCGCGCAGCGGATCGTACTGCGCCGTCAGTACCAGCGTGTCCGGCAGTCCCTGCAGATTTTCTGCCAGTACCGGTGCAAAGTACGGATTTTTGCGGTCTTCTTCGGTCCGCTGATACAGAATTACATAATCTTCCATTTTGACACTGGTCAGAAGGTATCCGGTTCCATTGGTTTTCACGGATTTGTACGGTGATTTCTCTGTGTAACAGGAATTCACCGCCGGATAAATCAAAATCTGTTTCCCCGGCAGCAGTTCTTTTTTGTCCCTCGCCATCAGGCAGACCGCAGCCGCAAGATTTCCTCCTGCGCTGTCGCCCATGATCGTGACATTTTCCGGCGTTACCTCCGGCAGAATCTCCCCGCGCAGCATTGCCTGGGCGGCGGCGTAGCAGTCTTCTAAGCCTGTCGGGAAACGATGCTCCGGTGCAAGACGGTATTCTACCGATACAACAATCTGCCCCGTCGACTGCGCCATGCGCGCGCAGACACGGTCGTATGTCTCCACACTCTCGGTTGTCCAGCCGCCGCCATGGAAGAACAGAATCGCTTCTTTTGCACCATGCTCCTCCATTTTTTCATCCGGGAAGAACAGCCGAATCGGAACCTTGTAGTCCCCATTATATATTTCCATATCCAATTTTCGCAGAAAAATACGGATCGGATCCAGCTTCTTGATATCGGCAAGCCGACGGGCGGATTCTACTTCAATTCCGCCGTAGGACAATACATTTAAAATGGCTTTGACTGCTTTTTTCATTCGCTCTCTCCTCTGTTGCTATTTTTCTGCTTCTGTTTTTCGTCTAGTTGCAATGTACTGCTTCAAAAATTCATACATCTGCTCATCGGTCGGTGGGCAGCCTTTCAGATTGTATTTAAACCCTGAAGTACAACTTCCCACACCAAGCGCCCCGCTCTTTCCCCGGTATCCCTGCCCGATGCAGATTTTTTCGTGGAGTTCCTGCAGCAGTCCTTCCTCCTTCAGCCGGTCGAGCGCCGGGATCAGATAGCCGTAGCAGGCACTGCAGGACTCAACTTCCTCTACGGCATCCTGCAGTTCCACGATCTTCCGTTTTTCCGGAATCACTCTTTTTTCACCAATTTCGCCAATTTGGCGGATTGAAAGCCGTGTGAGATCAGCGCTTCCCACGCCCAACTCTTCTGCCATTTTGACATACGGGACATCTTCTGGCTTATAATGCAGTTCCTCGCAGACATATGCATCGATCAACACCGGATCTAACCCAGCGAAAAGGCGATTCATAATAAACGGATTACCGCCATCCTCAAAGTCAAGGTCTCCGCAGATATTATCCACCAAAATAAAATCCTGATGAATCCCCAGCCCCAGATGCGCAATTGGCCGATGAAGTCCCATGGCATGAAAATGACGTTTTTCTTTATTCGGCAAGAGACCTTTCATGTTTTTCAGTGCGCAGGTAATTTTAGTCTGGCAATGGCCTTTCATGACCGGGACATTGATCATAAAATCCACCTTTTTCGCACATTCGCAAATCTGAAGTTCCATATCACCACACTGCACCGGCATGCTTTTTTCCTTCTGCGCATCGATAAGCGGAACGCTGTACTGTTCCGAAAGCATACGGTATCCACAGACCTCAAACGATTCCTCTGTCTTATCCCCGACCCAGGAACCTTCCATGATTTGAAGGTTAGTAAATCCATTTTCCTGAAGATATTCGATGATCCCCGCAACCACCTCCGGATGTGTCGTCCCTCCAAACTCCGCCGGGACAGGTGCTACCAGATTTGGCTTAATACCGATGAGACTGACCTTCGAAGGAATGAGCGTAGCTAAGGCACATTTGTTCAAAAGCTGTTTTGTCATTTCTTTATATTCCATTCCCTGTATCTGGATAATTTCGTTTTTATTCATTTAGTATTGCGGCCCCTTTATTCTGATTTGATTTTTTCTGACATTCGATATTCTTTAGTATATAATAGTTACTGCTTTCTTTCAACTCATCCAAAAACAAAATCATTTCCTGTGAACTGTAACCATTCCCGTCAGCTCCAGCTTCATAGAAAATTAAGCACTGTATGCTTGTAAGATTTCCAATCGCATTGTATAATAAATGGAAAACGGTACACAGAAAAAGTACCTCATCAGAAAGGAACTGTCATGAGTTTTGAAGATGATTTAAAGGATGTCGGCGACAGTATTGGAAAGCTTGTGGATAACGCTGTAAATTCTCAGGATTTTCAGGAATTAAACCAGAAGATTTCAGACACCATCAACCAGTTTGTCTACCCAAACCGGAAGGGACCATTCCGTGCAAATGGCACACAGGAGCCGTCCCGCGGCTATTCCGCAGATACTTCCTACAGCAGCCAGCATTCTTCCCATAATAATACAGCGCAGCAGACCGGACCGCATCACTATTCCTACGGGCCGGGAGGCACGATGCCGGGTAAGAGCGCGAACCCGGTTCCCAAACCTTCCCATACCTGGCAGACCCCGCAGAATACGGAATGGAACAGCCGCATACAGGAACGTCGTGTACTGCGCGAGCGCTTTATGCCATCCACCGATCTTGCACTTGTCGGCGGATTTCAGACGGCTGCCGGCTGGGGTGTCACCGGACTGTTCGGCTGCTGCACAACGCTTAGTCTGTATTCCTTATTTGCAGGTCCAGACAACAGCGCGCTGATTCCTTCTCTTATTTTTGCCGCATTTACCATCGGCGGCGGCATTCTTCTGAAAAAGGGAAGTAAAAACCGGCGTCTGGTCCGCCATTTCCGCCAGATCTGTACGCTGATCGGCACAAAGGAATATATTTCCACGAAAGAACTCTGCGACAGTATGCACTGTGAGAAAGGTGAGCTTCTGACCGATATTACGACCATGATTGATAAATCCATGCTGCGCCAGGGCCACCTCGACGAGAATGGTACCTGTCTGATGGTGACAAAGGACTGCTACGACCAGTACCGCGCAATGCTCGCCAGCCAGAAGGAACAGCAGATTGCCGAACAGAAAGCACGTGAACAGCTGGAGGCCTCCGGTGTAACGCCGGAATATCAGCAGATGCTGGAAGAATGTGAATCTTATATTCAGAAGATCCATCAGTGCAACCTGGATCTGCCGGGTGAAGTCATCACAGCCAAGCTGAGCCGTCTCGAAACGGTTGTTACCCGGATTCTCGAGGAGGCAAAAAAGCGCCCAAAAGAAGCCGCCGCCCTGCGGAAATTTATGGATTACTATATGCCGACAACCTGGAAGCTGCTCGACGCTTACCGTTCCTTTGAGAACGAACCAATTCAAAGCGACAATATCCTCCGAACCAAGAAGGAAATCGAGGACACACTGGATACCATCAATGCCGCATTCGAAAAGCTGCTTGACGATCTGTTCCAGACAACGGCATGGGATATTTCTTCTGATATCTCTGTTCTGCAGACGATGCTGGCGCAGGAGGGACTGACAAATCAGGCAGGTCCGTCAAAGCAGGATATTGAGCCGCTTCACATGTAACTATTCAAAGCTATACAATTGAAATCAAATCACCGGTTACGTTTCCGTACCGAAGAAAAGGAGAATAGAAAACATGAATGATTTTGTAAAGGACACCACTGAAATTCCAAGCTTAAGTTTCGGCACTCCGGAGCCGGAACCGGAACTTCCGGTACAGCAGCCGGAAGAAAAGAAAGAGGTCATGGATGATTCTGTTCTGTCCGACGAACAGAAAGCCATGGTGGATGCCTTTGTTTCCCAGATTGATCTTGCCAATACAAACGGCATTCTGCAGTACGGTGCCGGTGCACAGAAGAAAATGGCAGACTTTTCCGAGAAAACGCTGGAGAACGTCAGAAGCAAAGATCTCGGGGAAATCGGCGATCTGCTCACCTCTGTTGTGACAGAGCTGAAAACGTTTGACGCTGAAGAAGAAAAGGGACCATTCTCTTTCTTTAAGAAAAGCACGAACAAAATCAATGCAATGAAAGCGAAGTATGACAAGGCAGAGGTGAATGTCAATAAAATCTGTGACGTGCTCGACGGCCACCAGCGGCAGCTTCTGAAAGACATTGCCATTCTGGATCAGATGTATGCACAGAACCTGAATTATTTTAAAGAGCTGACCATGTACATTCTCGCTGGAAAGAAAAAGCTGGAGCTGGTACGTTCCACAGAACTCCGTGATCTGCAGAATAAAGCGCAGATGACCGGAAAGGCCGAAGATGCACAGGCTGCCAAGGATCTCGAAGATCTCTGCAACCGATTTGAGAAGAAACTGTATGATCTGGAACTGACCCGTATGGTTTCGATCCAGACAGCGCCGCAGATCCGCATGCTTCAGAACAGCGATTCTGTAATGGCCGAAAAGATCCAATCCACACTCGTCAACACCATTCCGCTCTGGAAAAACCAGATGATCATTGCACTCGGCGTTCATCACTCGACTGAGGCTGCCAAAGCACAGCGCCAGGTTTCGGATATGACAAATGAGCTTCTGAAAAAGAATGCGGAGAATCTGAAGATGGCAACGATCGAGACTGCAAAAGAATCTGAGCGCGGTATCGTCGATATGGAAACCTTAAAACAGACGAACCAGAGCCTGATCTCTACCCTCGATGAAGTGATGAAGATTCAGGAGGACGGCCGCCAGAAACGTGCCGCCGCTGAAGTTGAGCTGGTACAGCTCGAAAATGATATTAAGAAAAAAATGCTGGAGCTTTCTGCAGGCGGACAGCACTGATACTTTTTGTATCCTATATGAAAAAAAACGGAGAAGCCGCTTTTTCTGTGGTTTCTCCGTTTTTTACGTCCTGTCTTACCCTTATCTCGGGCGTTCTGCCTTTTCATTCTTTCTTCGGTATTCCGTGAAATAAAATTCAATATCAAAGCAGGTCTGCTCATCGCCCTCTTCTACCATCTCCCAATCCGGTGATTCGTCAAGATCCTCAAAGAAGGTATCCGCCTGATACGTCATGTCAATTCGTGTGACGTATGCCGTATCACAGTATGGGAGAAGCTGACGGTAAATTTCTCCGCCGCCCGCAACATAAATATCGTCGTCCTCATACGGCTTTAATACTTCCATCAGCTCTTTGATACTGTGGACAACGGTTGCGCCGCGGACAGTCCATTCCGGATCACGGCTTAAAATAATATTCGTTCTGCCTTTTAAGGGCTGCCCTGCCGGGAGTGTAGCAAGTGTCTTTCTTCCCATCACGACAACGTGTCCCATCGTAGTTTCACGGAAGAATCGCAGATCAGACGGAATACTTACCAGCAGCCGTCCCTGATATCCCAGACCCCATTTGCGGTCCGCACTTAAAATTGCTTTCATTTTGTTTCCTCTTTCTGTGTTATTTTCTCATCCATACTGCCGGAGCGGAACCCTTCCAGATCCATCGTCAGGTAAGAAAAGCCGAGCTTTTTCAGATATGCAATCATTTCTTCTCTCTTCTCAAGCACTTCCCCCATACGCTCCGGTGCGATTTCAAGACGCACCACATCGCCATGTACACGCAGGCGGAGATTCTCTTCCGCACCGAACAGCGTATGAAGCCATGCTTCGCCGTCCGCAATCCGATCCAGAACGTCATAGTTAATTTCTGCCCCGTAGGGAAGGCGTGTCGCCATACATGGAGTGGATGGACGGTGTGCTACGGAAACGCCGTACTTTGCAGCAAGTGCTTTTACCTCTGTTTTTGTCACATGACACGCTGCAAGCGGGCTGATGACACCATATTCTCTCAGCGCTTTTCGCCCCGGCCGGTAGACATGAAGGTCATCCTCATTTGTTCCGTCGAGTACCTGGGTGACACCGTGATCGCGGGCAAATTCCAGAAGTTTCCCAAATAGATAGTGCTTACAGAGATAGCAGCGGTTTTCCGGATTGTAACGGATTGCCTCCTGCTCCAGCTCATCAACAAAAAGGACCTCATGAACAGCGCCAACCTCCTTTGCTACTCTTGTCGCTGTCTCCAGGTCGCAGGGCGGATGCAGCCGTGTCTGAAAGGTTACTGCATAAACCTTTGTTCCATATTTTGCAGATGCATCCATGACAAGCTTCAGCAGCAGACTGCTGTCCACACCGCCGGAGAATGCCAGACAGAGATCCTGTTTTGCAATCTCGTCAAGTTGGGTAAGCAATGCTTTTTCCTTATTCTGCATATCTGTTTTCTGTTCTGTCCGGTTCTTTTTCTTTTCCTGTAATTCCATCGTATCTGTCTTCCTTTCCTGTAAAATGGCCGATGTCTTCTTATCAGAAAATCCATCGGCGGCACTGCTGCCCCGATGGATTTTCTCATACAGGTATTCCTGTTCTATTTTTTATCGATATGTCGGATCGCTTCCGAAAGCACCGCCTGTCCAGGTATAACGGGTCGGGTTTGTCAGCGGATAATCCAGATTGTCGCCAATGCGGACCGTTGTTCCGCTGCTGACGTTATCATAAATCCATTTTGCATCGATTGCAGTCAGTCTGACACAACCATGTGACATCGGTGATCCCAGGGAATTGAAGTCTACGGCAGAGATCATATTCAGATCCGGTGTGCTGCTTGCTACGCCATGGAAGTAAACAGCGCCATAAATCTGTGATACATATGGTGCCCAGCACACATAATCTTCACCTCTCATTTGCTTCTTTTTCAACTGCCAGCCGATTTTATATGTTCCTGCTGCGGTGTAACTGATTGGATTTCCTACGGAGCAGATCATTGATTTGATCGGGGTATCGTAAGAACCGGTTGCACTGTTATAGCCGTAAATGGTGACACGTCCGCGGGTTCTGTCTACTGTGATGTATTTGGATGACGGATTGAAGATGCTTGTCACATCCTCCATCAGAGAACCGTCTGCTTTGCGGTAACGGCGGTATTTTCCGATGTACTCCCATCCTTCCGTGATTCTGCGTCCGGAAGCATCGAATTTGTACTGTTTTCCATTGATCGTAGCGGTGCAGTTCTGATATCTTCCGCCCCAGCTGCGGAAATAATACTGAGAACCGTTCAGTGTCAGCCACTGGTCATGGTACATGCCGCCCCAGCTCTTGAAGTAGTACCAGTTCTTATCATGAAGAATCCACTCGTCATGTGCCATGCCGCCCCAGCTCTTCATGTAATAATAGTTACCGTCATGGTAAACCCAGCCGGTCAGCATTTTTCCATCTTTATCCAGATAATAATAATTTTTATCATAGAGGAACCAGCCTTTTTGCGTCCGTTTGGTTCCATCTGCATTAAACCAGTACCAGGTATCGCCGGACTTGCCCCATTCGTTTTTATACATACCACCCCAGCTCTTGAAGTAGTATTTTCCATCGAGCCATTCATTGGCAAGCATGGTTCCATCGGATTTCAGATAATACTTATTTCCTTTGTAGGTCAGCCAGCCGCTGGTATATTTCTTTCCATTTCCGTCAAAATAATACCATACATTGTTGACTTTTGCCCATGCGTTTTTGTAGGCCGCACCCCAGCTGCGGAAGTAATAGGTGTTATCCAGCCACTCATTAAAAGCCATTTTTCCATCGGCTTTCAGATAATAGCTGTTTCCATTGTAATCCAGCCAGGAATTCGTCAGCAGTTTTCCACTGTCTGCCGTCGTCCAGTACCAGATCGTCTGAGTTGCGGTTTTAATTTTTTTCCAGCCAGTTGTGGTCGAAACGGTTCCGTCAGCTCCGACATAGTAATAATTGCCTTCATATTCAGCAACATCATTGACGCGCATACCGCCCCAGCTTCGGAAGAAGTACAAGGTTCCATTCAGATTCAGTGCATTGTCTTCCATATGGCCGTCTTCGTGGAGATAATATTTATTTCCATCGTAATTGAACCAGCCGGTTCGTACGCCGCCCCAGCTTCGGAAGCTGTACCATTTTCCATCAATTTCAGCCCAGCCGGATTTATTTTTCTGATTGCCGGTCTCCATCTCGAAGCTTCCGTCTTTCATGTCTCCGTTCGCATCAAAGGAACCTGGTTTCATATAGTAGGTTGCTGTATCTACCTTTTGCCAGCCGGAAAGGAGTTCTCCAGTTTCTGCATCTACCAGATACCAGGTAGAACCTACTGTCAGCCAGCTTACGGTACGGTCTTCCTGCTGATATACGGTGTGGTTTCCAAGAGATACGGTGCTGTCTGCATTCAGATAGTAGGTATGCGTTACCCCTTTTTCATCGACAACAGTCTGGAAACCTGCCTCTTTTACGCGGGTGCCGTCATCGCCAAACAGATATGTTTTATCTCCTACCTTCTGGGTCTTGCTCCAGATGGCATAGCCGTTTTCATCCGCATAGTAATCGTCTACGCTTCCATCATTAAATTCGAGTGTAACAAGTTCATTTCTTTTCAGTTCCGGTGCAAATACTTTTCCTTCACAGATACCCTGCTGCATCGAACCAAGTCCGTCTTTTGCAGGATCTTCCCCTTCTGTATCCAAGTAGTAGGTTCCGGTTTTTCCATCTTTATCCGTAAGTTCTACTTCACCGGTCAGCATGTAGCCGTTTTCATCAAACGCATAACCGACACCGTCGATTTCTATTGGTCCGGTAGCAGCTACCACCTTATTATTCTCATCCAGAACTCCGTACTGAAACTGTTTCTTTCCATCTCTTTCAACGCTGTTCCAGCCTTCCTTCAGATTACTTACTTCCGGAGCCGGAGTTGCGCTCGGCGTCGGTGTCTCGGAAGGGGTCTCAGTTGGTGTTACGGTTGGTGTTGCGGTCGGTGCTTCGGTCGGTGCTTCGGTTGGAGCCGGAGTCTCACTCGGTGTAACCTCTGGGGTCTCAGTTGGCGCCGGAGTCGGAGTCGTTTCTTCGTCTTCGGCCTGAGCTACAGTATCACTTTCCGAATTTACCGGTAATGGACTGGTTTCTGTAGAAGCTGCATATGCACCGGCTGGTGTAACACTTACCATGACGCCAAGTACGGCTGCGGCCAGAAACTTTCTTTTCATTCTTATTCATCCTCCCATTTTTTTACTCTTATACAATTTATAGCTTACTACATTTTTCCATCTATTTCAAGTTATCCGCCGGTAAAATACCTTACAAATTTCTTATGGTTTTTTCCGGTTTTTCGGGCAGAAAAAACCTCCCGGCTCCGGTTTTCTTGCCGGATACAGGAGGTTTTTCATTTGTTTCTTTTTTATTCGTTTACGGTAGTAGATCCGTAGATTTCTGTCTGAAGTCTGGAAATGGTTGCCGAGAAATCCGGAACAAGCATCTCACCCTTGCTGGAGTACAGATCATCGTATGGTACACGGCTCTGTACAATCTCATAGGAGAGGATCGTCGGCAGCTCTCCGATCAATGTCATCAATGTAGACTGATCAATGTTATGGGTAACACTTGGAAGAATGGTATCCGCCAGTGCACTCAGTTCTGTTACGCTTGACGATTTCATTTTCTGCATCATCTTGCTTAAAACCTCTCGCTGACGCTCCGTTCTCTGATAATCAGAATTTCCAACGTAACGGATTCTTGCATATGCAACTGCCTGATAGCCATCCACATGCTGCTCTCCGCCTGCTGTATACTGATGGGCGGAAGCATCCACATTACGGAGTCTGCACATTTCATCAACATATTGGTTCGCTACACGGATTTCATCATCGCTCGGCGAAAGCTCGATTCCGCCGATGGCATCGATAATGTCAATCATGGAATCGAAGTCAACACTTGCATAATTGTCAATCGGCAGTTTGTAGTTGTCCTCGATGGTTCGTACAACCAGCGGACCGCCGCCATATGCGCAGGCTGCATTCAGTTTTTTCACACCGACATCCGGGATATTTGCATACAGGTCACGCATAAAGGATGTCATGTGGATCTGTTTTGTATCTTTATTGATGGACATCAGAATCATGGAATCGGAGTTTCCATACCACGTTTTGTCACGACGGTCAACACCGATCAGCAGAATGTTGTACACGTTATTGTTGTTTGGAAGTTCAATGTCCTGTGTCTCATTTAAAATCTCAGACTGCAGGGCATCCGTCTCCTCATCAGTCAACCCGGTACTTTCTGTCTCAACCTCTGTGGATTTATTGATCGTGATTTTATCATCGCTTACGTAGTTACTCTTGCTGTAATAGTGATTGATTACAGCATAGACACCGACGAGCACAACCAGTACAACTACGAGAAGGATGGTGAGCACATTAACCCAGCCGAATTTCTTCTTTTTCTTTCCTGAGGAATGGCGTCTTTCCGGGATTTCATCCTCGTCATCATATTCTTTTCTCATAACGACCTCTTTCATTTTCTTATTTTCCGGTATTTTCCAGCCGGATATCGTTTATAATATAGTCAAAAAACGGACTGCTGTCAAGTGTGCAGTCCGTTTTGATTGATTTCCGTTTGCAGTTCTTTTTCCTACCGCTGCATTTTCTCCCACTGGTTCAGTGCAGCCTCAATGACTTTGTCCATATCGTAATACTTGTATTCTCCAAGTCTTCCGCCAAAGATAATCTTCTCTTCTTTTTCCGCAAGTGCGGCATATTTCTGATAAAGTTCCTGGTTTCTGGCATCATTCACCGGGTAGTACGGCTCCATCCCCTCTTTCCAGTCGGTGGAATACTCTCTGGAAATGACGGTCTTTTTCTGGGTTCCGAATTCGAAATGCTTGTGTTCGATCACACGCGTATACGGTGTCTCCCGATCGGTGTAGTTTACTACAGCTACGCCCTGATAATTGTCGGTATCCAGCACTTCTGTTTCAAAGCGCACCGTACGGTATTCCAGCTTGCCAAGTGCATAATCGTAAAACGCATCAATCGCTCCGGTGTAAATCACCGTCTCACCCATCGCCAGGTACTTTTCTTTATTTTCCAGAAAATCAACACCTGTCTGTACATCCGCTTTTTCAAAAAGCCGCTCTGTCAGAACGTTATAGCCTCCAATTGGAATTCCCTGATAAAGGTCATTGAAATAGTTGTTGTCATACGTAAAGCGCACCGGAAGCCGTTTGATGATAAAGCTCGGCAGCTCACTGCAATCTCTTCCCCACTGCTTTTCTGTATAACCCTTAACCAGCTTTTCATAAATATCTTTTCCAACCAGTTTGATCGCCTGCTCTTCCAGATTTTTCGGCTCTCCCGGAACAGCTTTTCTCTGCTCTTCGATGATTGTTTTCGCCTCTTCCGGTGTGCGGATTCCCCACATTTTACTGAAAGTATTCATATTGAACGGCATATTATAAATTTCGCCTTTGTAGTTGGCAATCGGCGAGTTTGTATAACGGTTGAATTCTGCCAGCGAATTGACAAACTGCCACACCTCTTTATTCGAAGTATGGAAAATATGCGCTCCATACTTGTGTACATGAATTCCCTCGATTTCTTCGCAGTAAATATTTCCGCCTGTATGATCTCTTCGTTCCAGTACAAGACAGCTTTTCCCTGCCTGACCGGCAAGATAAGCAATCACTCCGGAATACAGACCGGCGCCAACCAGAACATAATCATATTTCTTCATTGTTCTTTCTCCTTACAGTTCTTCCCCAAGTCCCGTCCGGATGGAATTGACAAGGAACTGCAGAGCTTCCTCCTCGTCCTCTCCCTCGCAGAACAGCTCAATTTCGTCTCCGCATTTGACGCATGCGCCAAGGACGCTTAAGACGCTCTTTGCATTTGCTGTATTTCCATCTCCGTAGTGGAATGTAATAGATGATTTAAACTGCATTGCCTGTTTGCACAGGGTTCCGGCCGGGCGAAGATGAAGGCCGGTTGGATTTTTCACGGTCACTTTTCCGCTTACCATTGGTTTCCCTCCTAATTTGTTCCTGTCGTTTTATTTGCTACTGCTTTTTCTTTGATATGAATCGTTGTCTTGACACTGTCTACGAGCTCATAGCCATCCGGCAGTGTGATTTTTACCGGTACCTCGTAATCCCCGACACCCATTCCATTCAGATCTATGGATGCGTTGATCTGGGAAGTATCTAATTTGGCCAGATTTTTGTCCGATGCTTTAATGCGGATTGCAAGCTGTGTCTGATCATACAGAACGGTATAAGTGGACTGAAGATTGCCCGTCTCGATCTGATCGACATCAAGTTCAAATTCCCTGCTCTCATTCGGCATAACCGTTACGTGAACGGTAACGGATGCAGACGAACTGGAAGATACTTTCAGATCTGTCACATCGGCGAGAACATCGCTTAAGTCAACCGTCGTCTCCACATCGGAGCGCTGTCCTGCAACGGAGGTATAGTCTTCCGGAATTTCAATCGTATTGCCTTCATCCGCCAGCTTTGCAAGTGCCTCCTCGGATCCGGCAACGGTGATTTCCTCCGGTGTGGTATAGATATTTTTAATCTGATAGCCGTCTGCCGGAGTTCCGCTGTACAGTGCACTCAGCTTAATACCGGATACACGGCGCCACAGTTCAATATCCACATCCACCTGCGGGGAGCCGCTGTCGAAATTCAAAAATTCCATCTGGGATTCCGGCATCTCATCCTGGTTTTTATCAATAATCATCAGATCCGCCGTGACGGTTCCGGAATTCCGCATATTGGTTACATCTACTTTTGCCACCACACTGCTGATCTTATTGATCAGGGACGTCGGGCCGGAAATGGTGATGCTCTCCGGATCGGAAGTCATCGTTCCCACTTCGTAATCTTTTGCCGGTTTCGTATTTCCTGCGTCAATTGTGATCGGGAATTTTTCGCTGTCCACATCCTCGATTTCCACAGGGATCGTTGCTGTCACTGTGCTCAGTTTTTCCTGTTTTACCATGGAGCACGCTGCCTTGATCGGCACATAAACCGGGTTTGTATCCATCGTCACAATCTGGGTCAGATCGGCCGTGACGGTGATATCCGATGCCTTCAGCCGGCTGACAACCGAGTTGTTGTCCGTGACAGTAACCGTGACCGTCTGGTATTCCTCCGCAATCTGGTATGTTTTCTTTCCGGCTGCGATGTAGGCTTCATTGGTCACCTGCACGGGGACATCAAAGCGCTCTTTCACAATCGGGTCATTCACACTGACCACAACGTACCAGATTACAATGGCAATCAGGATAGAAAGAATTTTCAAAGGGAGATTGTTCAGAAGCTTTTTCAGAATTTTCTTTTTCATTTCTTCTCTCCCTCCACTTTCTGACGCATTCCGCGGATATGCCATCCTTTCTTCTCTTCCGGTTTTTTCGCGAGCTTCTGGATTTTGTGAAGCTGCTCCCGAAGGTCGCTCGGTGTTACTGCCGTGTGGAGTTCTCCGCCGGAAGCATACGACACATTTCCGGTTTCCTCGGAGACAATAATCGTAAAGGAATCCGTCACCTCACTGATGCCGACACCTGCACGGTGGCGTGTTCCAAGATTCTTGTTCAGATCCATGTTGTCGGACAGCGGCAGGTAACATGTTGCTGCCGTGACACGGTTGTTCCGTACAATCACGGCTCCGTCGTGCAGCGGCGTATTGTGTTCGAAAATATTGATCAGCAGCTGGCTGGTCAGAACGCCGTCAATCGGGATTCCGGTCTTTTCATATTCCTCCAGGGTGATGGTCTTTTCGATGACGATCAGCGCTCCGGTCTTTACTTCTCCCATTTCAAAACTGGCCCTTACCAGTTCATTGATGGTTTTGTCACTGAACCGTTCATTTTCCTCCTGGCCGCTCGCAAAAGAAATGGCAGACAGCGGATTCTTTTCTCCAATCTGCTCGACCACTCTTCGAAGCTCCGGCTGAAAGATAATTACAACCGCTGTGATCGCCGCCCCGCCGATGTTTCCGAACAGCCACAGAATCGTCTGCATTTTCAGCACGTTTGCAATGATGACAAAGACACCAATCAGAAAAATACCTTTCATCAGCGTATAGGCCTTTGTATTCTGCAGCCAGCGGATCAGGTGATAGACGAAAAATGCAATGAGCAGAATCTGCACAATATCAATCAGTTCAATTTGTTTTGGCAGCCCGTAGTCTGCCGTTCTTGTGACAATCCAGTTCCACACGCCACGCACACTGTCACTTCCTTTCTTTTCCCCCGGCCGGTTTTCTTCTGATTTTCAAAATTCTTTTAAAGATCCTTTAAGGTGTCCTCCAGCATGCTCTTATAATCCACATCCTGATAATCGCCCTCGTCCAGCGGCGGAATTTCTTCTTCCTGAATTTCTTCTGTTTCGTTTATTTCTTCTGTTTCGTTTATTTCTTCTATTTCTTTTTTTTCCTCGATCTCATCAAGATCCCTGCTGTTCCCGGATTCTTCTGTATGTCCAAGATTTGCCAGAGCATCGAGTTCCTCGTCTGTCAGATCCGGTTCTTTTTTCTTTTCATTCCGAATATAAGTCACACGGCGCTGTGCCTTTGTCACATTGAATTTTGGAACGGCTTTTACGTAGTAATAATAATCGTCGTCATCATATTCCAGGTATTCTGTCCGGGTGTAGTCTGCACCGAACAGGAAAAACTCCAGAACAAATCCAACCAGACAGCCGGCCGCCGCCCCGATCAGAACCATCGGGAGTGCAATCTGTACATCCAGTGCCAGGCTTCCGGCAATCATAATAACCGCATAGGCAACCGAACCTGCCACAATGGAAATCTCCCATGCATAGTCCGCACTGCTGTGGCGGATTGCATTGACAAGAAGTACGGTCAGTGCGCAGGCGATCAGAACCAGCAGCATTTCCTCATTGCGGAAGAGGCCGTTGAAAAATTCCTGTACGACTGCCGTGATCTCCGGTGCTTCCGCCGCATGAAGCAGCGGCTCCATTTTTCCGTGAATCATGTCGCACATATAGTAGACAACGACACCGCAGGCTGCTGAAAATGCAGAGAGCGGCGTGCCGGCAAGACCATAGGCAACCGGAACGGCAGATGGCACGTGAAGCCAGAATGCGAGCGGTGTCAAAAGGAGTGCCGGCGCATCCTTCGGCACAAAGCGAAGATATAGAAACCAGAGCACCAGCAGAACCAGCGCCGCAAGACCCGCGATTACCATGTGAAGTGCAAAGCAGTGGCCGATGATCACCAGCATTGCAAGGAAAACCATTCCATTCAATGGCAAGATAGCGCAGATCAGTGACAGAATCAATACCACATACATGCTGTCCAGCATCTTCAGATAGCCGAGATTGGAATTAATACCACGAAATACAGCAAGAGCGAGCAGAAATTTCACAATCGGAAGTACGATTCCGCTGCAGGAGCCGTAAAACTCTTTTAATTTTTCTTTCAGTTCAATCAATACTGTCATGTTTCCTTCCTCCTGCGCCCGGATTTCTTCCCGCTTTTTTCCTGTTCCTCATACATGTTCTGCAGGTCATCCAGCTCTTTTCCATACCATTTCAGCTTTTTCTGTGCTCCCTGGTAACGGATCGTGCTGATCACATACACGGCAATGGAATAGACTGCCAGAAAACACAGATAGGACGCGATCAGACACCCTGCTGCAAACTGCAGGTCGATTGTGTCTATCTCGTCCACCAACCATTCAATATGATATAAGACTGCAACCGCAAGTACCAGAATGTATCCGATGGAAGCCAGAAAAAAATTTTTCAGAAGCTCTTTTCCGATGTAATCACTCCGAAAATAGCGGCCGATTCGTAAGGCATTTTTTTCTTCTTTTTTTTCGAAAAAAGCCAGTTTTGTCATCTGACGAATCCTTTTTTCGTCCAACATGCCTCTTGGTCTCCTCTTCCCGTTCTAAATTATGTTTATTTTACCATATGTTTCCGATATTGGAAAGCTATTCTCAAAATATTCACACACTATTTTACAATTGCCGCACAAACAAAATCCACCTGTTCTGCTCCATTCACTTTCAACAGTGACGCAATGGCATCAACCGTGCTTCCCGTTGTGAAAATGTCATCTACCAGAAGAATCCGGCAGTATTTCATCTGTCCCGGCTTTGCCAATGCAAAAGCTCCCTCCAGGTTTTTCCGCCGCTCGGCGGGACTAAGCGCTTTCTGGCGTTTTGTTTTTTTCACACGGCGGATCAGGCGGGCATTCATGGGAAGTTCCATTTCTTCTGCCAGCTTTTCTGCAAATACCTCCGCCTGATTGTAGCCGCGCTGCCGCTGTCTCGCCGGATGAAGCGGCACCGGAACGAGCACCTCCGGATTTCTTCTCTGGATCTGCTTTCCCACATAGAAAAACGCCGCGTGAGCATAAAATCCGGCGTATTCCTGCCGTTCATGATATTTGAACCGCATCAGGGAAGCCTCAAGTTCCCCGTGGTAACCGTACGGCGCAAAACCGCGGTCGAAGCTGTGCCTCGTTCTGCTGCAGTCCCGGCAGAACTCTTCCTCACTTCCCACGGGTTTCCCGCATTTTTTGCACCGCGCGCCCAGAATCGGATGGATCTTTTCCACACAATTCCGGCATAGATACGGCTCCTCACGTGACAGCAGTCCGTCACAGATGGGACATCGTCTCGGATAAACTGCGTTTAAAAGCCAGTTTCCTGTTTTATTTTTTTCTTTCATGTAACCTGCGCTTTCCCTTATCCACTCTGCCGGATGCAGCCGCATCCATGCCCCGGAAAAACGTGTTTACGCGTTTTCTTCCCGCATTTCCCAGATTCTTCTGGCGAGCGTTGTATACCGGTTCGCCTCGATATGATTTCCGATCATTGCCTGGAATGTCACATCACTTCCAACGATGGTGACGCACTTTCTGGCTCTCGTCACGGCCGTATACAAAAGATTCCGCGTCATCAGCATGCGCGGGCCGCCGAGCAGCGGAATCACAACCGCCGGGTACTCGCTTCCCTGCGCTTTATGTATCGTTGTGGCGTAGGCGAGCTCCAGCTCGTCCGCCTGTTTGAACGTATAGTCTGCGAATTTTCCTTCCTCAAACTCCACGGTGATCACCTCGGTATACGGGTTGATACTCCGGATCATGCCGAGGTCTCCGTTGAATACACCCATACCGCGCTCCGCCACGATTCCGTTGATGCCGCGGATTTCCCACTCCATCTGGTAATTGTTGCGGATCTGCATGACCTTGTCGCCCTCGCGGAGGATATTACCTCCATTTTCCCGCTCGGCTTTGTCCGGTGCGGGCGGGTTCAGGTATTTCTGCAGAATCTGATTCAGATTTTCCACGCCGAGTGCACCTTTCCGCATCGGAGTCAGAATCTGGATATCCTGCGGGCGGGCATCCACATAACGCGGCAGTTTCTGGGACACCAGCGTCACCAGCACTTTCCAGATCACGTTGACATCGTACCGTTTCAAAAAGAAGAAATCTTTGCTCTTATTGTCCAGTATAACCTCTTCCCCATTATGGATCTTATGTGCATTGACAACAATATCGCTCTGGGATGCCTGCCGGAAAATGTGTGTCAGGCAGACAATCGGAAAGCATTCCGAACGGATCAGATCCCGGAGGACACTGCCCGGGCCGACACTTGGAAGCTGGTTCTGGTCTCCCACCAGGATCAGCCTTGTTCCCGGCACAATCGCGGAAAGAAGGGCATGCATCAGGTGGATATCAACCATCGACATCTCATCAATGATGATGACATCCGCGTTGAGCGGATTATCTGCGTTCCGCTCAAAATGCACATTTGCCGAGGAATCATCCACATTTCCCGTCAGTTCCAGAAGACGATGGATCGTGCATGCCTCACAGCCAGTTGCCTCTGTCATTCGTTTCGCCGCTCTTCCGGTCGGCGCTGCCAGGAAAATGTCGAGGCCTTCTGCCTCAAAATAATGGATCATCGCATTGATGGTCGTCGTTTTTCCGGTTCCGGGACCTCCGGTCAGGATCATAAGACCGCTGTATGCCGCCTCAACGACTGCCGTCTTCTGCATCTCATCCAGCTCGATCTGATATTTTTTCTCGATCTTTCCGATCCGCTTTTCGATTGCCTCACGGTCTTCCTCGCATGTAATATTCAGCTCATGCAGCATGCGCGCCGTACTCAGTTCCAGATAATAATACTGGCTGGCGTACACAATCCGCAGCGGCTCATCCCCTTCCCGTTCGGCCGGGAGCTCGCGGATGACCGCTTTTTTGTCGATTGCCATATCCTGCAGAGATTTCTGCATCCGCTCCGGTTCTACGCCGAGAAGTTCCTGCCCTCTCCGAAGCAGCACCGGTTCCGGCAGATAGACATGGCCTTCTGCCGTCGCCTGATTCAGCACATACGAAAGACCGCTCTTGATGCGGAATTCGCTGTCCACGGCAATCCCGATTTTTCCGGCAATCTCATCCGCCGTCCGAAATCCCACGCCTGCGATATCTTCCGCCATTTTATACGGGTTTTCCTTTAAAATCCGGTACACATTGTCCCCGTACTGCTGATAAATCTTTGCACCGAGATTCAGTGCAATGCCATATCCCGAGAGGAAAATCATCGCATTCTGCATTTCGGCTTTTTCTGCCACCTGCTGTGCAATTTCACGCGCTTTCCGCTCGCTGATTCCCTTTACCTCCGCGAGGCGCTCCGGCTCTTCCTCGATGATCCGAAGCGTATCGTCACCGAAGCGGCGCACAATTCTTGCCGCCAGCGCCGCACCGACTCCTTTGATCGCACCGGAACCGAGATACCGCTCCAATGCAACAGAATCCTGTGGAACTTTCGTCTCATAGGATTCAATGCGGAACTGCTTTCCATAGGCAGCATGTTCAATATAATCTCCGGAAGCCTCGATCAGCTCGCCCTCTCCGATCATCGGAAGCGTGCCGACGCATGTCAGCTCGCGCCCCTTCATGCTCAGATTCAGGACGGTATAGCCGTTCTCCTCATTTCGGAAAATAATGTGTTCTACGTAGCCTTCTACTTTTTCTTTTTCACTCATCTTTTATCAAAACTGGCTTTCAAATTCATTCATCACTTCGCGGTACTGGCCGGTTCCAAGCGCAACGACGCTCGCCGGATTTTCTGCTGTCACGGTATTGATGCCGGTCCGCTCCTGGATCAGCTCGTCCATTCCGGCAAGGAGACTGCCGCCTCCGGTCAGGATAATGCCGCGGTCGAAAACATCGGATGCCAGTTCCGGCGGCGTTTTTTCCAGCACGGCACAGATCGCGTCCGCAATCTGGTTTGTCGTCTGGACAAGGGCACCTCGGATTTCGTCGGAGGAAACCGTAATCGTCGCCGGAAGTCCGGTGATGACGTTTCTTCCCTTGATCTCCATCGTTTTCTCCTCGGCCCGCGGATAAGCGGAACCAATCCGGATTTTCACTGCCTCTGCGGTCTGTTCTCCGATAAATACGTTGTATGTTTTCCGTACATAGCGGATGATATCCTGGTCAAATGTCTCACTGGAAATCTTGACCGAATTAGAAACAACGGTTCCCGCAAGCGAGATCACAGCGATATCCGTCGTGCCTCCGCCGATGTCCACGATCATATTTCCGCATGGTTTCGTAATGTCAATTCCGGATCCGATTGCCGCTGCCACCGGCTCCGGCACGATCAGCACTTCCCGGGCTCCCGCCTGGTACGTTGCCTCCTCCACAGCCTTCCGCTCTACTTCCGTCACACCGGACGGCACACAGATGCTGATTCTCGGTTTCCGGAATGCTCTTCTTCCCATTGCCTTCTGGATAAAGTAGCGCAGCATGCGCTCGGTGATCAGAAAGTCCGTGATCACGCCCTGCCGCATGGGCCGGACCGCCATAATATTGCCCGGTGTCCGTCCAATCATCTGACGCGCTTCTTCTCCAATTGCCCGTACTTTATCTGCATCTTTATCATACGCAACTACGGACGGCTCCTTTAATACAATGCCTTTTCCCTTGGCATAGACCAGGATGCTGGACGTCCCCAGATCAATTCCGATATCGGTCGTTGCAGCCATAGTAATCCCCTTTCCTGTTCTCTTTTATTTTTCTTTATTTTAATCTGTTTGAAATTTGTATAGAATAAGTTCGGGTTCAAAACACCCGAAACACAAAAGGATCGAATGTGTTCTGAACCCAACCCGCTTCTTATTATATACAATCCCTTTTAAAATGGAAAGGATTTTTTAGAGATATTTTTCGACATATTTTCCGGTGTAGGATACCGGGCTCTTGGCCACTTCCTCCGGCGTTCCGCACGCAATCACGGTTCCGCCGCCGTCTCCGCCCTCCGGTCCGATATCAATAATATAGTCCGCCGTCTTGATGACATCCAGATTGTGTTCGATAACAACGACGGTATTTCCGCCCTCGGACAGGCGGTGCAGAATCTCCACCAGTTTGTGGACATCCGCAAAATGAAGTCCCGTCGTCGGCTCGTCGAGAATGTAGATCGTTTTTCCCGTGCCGCGGCGGCTCAGCTCTGCTGCGAGCTTGATACGCTGCGCTTCTCCACCGGACAGCGTGGTGGACGGCTGGCCGAGTCGGATGTAGGAAAGGCCGACATCGTACAGGGTCTGTAATTTCCGGAAAATCGACGGTACCGGCCTGAAGAATTCCAGTGCCTCCTCGACCGTCATATTCAGCACATCGTAGATGCTCTTTCCTTTGTATTTGACTTCCAGTGTCTCACGGTTGTACCGTTTTCCATGGCAGACCTCACACGGCACATAGACATCCGGCAGGAAGTGCATTTCGATCTTCAGGATACCGTCGCCGCCGCAGACCTCGCATCGGCCGCCCTTCACATTAAAACTGAATCTTCCCTTCTTGTAGCCGCGCGCCTTGGCATCCTGCGTTGCCGCAAACAGGTCGCGGATCTGATCGAACAGACCTGTGTACGTTGCCGGATTGGAACGCGGTGTTCTTCCGATCGGGGACTGGTCGATGTCGATGACCTTATCGAGCTGTTCCATACCGATGATGTCTTTGTGTGCACCCGGAATCGTCCGCGCACGGTTCAGATCTCTTGCCAGCCGTTTGTACAGAATTTCATTGACAAGGGAACTCTTTCCCGATCCGGAGACTCCGGTCACGCAGGTCATGACACCGAGCGGGAAATTCACGTTGATATTTTTCAGATTGTGCTCTTTTGCTCCGACTACCTTCAGCCAGCCCGTCGGCTTTCTGCGCTCGGACGGAACCGGAATTTTCAGCTCTCCGCTTAAGTATTTTCCGGTGATGGAATTCGGATTTTTCATCAGATCTTCCGCCGTTCCGATCGCCACCAGCTCTCCGCCGTGCTCACCGGCTCCCGGGCCGATATCGACAACGCAGTCAGCGGCGCGCATCGTATCCTCGTCGTGCTCCACGACGATCAGGCTGTTTCCGAGGTCACGCAGATGTTTCAGCGTCGCGAGAAGTTTGTCGTTGTCTCTCTGGTGAAGACCGATGCTCGGCTCGTCGAGAATATAGGCGACACCGACAAGGCCGGAGCCGATCTGCGTTGCCAGACGGATTCTCTGCGCCTCACCGCCGGACAGCGATGCCGTTCCACGCGCCAGGGTCAGATAGTTTAATCCGACATCCGCAAGGAAGCTCACACGCGCACGGATCTCTTTTAAAATCTGCTTTCCGATCAGCAGCTGCTGTTCGGAGAGTTCGAGGTTCTGCATAAACTTCTGCAGATTGTCGATGGAAAGGGATGTTACTTCAAAAATATTTTTATCTCCGACCGTCACACCAAGCGACGTCGGTTTCAGACGCTGGCCATGGCACGCCTGGCACGGGGTCACACGCATGAAGGTTTCGTATTCCTGTTTTGTAGAATCCGATCCGGTCTCACGGTAGCGGCGCTCTACATTTTTGATCAGCCCCTCAAAAGCCACATCGTACACACCGACGCCGCGCTGACCGCGGTAATGCACCTTGACGGATTTTCCGTTCGTTCCGTAAATCAGGATATCGTGGATTTTTTTCGGATATTCACAGAACGGAGTGGAAAGGGAAAAATCGTACTCCTCTGCGAGCGCATCGAGAATGGCTCTCGTATAGCTCGATTTGTCCGTGCAGGACTGCCAGCCGAGCACGGTGATGGCTCCGTCTGCGATGGATACGGTCTTGTCCGGAATCATCAGATCCTCGTCGAACTCCATCTTGTAGCCAAGGCCGGCACAGCTCGGGCAGGCGCCGAACGGGTTGTTGAAGGAAAAGCTTCTCGGCTCAATCTCCTCCATGCTGATGCCGCAGTCCGGGCAGGAAAAGCTCTGGCTGAAGTTGAGCTGATTTCCGTCCATCGTGTCGACCACCAGAAGGCCGTCCGCCAGATCCAGTACGTTCTCGACGGAATCCGTCAGACGTTTCTCAATGTCCGGTTTGACTACAAGACGGTCCACAATAATGGAAATGTTGTGTTTCAGGTTCTTATCCAGCGTGATCTCCTCGGACAGCTCATACTGGCTGCCGTCGATCATCACGCGGACATAGCCGCTGCGTTTTGCCTGTTCGAGCACCTTTTCGTGTCTTCCCTTGCGGCCGCGCACAACCGGCGCGAGAAGCTGGATTTTCGTCCGCTCCGGGAGTGCCATGATCTGATCGACCATCTGGTCCACCGACTGGCGGCTGATGACTTTTCCGCACTTCGGGCAGTGCGGAATACCGATTCTCGCGTACAGAAGACGGAAGTAATCGTAAATCTCCGTCACGGTTCCGACGGTGGAACGCGGGTTCCGGTTCGTCGATTTCTGATCGATCGAAATAGCAGGCGGCAGGCCTTCGATGCTGTCCACATTCGGTTTTTCCATCTGTCCTAAGAACTGGCGCGCGTAGGAGGAAAGGCTCTCCATGTACCGCCGCTGGCCCTCCGCATAGATCGTGTCAAACGCAAGCGAACTCTTTCCTGAACCGCTGAGGCCCGTAAATACAACAAACTGGTTTCTGGGGATATCGACATTCAGTGCTTTCAGGTTGTTCTCCCTGGCTCCCCGTATTCTGATAAACTCTTTTTTCTCTGCCATAACTGTTCCTCTTATTAATTGGAATCCCTGTCCGGACAGGGACAGGAATCTTGTCTCGTTTTCTCCCATTATAGCACACCGCCGTGCGTTGTGCAAACATTTGTTCTATTTCTTTATCATCTTTTTACAGCAGAAAATCTGCCAGAATCACATTGCTGACGGAAATCCCATCGCGTGTCAGAGCCAGGCGCCCGCTGTGTTCCTGTAAAAGATGCATCGCTTCGTATTTCTTCAGAACCCCGCCGTATACGGCATGGATCTCCTTTCCAAACTTCTCCTCAAACTCCGTCGTCGAGATCCCTTGTGTCATTCGAAGGCCGAGAAACATAAATTCTTCCATGGCATCCTGCCGGGAAAGAATTTCCTCATCCTCACGGATCTTTTCCAGTGCTCCGCACGCTTTCAGATACAAAGATCGATCTGCCGTGTTCGTCCACCGGCGGTTTCCGAATAACGATGCCGCGGAAGGCCCGAACCCCAGATAATCCGTCCTTTTCCAGTAGCCGATATTGTGGCGGCATGCGAAGCCCGGCTTTGCATAATTGGAAATCTCATACTGGAAAAAGCCGTATTCTGCGAGGATTTCCGCCGTTCTGGCATACATTTCGCGTTCTGTGTCCTCATCCGGCAGATCCAGTTTCTGCTCCGCAAACGGGGTTCCCGGCTCCACGATCAGGCTGTAGGCGGAAATGTGCTCCGGAGAAAGCTCCGCGATCGTCCGAAGACTCTCTTCCCATTTCTCTTCACTCTGCTCCGGCAGACCTGACATCAGATCCACGTTGATATTCGCAAACCCGGCATCCCGTGCCAGTGCAAAACTCTCCTGAAATTCCGCAAACGTGTGGATTCTTCCCAGCCGTTTCAGCTCCTCATCGTGAACCGACTGACAGCCGATACTGATCCGGTTGAAGCCGCTCTTCCTGTAACATTTCAGTTTTTCCGCATCCAGCGTTCCCGGATTGGCCTCCAGCGTAATCTCAGCATCCTCTGAAAAAATGTACTTGCTCCGCAGTTTTTCCATCACACGGGCGAGCATTCCGGCATCCACTGCGGATGGTGTTCCGCCGCCGAAAAAGGCGGAAATCACTTCACTTTCTGCCGTCTCTTCCGCTGCATCGATTTCTGCCAGCAGAGCCTCTTCATACTCCTTCTGCATTGCTTTCGTGCCCGGTCCCGAGACAAAATCACAGTAGGCGCATTTCCGGATGCAGAACGGGATATGCACATAGAGTTCCAGTGGTTTTCTTTTTTTATTCATTCTGCTTTTCCTCCGTACGATCGAAAGACCGGCCCCTGCGCTCCCGCAACAGCAGGCGGCGCCGACAGGCCGGTCTCATTTTTATTTCTTAATTTTCATCCAGTTTCAGTACGCTCATAAAGGCTTTCTGCGGAATCTCCACGTTTCCTACCTGGCGCATCCGCTTCTTACCTTCCTTCTGCTTCTCCAGCAGCTTCTTCTTTCGGGAAATATCGCCGCCGTAGCACTTGGCGAGGACGTCTTTGCGCATCGCGCGGACGGTTTCTCTGGCGATAATCTTCGATCCGACAGCCGCCTGGATCGGGATTTCGAAGAGCTGCCGCGGAATCTCTTCTTTGAGCTTCTCGCACATCTTTCTTCCGCGCTCGTAGGCAGATCCCTCGAATACGATGAAGGACAGCGCATCCACTTCTTCTTTATTGACGAGGATATCGAGTTTTACAAGCTCGCTTCTCTCATAGCCGAGCAGCTCGTAGTCGAATGACGCGTAACCTTTGGAGCGGGATTTTAAAGCATCAAAGAAATCGTAGATAATCTCATTCAGCGGGAGATGGTAATGAAGCATCGCACGCGTCGTCTCCATGTATTCCATTCCCTGATACTGGCCTCGTCTCTGCTGGCAGAGCTCCATGATCGGTCCGATGTAGTCGGTCGTCACCATAATCTCTGCTTTTACCAGCGGCTCTTCCATATAATCAATCTCGGACGGGTCCGGCAGATTCGACGGGTTGGTCAGGTCAATGACGGTTCCGTCGGTTTTGTGAACCTTATAGATAACGCTCGGTGCGGTCGTCACGAGATCCAGATTGTACTCACGCTCCAGGCGCTCCTGAATAATTTCCAGGTGAAGCAGTCCAAGGAAACCGCAGCGGAAGCCAAAGCCCAGTGCTGCCGATGTCTCCGGCTCGTAGAAGAGGGATGCATCGTTTAACTGCAGTTTTTCCAGCGCGTCGCGCAGATCGCCGTACTGTGCGCCGTCGGCCGGGTACATGCCGCAGTATACCATCGGGTTGACTTTTTTGTAGCCCGGCAGTGCTTCTGCACACGGACGGTCGGCATCGGTTACGGTATCACCCACGCGGGTGTCGCGCACGTTTTTGATGCTGGCGGTGATATAGCCTACCATTCCGGCGGAGAGCTCGTCGCACGGGATCAGACGGCCTGCGCCGAAGTAGCCGACCTCGACAACTTCCTCGACAGCGCCTGTCGCCATCATGCGGATTCTCGTTCCTTTTTTCACGCTTCCTTCCATCACACGGCAGGAAATGATGACGCCGCGGTATGCATCGTAGACGGAGTCGAAAATCAGTGCTTTTAACGGTTCCGTCGGATCACCTTCCGGTGCCGGAATTTTCTGTACGATCTGTTCGAGCACCTCGTCCACGTTCAGGCCGGTTTTTGCGGAAATCCGCGGAGCATCCTGCGCTTCCAGTCCGATGACATCCTCGATCTCTGCAATTACACGGTCCGGCTCGGCGCTTGGAAGGTCTACTTTGTTGATGACCGGGAACACATCCAGGTCATGGTCAAGGGCGAGGTAGACGTTGGCAAGGGTCTGCGCCTCGATACCCTGCGATGCATCGACAACGAGCAGCGCGCCGTCGCATGCGGCAAGGCTTCGGGAAACCTCATAGTTGAAGTCAACATGGCCCGGGGTGTCAATCATGTTTAAAATGTACTCCTCGCCGTCGGCCGCTTTGTATACGGTACGGACTGCCTGTGCCTTGATCGTGATGCCGCGCTCACGCTCCAGATCCATATTGTCCAGCACCTGATCCTGCATCTCACGCTCGGTCAAAAGGCCTGTTTTCTGAATAATACGGTCCGCAAGGGTTGATTTTCCATGGTCGATATGGGCAATAATACAAAAATTACGAATTTTACTCTGATCTATTCCTGACAAGTTTTTTCCTCCTGCTTTTTCCCTACGATACCAGATTGCTCCATATTTCGTACTCCCGCAATCTGTCTATTTTGTATGATACGAAATTCCACTCAAAAAAGCAAGATAAATTTATCCGCCTGATGCCGGACTTTTGCCCGACAGAACCTTATGCAGGATATCCGCAAACGGCCCCATTGCATTTTTCACCTCCTCGACCGTATTCGTCTGCGCACCAACCTCGAGAAGAACAGATCTCGGGCGGAGATGGAGGTTGTAGCGGTAGCCTTTTAAATAGATACAGCGCGAAAAGCCGGGATAATACTGTTTTGCCTCATACTCCATCTGAAAGGAAAATGCAAGGTTTTCCGCCTGATACGGATTGGGCAGGCTTGTCAGTTCGCCGCTTTCTTTCGTGCGGGAAAGGCCGTTGAAAAACATGATCTGCGCGGTCGGCTTTCCGTTGATTTCTGTCACAAGACGTTTTGAACCATTGACCCCGTCCCGGTGCAGGTCGATCACGACCTGAATGGACGGGTGTTCTTCCAGCGCCGCTGCGATGACCGGCTCCGCGTAGTTGTAGGCGCGGCTCCGCTCGAGACAGCCTTCTTTCATGTCAAATGCCTCTGTAATATGAAGCACTTCGT
This sequence comes from Blautia sp. AF19-1, assembly GCF_003479155.1. Taxonomy (NCBI): domain Bacteria; kingdom Bacillati; phylum Bacillota; class Clostridia; order Lachnospirales; family Lachnospiraceae; genus Blautia; species Blautia sp. AF19-1. The sequence goes on from NZ_QUGQ01000003.1 coordinate 125,634, forward strand.
ATCCGTACTGCTTTTCCAGAAGCTCCTGCAGATCATCACCGAGGCCGATTACCGTGTCCGCTCTTTCTCCCGGACGGGAATCGGCGAAGGTTTCCTGCGAATGGGTATGATAGATCAGAATCTGCGGGCCTTCGGCATTTTCCGGCAGGGTCAGGTCTTTTCCGAGCAGGGTGCTGCCGTCGATCTCGCCCGGCAGGACCGAAGTGTTGGGATCGACAACGAAGAAGCGGTTCAGGAGCGCCTGCGGGTCAGCAAGAAGGTCAGGTGAAATTGTCTCCTGAATCGTGTCGGCCTCCGGGTAGAGAATCTCACGCGGTGCGCCGCCGGTTTCGATGGTCTCCTCCGGGACAGACTGCGGCGCTTCGGGTTCTGCCGTTGATGCCGACTCTCCGGCTGCCGGTTCTGTGATTCCTGTTTCCGTCTGCTCCGGCTCCGTGATTTCCATTCCATCTTTTTGAGTTTCATCTTTTTGAGTTCCATCCTTTTGATCTTCCTCAGTTCCCTGCTCCTTCGATTCTGTCTGCCCTCTTTCTGCTCCCGGTCCCGGAAACGAATCCTGCTTCGCCGTATCCGTTTCCGCTGCTTCTGTCCCGGCAGACAGCGTATTTTCTGCCGTGCTTCCCTCCCGAAGCGCCGGTATCTGATCCCGCACTGCCGCGAGGAGATTTTCCATCCATCCCCTTCCGTCCTCTTTTCCGTCATAAAAAAGAAGCGGCATCATCACATCCACGGATAACTGCTCCGCCTGTGCTGCCGCCCGCTGCAGCAGAACTTTCCCCTCTAAGAAATGATTTTTCCGGAGAACCGCTGCACTGCGGAACAGCAGTATACTGCAGGACAGGAAAAGACATCCCCATCCGAACCATCGTCCATTTCGCCTGGCATTCCACATATTATCACCATATTCATGATATGTTACAGTTCCCCGGAAAATGCCTGATTCATACCTGCCGCAAGAACTCCGGCCAGGCGGCGGACCATCTCGTCGATCTCTTTTGTCGTCACGTAAAGGCTTTCGAGCGCCGGTGAAATGACTTCTCCCAGAAATTCATCCATCTCGGACTCCTCCAGCGATTCCAGAACGCCTGCGACGGCATCGTGGACGATCGTTCCTGCCCCTACAACGGTCGGCACACCGATTCCGATGACCGGCACTCCGAGCGTCTCCTGATTTAAGGCATTGCGGTGGTTTCCGACGCCCGAGCCCGGCCAGATTCCGGTGTCGGCAAGCTGGATCGTACAGTTCAGCCGGTGAATACTGCATGCGGCAAGGGCATCCACGGCGAGAATCACATCTGGATGGGTCTGTTCTGCCGTTCCGCGCAGGATTTCCACTGCCTCCATGCCCGTCTGTGCCATAACGCCGGGAGCAAGGGCACTCACTTCCCGGCCCTTCTTTCCGTAGGTGCGCACCAGATGGCGCGTAACGTTAAGCTGCTCCACCGTCTCCGGCCCGAGCGCATCCGGCGTGATGCCGCGGTTGCCGAGGCCGGCCACAAGAACGGATCCGCACGCTTCCGGCACCATTTCCATCAGACAGTGGGAAAACTCCTCCGCCGCTTTCCGGCTCTCCTCCTCGTCTGCCGTCAAAAGCAGCGGCGCTTCGATCGTCACATACGTCCCTTTCGGCTTTCCCATCATTTTTGCACCCTGCTCCGATGTGATTTTCACAATGGTTGTCTGAATTTCCGCCTTTCTTTTCTTCTTCTCAATCTCGACCCCGGAGATCTCCACATGGTCCCTCTCAAATTTTTCCTGATTCTCCATCGCCAGGTCTGTCCGCATCCTATACTTTCCTATCATACTTTTCTCCTTCTCCTGTATTTTTGTTGTAGTTTTTGCAATTTTTCCAAAAATATGTATTGACAAACCATGCGAAATATTATAGGATAATAAAGCATGTTTCAGTGGAGCGCCCGTGTCTGTTCCATTGAATAACATCCCTTAAATCACATTAATTTTAAAAATATTGGAGGTGTACAGTTTGGCTAACATTAAATCCGCAAAGAAAAGAATCCTGGTAAATCAGACAAAGGCAGACCGCAACAAAGCAATCCGTTCTGCAGTTAAGACTTCTATGAAAAAAGTAGATGCTGCTGTTGCTGCAAACGATAAAGAGGCTGCTGCTGCTGCATTAGTAAATGCGATCTCTACCATCGACAAGGCTGCTTCTAAAGGCGTTTATCATAAAAACAACGCTGCCAGAAAAGTATCCAATCTGAGCAAAGCTGTAAACTCAATCGCATAATAAAGATATAAACCAAAGAGAACTTAGTCATACCGTCATGTGGCTGGGTTCTTTTTTTATGCTTACCAAAAGAGTGCGCCGCGACAGATCTTTTGATAAACACAGAACAAGGCGTACCGGTACAGGAAAACTGGCCGATACGCCTTGTTCTTTTTAGAAAACTCTGCTCTTACGCCGCCCTGCTGTATTTCGTAATCAGCAGCTCCACGCTCAGCAGATCGGAAATTTTTCCCGTCTTCACGTCCTCTTCCATCTGCACGCAGTCATTGACCGCCGCTTTTAATTCCTCCGCCGCATACTGGCGCGACATGGGAATATAGTTCCGCACAACGAAGCTCTGCAGTCCCGTCCGTTTTGCGATCGTCGCCTGATCGCAATGCTCTGCCAGCAGCTCTTTGACCTGCAGCAGCAGATTGAACTGGCGTGCCAGCAGAAAGAGAATCCGCATCGGCGGCTCCTTTAAAGCCAGCAGATCCTGATACAGATCGAGCGCTTTCCGCTGCTTCTTCTCCGTTACCGCGCGGATCATCTCGAAAATCCGGTTCGTAATCTGCGTTGTGCAGACTGCCTCGATATCCGCCCGCGTGATCACATCTCTTCCCATCGTATAGCTGAGCAGTTTTTCCAGCTCCTGCGAGATATTTCCCATATCCGCGCCCGTCTTTTCCAGAAAATCTTCCATATCCTGGCGCGTGATCTTTTTTCCCTCTTTTTTCATCATGCCGAGTACCCAGGTCATCAGCGTCTTTTCGTCCTGACGAGCAAATTCCACTGCTCTTCCCTGCTTCTGCACCGCCTTGTACATACGGTTCCGCTTATCGACTTCCTCCTCCACGAAGATCAGCACCAGATAATCCGGCAGGGATCCCATGTAGTCTGCCAGCGCGTCGGCTTTGTTTTTGAAAAATCCTGTATTTTCCAGCAGAATCACACGGCGGTCCGCAAAAAACGGCATCGTCTCCGCAAGGTCAATCACTTTGGGAATCTCGGTTCCTTTTCCCTCAAAGCGGGAGAAATTCATCGTGTCGTCCTCCGGCAGCAGTGCGTTTTTCAGCTTGTTTTTATACTGATGCTTCAGATAGGCTTCTTCTCCGTAGAGCAGGTAGGCCTGCTTAAAATTCTGCGTTTTGATATCTTCTAAAATGCTTTTCATTCCATCCTCTTTCTTTCGTTCCGGCAGAAGCACGTTTGCGCAGTGCCGCAGCAGCCGGAGCTTTTGACCATTCAGGAGACGGGAAATTCCACATCCGACCGGTATCCGTGAACCGCCAGGCGGTCACGCTTCAGCTGTACTGTCACGGCTCCATCCACCGGTGTTCCGTAGATATGGCTTTTGCAGGCACGAAGCCGCTCCAGCAGCTCCCGGTGCGGATGGCCGTACCGTCCCGGCCACGCGCAGGAAATCAGGCTGATCTGCGGCTGTATGCGGTTCAGAAATGCCTCGCTCGTTGAATTTCTCGAGCCGTGGTGCGCCACCTTTAAAATCTGGCACCGCTCTGCCGCCCCCAGGACCTCTTCTTCTCCGCTTCCCTCCAGATCTCCCGTCAGAAGTGCGCGGCAGGCACCGCAGGAAAGCTGTAATACAACACTTCCGGCGTTTTCCTCTCCCGTATAGTCTTCGCCCGCTCCCGGATGAAGTACCGATACGGTGAGTTCTCCTGCACGGATCTCGTCTCCCTTTTTTAGATATTCTACCATAATTCCCGCTTTTTGTGCGGCTAAAATAAAAGGATTTTCTTTTTCGCTTCCTTTCATCCACACAGGCAGGAACAGATGGCGGATGCGAAGCGCCGTTTTCTGCTCCCCGATCAGCTCCAGCAGTTCGAGGATTCCGTTCGTGTGATCTGCGTCCGGGTGCGTGACAACAACGGCATCAAGAGCGGCAATGCCGCGCTGTTTCAGATATGGGAGAATCCTTTTTTCCCCGATCGCAGACGCACTGCTGCTCCCGCCGTCATTCAGCATCACAAAACGGCCGCTCTCCACCACCAGCGAATCGCCCTGGCCGACGTCCAGCGCTGTAATGGAAAACGTTTCCCGGGGACGGTAAAAAAGCAGAACACAGGCAAAAAACATGGTAATACCAAAGAGCATCCGCTCCCGCCTTCGTGCCTGCGCACCTTTTCGTTTTGCCCCATCCGGATTCATCTCCCGTTTTCGTTTTCGCACATACAGTATCACCAGCAGACCGGTCAGAATGATTCCATATCCTGCCATCTGCCATTTTTCCGGCTGACCGCAGATCCACACATTTCCCGGAATCTGTGCGACCGCCGCTGTCATCTGCCGCAGAAGTGTGAGCAGGAACCGCGTCGGAAGCAGAACAACACTTCCCGCTTTCACGCTTGCCAGTCCCGCCAGAAGCCCCGCAGCACCCGTCAGCAGCACCGCCGTCATGACAGCTCCTGCAAACAGATTCGGCAGAAACGCAAAGAGCGGAATCTCATAAAAATACCACGCCTGCAGCGGGATCATGACAAGCTGCAGGGAAAGGTACACCATCGCAGCCTCTTTTCCTTTCGCCGCAAGCTTTTCCAGCCCCGTTTTTTCCCCGCGTCTCTTCCGTTCCGCCTTCTCCCCCGCCAGAACCGGATAAACCCCGGAAATGGCTGTTACTGCTCCAAACGAAAGCCAGAACCCGCTCTGCTCCAGATACGAGGGGTTTTCTGCCAGCATCAGAATTGCCGCAAGAGAGAGCGCACTTAAGGAATCATACGTCCTTCCCACTGCGACAGCTCCCATCCGCACCGCAAACATCACCACTGCACGCACGGTCGCCGTTCCGCTGCCGGTAAACATGCCATACAGCACCATACCGGCGGCCGCTGCCAGAGACGCGGAAGTTTTCGGCAGATGCAGCGCCATCAGCAGCCGTCGGAGTGCCATGCCGAGCAGCATCAGATGCATGCCGGAAACGGAAATCAGGTGCAGCAGACCGCTCTGCTGATACGCCAGATACGTCTCCTCCGTGAGTTCCGACCGTTCCCCGAGCAGCATCGCAGAAAGCACACCTGCCTCCTCCTCCGGCATCATTTCTTTTAAAACGGCACAGCACCGCTCCCGCTCCAGCCGGAGCGCTTCGCCGAGATTCCACCGCCCGGCATCCACAACTTCCTCCCGTTCCGAAATCACGTAGAACGCACAGCCTTTTCCCTCATAATATGTTTTCTCATCAAACATCCCCGGATTGCGCGGGCTTTCCGGCTTTTTTACAGTTCCGTACACCCGCACAGCGGCTCCGACCGGCAGATCTCCCCGCTTTGCGAGCAGATAAATTTTCCCTTTGCTTCCCTCCCCACGCAGCACATACCCGTTGTTGCTGCTCTTTTTCTCATACGTTTCAATTGTCCCTGCAATCCACACCTTCCTGCCCTGCTGCGCTTTGTTTTCGTATTTGGGGTCAGAAAAAGGCGTGCCAAGAGGCACGCCCGCAATCCGCAGCAGCACAAGCACCAGCATGAATCCAAGACACGCCAGGCACATGGGCCGTTTTCTCATGTATCTTTTTCCTCCAGATAAGACAGGTCTTCCTCGTAGAACTGATTGAGTTTCATCGTTTCACGGAAGGTTACATCGCTCTCTCCGTTGATGGAAAACTGCACCTTATCCACCTTACAGTTCGCCGTGATGGAATCCACCACCGCGTAAATCGGAATCTGCTCCGCCACACTCGAAAGCGCAGAATCCTTAAAAGATTTGTCAAAATTCACATAGGCAATCCGATCGGATGTCGTGACACTTAAGACATTCATCGTATCCGGCAGCACTGCATAGTGGCCGTCTTCTTTCGGTCCCTTCATCAGCTGCTCCACCACGACACGTTCCAGCGGAATGTTCGTGCTGTACGGCACCCGCCGCGTCTCTTTCACAAGATGATCGCCTGCTTCATTTGCAAAATACAGTGTCAGCGTCGCATACTGATACTGATAAATTTCCCTTCCGGAATTTTCCAGAAAGCTGTCCGCCGTCATCGTTCCGATCTCGCGTCCTTTGGAATCCTTTAACGGATCCCCGTCAATCAGAAGCGTCACGCGCTCCACCTCCGGAACCTGCACAAAGGTACGCACCAGTCCTGCACGCACCAAAACCTCCTGCGGCCGCGCAAGCTCTCCGTACTCTCCACTTAAGTTCAGCGTAAGGAGCCCGTTCTCCAGCGTATACGTCTTGATGGAAATCCCATTGGAAAGAAGTGCCTGGTTTCCGTCCTTGGCAGGTTTCTCCTGCAGCGCGTCAACCAGCTCCTTGATCAGTTTCTGATCCGTTCCTTCTTTTGGTTCATACGGCTCCTGCACCAGTGTTGTGCCGGTTTTGTCCAGGCAGTACAGGTGATACGCCGACTCCTTCTGGCTCTTCTGCCACTGCCCGCAGCCGCTAAGAAGCAGCACGCCGGCCAGCAGTACGCCAAGTATCCGTTTCATGTGCGCCACCTCCTACATCACGTAATTCAGAGGAATCCGCACGGAAAATGTCGTTCCCTCGTTTTCTTTGCTGTATACACGGATCGCTCCCCGGTGCATGACAATCGCGCTCCGCGCAATCGCAAGGCCAAGGCCGGTTCCGCCGATTTCCCGCGAGTGGGACTTGTCCACGCGGTAGAAACGCTCGAAGATATGCGCAATCGACTCCTCCGGGATGCCGATGCCGGAGTCTGCCACCGTCACGTAGAAATATTTGTGATCCGCATTTAAGGATACACGCACCCATCCATTCTCGTTGTTGTATTTGATGCCGTTTTCGATCAGGTTCGAGAACGCCAGCGAGAGCTTCGTCGCATCCACCTCCGCATTGACCGGGCGGAAGCTGTCGAGAATGAGCTCCACATTTTTCTGTGCGGCAATCGGATGAAGCCGCTTCAGCAGCTGCTCTAACAGCTCGTTGATATTGACCTGGGTGATATTGAGGTCTGCCACCTTTTTATCCATCTTGACCAGCGACAAAAGGTCGGTAATAATCTGGTTTTCGCGGTCGATCTCCGAGGTAATATCCTGCATGAACTCCTGATAAAGTTCCACCGGAACGCCCTCCTGCCCGTTCAGCGAATCCGCCAGAACCTTCATGGACGCAAGCGGCGTCTTTAACTCATGCGAGACGTTCGAAACAAATTCCTGGCGGGAATCGTCGAGCGTACGGACGCGGGTCAGCATCTTGTTGAATGCGTCCGTGATCAGCTCTGTCTCGAGGTAATCCGGAACAGAAATGCTTTCGTCGAGATAGCCGTCGGTGATGTCCTCGATGGAACGGGTGACCTTCTGGAACGGCTTCATCAGAATGCCCGCGAGCAGATAGCCAAAAACCAGCACGAGAAGCGCAATGATCGAAAGAATCGTCATTCCCTTCGTCTCCAGAATTTTCATATTCGCACGGATCTCATCCGTCGAAATGCTGACGAGCATAACGCCGAGCGTCTCCTTCGTCTCGGTATTCTGAATCCGCACCGTCATTTCCAGATAGCTGTTTTTCCGGTCGTACTGGCTCGTCTCCTTGCCCTGAAAGCTCTGGATGACCTCCTGCGAGATAATCGTCTTTCCGCGGTCCATATCGTACGTATCTTTGATGACGCGGAAATCCTGATCGATAATCAGGATTCTGCCGCCGTAAATATTCGTCAGCATACTGAGCTGTCCGTTGATGACATCCGATCCAGGATCTTCCATGTAATTCTGCTGGATGAGCTGGTTGCAGATAATATCGCACTGATTTTTTACGGTAATGCTGCGCACCGATACCGCACGGTCCTCATAGCTGTTTACGATGCTCTTCTCAAGGATCACACACGGTACAATGCCGATGATCACAAGAATCACCGTGATGCGGAAGCGCAGACTCCGCAGAAACTTCCATTTTTCTTTGTTTTTAAGCCTGGAAATAGTAACCAACTCCCCACTTTGTGTGAACGTACTTCGGTTCACTTGGATTTTTCTCAATCTTTTCGCGCAGACGGCGGATATGTACATCTACGGTGCGCACGTCGCCCGGGTACTCATAGCCCCAGACAATGTTCAGCAGGTTCTCTCTGCTGTACACCTTGTTCGGATTGAAGACGAGAAGCTCGAGCACATCGAACTCCTTCGCAGTCAGATTGATCTCGCGGTCTCCGATGAAGACTCTTCTGCTCTCGCAGTCGATCCGCAGGTCTTTCACCTGTACGACTTTTGCTTTCTCTTCTTTTGGCTCCTGGCGGGCCGCACGGCGCATGATGGCCTTGATGCGTGCTTTTACTTCCAGAATGTTGAACGGCTTTGTGATGTAATCATCTGCGCCGTATTCCAGTCCCAGGATTTTGTCCATGTCCTCGCCCTTTGCGGTCAGCATAACGATCGGAACGTTGGAAAATTCACGGATCTGCTGGCAGACGGACAATCCGTCCAGCTTTGGCAGCATCAGATCCAGAAGGATCATATCGTATTCTTTTTCTTTTGCCATGGAGAGTGCTTCCTCGCCGTCGTATGCGCAGTCAACCTCCATGCCGTCCTGCTCCAGGCTGAAGCGGATTCCTTTTACGATCAGTTTTTCATCATCAACTACAAGAACTTTCTTTGCCATTTCTTCTCCTTCTTGTTCTAAACCTCGATAGAACCCCTTATCTTTTCAAACATCTTTTCCTTGATGCCCTCAATGTTCATAATCTCCTCAATCGAACCAAACGGGCCGTTTGCTTCGCGGTAGGCGATGATGGCATCCGCACGGCTCTCTCCGATGCCGGAGAGTGTCATCAGTTCTTCTTTTCCGGCCGTGTTCAGGTTGACTTTGCCGGAACCGGAAGCCTGCTCCGTGCCGCCCGTATTCTGCTGCGGCGTTTCCGTGATTTCCATGTTTTCTGCCTCCTCGCGCGTCCAGACGGTGATCTGCTCTCCGTCTTCGATTTTCCGTGCAAGATTGAGGATTTTTTCTTCAGCATCCGGCAGAAATCCGCCTGCCGCTTCCACAGCCTGCACTACGCGGCTTCCGCCCGGCAGCGTGTAGACACCGGGGGAAGCGACCGCACCGCAGATATAAACCTGCACCGTTTCTTCCGGTGCTGCCTCCTGTGCCTCACGTTTTTCCGGAATGCCTGTGGTTTCTCCGGCGCTTTTTTCGGAAACCGTCTGCTCCTCATCCACTTCCTTCTGATTCCCGAAAACGGTTTCCGTCGTGCTCCCGCCTGTGCTATCTGACAGTTTGTATTCTGTATCCCTGTGGTTGCATCCGCAGAGCAAAAAAACCAGCATCGCCGCCAGTATTTTTGCATGTTTTCTGCCTCTGTCCTGCTGTTTTTTCAATTTCATGCTGTGTACTCCCTTCCGCTTCGCATCTGACGCGCAAGGGTCCCTTGTGTACGCATAACTACGTTTCTATTGTATCGAAGAAACCATAAAAATACAAGTAGAAATCTTAATCGTTATTCCCACTGAAACACTACAATTCCCACAACGGCGATCGCCATGCCGATCAGTTTTCGCACGGTGAAATCCGTTTTTTCCATACCGAAAAGGCCGAACAGTTCAATCAGCCACGCCGCTGCGAGCTGGGAAATGACGATCAGCATCGCCGCCTTCGCCGGGCCGAGCCCTGCCATACTCCAGATAACCGTGATCGTGATAAACGCGCCAATTGCCCCGCCGAGCAGCAGATACCACGGCTTTACGCGGAACAGATCCCCGATGGGCTCCCTCCCGGTGATGCACCATGCCGCAAGACAGACGGCAAACGCACTGATCTGCACCCAGCCGGCCGCCAGCCATGTACTCGTCTGTTTCGTCACCTCTGTGTTGAAAACGCCCTGAATACTCATCAGTGCGCCGGAAAGCAGCGCTGTTAAAATTCCCGCCATTGATTTTTCCTCCTGCTGTTTTTTTATGTACTCTCGGAGTCTTTCTGCGCTTGATTTTACGAGAAGATTTTTTGTCAGCTGCACCCAATTTCTGAGGCGTACGCGGTGCGTACGTTGATGAAATTTGGGTGCAGCTGGCGGAAAATCGGCCGTAAAAGCAAGTGCAGAAAGGCCCCGAGAGTACATTTTATACTATTCCTTTTTTCCCCGTTTTTATACAGAACTCAGGGACAGCAGGAAAACAGCCGCCCGGTCTCCTGCGTAGGAAACCAGACGGCTGTCTATTCCACATTACTGTAATGCTTTCTCCAGTTTTTCAATCATCTCATCGATGTCATCTTTCGTAATCACAAGCGGCGGTACCATACGAAGAACGTCGCTTCCGGCGGAAATCACAAGAAGTCCGTTCTCAATCGCGCGGTTGATGACTTCTCCGACCGGACGTCCCGTTACGACAAGGCCCTGCATAAAGCCTTTTCCACGGCGTGCTGCGAGGCAGTCATATTTTTCCACCAGCTCGTCCAGCTTTTTCTCCAGATACGGAGCCGTCTCTGCTACATGCTCTACGACATGCTGTTTCTCATAGCATTCAAATACAGCATTGACAGCCGCGCAGGCCAGCGGGTTTCCGCCGTATGTCGTTCCGTGGTCTCCCGGAATGAGCGAATGCTCTGCCGTCTTTTTATTCAGCACGAAGGCGCCGACCGGAACGCCGCAGCCAAGTGCTTTTGCACACGTCATGACATCCGGCTGTACGCCGTAATCCTGCCATGCGAACAGTTTTCCCGTTCTTCCCATGCCGCACTGGATCTCATCGAGGATCAGCAGGATATCATGCTCGTCACACAGATCGCGCACGCCCTGTAAAAATTCTTTCGTTGCAGGATAGATACCGCCCTCGCCCTGTACAGTCTCCATGATGATCGCACATGTCTTGTCGGTAATCTGTGCCTTTACGCTCTCCAGATCATTAAAATCCGCAAATTTAATGCCGCCGATCAGCGGTTTGAACGGATCCTGATAATGCGTATTTCCTGTTACAGAAAGCGCTCCAAGGCTTCTTCCATGGAAGGAATGGTTCATCGCGATGATCTCGTGATCGTTGCTGCCATCTTTTAAGTAAGCGTATTTTCTCGCTACTTTGATGGCTCCCTCGATCGACTCCGTACCGCTGTTCGTAAAGAATACTTTATCCATGCCGGATGCCTTCGCCAGCTTTTCCGCCGCGGAGCCCATCGGAACATTGTAGAACAGGTTGGAAACATGGATGACTTTGTCCACCTGGTCTTTCACTGCTTTTTTATAATCGTCATTGCTGTAGCCGAGCGCATATACCGCGATACCTGCCGCAAAGTCCAGATATGCTTTTCCGTCGGTGTCATACAGATGAACGCCCTCGCCGTGGTCGATCACAAGCGGGAACCGGTTATAGGTGTGAAGCACGTACTGCTCGGTCTGTTCCATATACTCATTCGTCTTCATGATTGAATTTCTCCTTGTTTTCCCCTAAAATAGCCGTACCAATTCCTTTGTTCGTAAAGATCTCAAGCAGCAGGCAGTGCGGGATTCTTCCGTCCATGATGTGGACTCTCGATACGCCGTTCCCGATCGCATCGATGCAGCCCTGCAGTTTTGGAATCATGCCGCCGCCGACATTTCCGTTTGTGATGAGATCTCTTGCTTCCTGTACGTGGAGCTCGGAAATCAGGCTCTCCGGATCCTTCGGATCTTTGTAGACACCCTCGATATCGGTCAGGAATGCCAGTTTTTCCGCATTTAACGCCTCTGCGATCGCGCAGGCTGCGTCGTCTGCATTGATGTTATAGGTGTTGAAATCATCGTCCATGCCGACCGGGCAGACTACCGGCAGGAAATCGTTATCCAGAAGATCGTACAGCACTTTCGGGTTTACATTTTTGATATTTCCAACGAAGCCGATGTCTTCTCCCTTGGACAGCTTTTTCTCTACGTTTAAGAGACCGCCGTCTTTTCCACTGATGCCGACAGCATTAACTCCGAGTGACTGAATCATGGTGACAAGCTCTTTGTTGACCTTGTTCAGCACCATCTCTGCCACTTCCATCGTATCGGCATCCGTTACACGAAGGCCGTTGACGAATTTCGGTTCCATGCCGACTTTTCCGACCCAGCGGCTGATTTCCTTTCCGCCGCCGTGTACGATGATCGGTTTGAAGCCGACCAGTTTCAGAAGAACCACGTCCTGGATGACGTTTCTCTTTAACTCTTCATCCACCATCGCGCTTCCGCCGTATTTGATGACAATGATTTTGCGGTTGAACCGCTGAATATAAGGAAGTGCCTCGATCAGCACATTTGCTTTGTCCAGATACATCTGATTTACCATGATTTTTTCCTCGCTCTCCTCTTTTGATTCCTGGTTCTGCTGTACCGAAAATACGATTTCCCGGCACGTTTTCGTTGTATTCCCTCAGAATTTCATCCGAATGTTTTTAAGAACGGTAATCCGCATTAATTTTTACATAGTCATAGGTCAGGTCGCAGCCCCATGCCGTTGCTGCCGCCTCTCCCATGTGGATGTCGGCGATCGCAGTTACTTTCGGCTCGGAGAGGATCTTCGTTGCCTCCTCCTCGCTGTAGTCAACGGCAACACCTTTCGTGATAATCTGCAGTTTTCCGGCTGCGCTCTCAAAGTAGAGATCTACATTTTCCGGATCGAATTTTGCTCCGGAGTAACCCATCGCGCAGAGGATTCTTCCCCAGTTGGCGTCATGGCCGAAGATTGCCGCTTTCGTCAGACTCGATGTGATGACGGATTTTGCCAGTGTCACGGCCTGCTCTTTGCTCTCGGCTCCCTGAATCGTCACTTCGAACAGTGCGGTTGCGCCCTCGCCGTCGCCTGCGATGTGCATCGCCTGTGTTTTATTGACTTCAAAGAGTGCTTCTTTGAAAATCTTGTAATCCTCGTTTTCTTCCGTAATTTCCGGGTTTCCGGCAAGACCGTTTGCCAGAAGTAGAACGGTATCGTTTGTGGAAGTATCACCGTCTACGGAAACCATGTTGTAGGTGTCCGGTACGACTTCGCTCAGTGCTTTCTGCAGCATCTCTTTCGAAATATTGGCATCGGTTGCCACAAAGCTCAGCATGGTGCACATATTCGGATGGATCATGCCGGAGCCCTTGCACATGCTGCCGATCGTTACGGTTTTTCCGCCGATTTCGATCTGAACAGCAACTTCCTTCGGCTCGGTGTCGGTTGTCATGATCGCCTGTGCTGCTGTAGCTGCGGCTTCTCTTGTAGCTGCAAGCTGCGGTTTCAGCATTTCCACGCCGGCTGCGATCTTATCGATCGGAATCTGTTTTCCGATAACACCGGTCGATGCAACGAGAACGGAGTCCTCTGGAATGGAAAGTGCAGCCGATGCTGCCTCTGCGGTTTTTCTGCAGTAGCCATAGCCCTCCTCGCCGGTGCATGCATTGGCGATTCCGCTGTTGCAGACGATTGCCTGTGCGGTTGGATGGTTGTATACAATCTCCTGGTCCCATTTGACCGGAGCTGCTTTTACGATGTTTGTAGTAAAGGTTCCTGCTGCTACGCACGGTACCTCGCTGTAGACAAGTGCCATATCCTTTACGCCCTGTTTTTTAATTCCTGCTGCGCCGCCTGCTGCCTGAAAACCTTTCGCAGCGGTGATGCCTCCTTCGATCTTTTTCATTGTCTTATCCTCGCTTTTCGTCATTTAAGTCTTCTGTTTCGTCTTTTTGTTTTACGGGAACATCGGAGGCATGCACAGGCCTTCGTTTTCCGGCAGTCCGAACATCAGGTTCATGTTCTGTACCGCCTGTCCTGCTGCGCCTTTGACCAGGTTGTCCATCGCACCCATCATGATGATTCGTTTCGTTCTCGGATCGATCTTGAAGTTGACATCCACATAGTTGCTTCCCTCGACCCATTTCGTCTGCGGGCAGACATCCTTATCGAGAACACGTACAAACTGCTCGTTGGCATAATACTTATCATAAACGGCTTTAACCTCTTCGTAAGTCACATCTTTTTTCAGGGATGCATATGCCGTTACGAGAATGCCGCGGTTCATCGGAACAAGATGCGGGGTGAAGTTCAGGGTGATCGGGTAGCCGGCTGCATAGGAAAGCTGCTCCTCGATCTCCGGTGTGTGGCGGTGGCCGGCAACGCCGTATGCCTTGATGTTTTCATTAACCTCGCAGTAGAGGTTGTCCACTTTCGCTCCTCTTCCTGCTCCGGAAGTTCCTGATTTTGCATCAATAATGATGGTGTTTCCATCAATGAGATCTTCCTTTAATAAAGGATAAATCGAAAGAGTTGAGCAGGTCGGATAGCAGCCCGGGTTTGCCACGATACGCGCCTGTTTTACTTTCTCACGGTTGATCTCGCACAGTCCGTAAACCGCCTCGTCGATATACTGCGGGGATTTATGCTCGATCTTGTACCACTCTTCATACGTTTTTACATCTTTAATACGGAAATCGGCGCTCAGGTCGATGACCTTTACTTTCGAAAGAATTTCATCATTTACCAGGGAAGCACAGAGTCCCTGCGGAGTTGCTGTAAAAATGACGTCTACTTCCTTTGCAAGCTGCTCCATGTTGTCGTCCTTGCAGACATCGTCTACTAACTGAAACATATTCTGGTAAACCGACGCATATTTCTTATCGATATAGCTTCTGGAACCATACCATTTAATCTCCACATCTTTGTGTCCCAGGAGAATACGCACCAGCTCGCCTCCTGCATATCCTGTAGAACCGATAATTCCTGCTCTGATCATACCTTTTTCTCCTTTTTTCTTTCGCCCGTTTTCTTGTCTTGCCGGACATTTTTTCTTTTCTCTTTATGATAGCTCAATTATTTTCTTTTTTCAATGAAAAATCTTTGTTTTCTGCTGTCATATACCGTCGATTGCATAAGTATACACCTCAAATGTATATTATGCAAGTTTTTTTTGAATTTCTGAAAAAAAGCTTGCATAATCCTGTCGTATGATGTATATTTTAGTCATTGACGATGCACCGCGCATATAGGTGCACGAGAAATCCAAGGAGGATCTTACATTATGAAAGAAAAAGTTGTACTTGCCTATTCCGGCGGACTTGATACTACTGCCATTATTCCGTGGCTGAAAGAGACCTTTGACTACGAAGTAATCTGCTGCTGCATCGACTGCGGCCAGGGAAACGAGCTGGTTGGCCTCGATGAGAGAGCAAAACTTTCCGGCGCTTCCAAATTATATATCGAAAACGTTATCGACGAGTTCAGTGAAGACTTCATCATGCCGTGCGTAAAAGCAGGCGCTGTTTATGAGAACAAATACCTGCTCGGTACTTCCATGGCACGTCCGGTTATCGCAAAGAAACTCGTTGAGATCGCAAGAAAAGAAGGTGCTGTTGCCATCTGCCACGGCGCTACCGGTAAAGGAAATGACCAGATCCGTTTCGAGCTCGGCATCAAAGCCCTTGCTCCGGATATCAAAGTAATCGCTCCTTGGAGAATGACCGATGTATGGACCATGCAGTCCCGTGAAGACGAGCTGGCTTACTGTAAAGCACACGGCATCGACCTTCCGTTTGATGCAAACCACAGCTACAGCCGTGACCGTAACCTGTGGCACATCAGCCATGAGGGACTTGAGCTTGAGGATCCGTCCAACGAGCCGAACTACGACGATCTTCTCGTACTGACCACTCCTCCGGAAAAAGCTCCGGACGAAGGCGAGTACGTAACCATGACCTTTGAGGCCGGCGTTCCGAAGACCTTAAACGGAAAAGAAATGAAAGTTTCTGAAATCATCACCGAGCTGAACAAGCTGGGTGGAAAACACGGCATCGGTATTGTTGATATCGTTGAGAACCGTGTTGTCGGCATGAAATCCCGCGGTGTTTATGAGACTCCTGGCGGAACCATCCTGATGGCTGCACATGAGCAGTTAGAGGAGCTGATTCTCGACCGTGAGACCCTGAAAACAAAGAAAGATCTCGGAAACCTGCTTGCTGAGGTTGTTTACGAAGGAAAATGGTACACTCCTCTGCGCGAGGCAATCCAGGCATTCGTTGATGTAACCCAAAAATACGTAACAGGCGAAGTAAAATTCAAACTGTTCAAAGGCAACATCATCAAAGCCGGCGAGTCTTCTCCGTACAGCCTGTACAATGAGTCTCTTGCTTCCTTCACCACCGGCGATCTCTACGATCACCACGATGCAGACGGATTCATCACACTGTTCGGTCTGCCGCTGAAGGTTCGTGCGATGAAAATGCAGGAGCTGGAGAAAAACAACAACAAATAAGATCTGATCCTATGGATTCCCAAAAGAAAGCGGACTCGCTCCGCTTTCTTTTTTGCATGCAAAAAGGACCCGCCCATTTCAGGCAGGTCCCTTTGTTTATTCGTAATATGCGTCGATTCCGTCCGCAATTCCCTGTGCCATCTTGTTTCGGTAATCCTCGGTTGCCATCAAACGGTCCTCGGAAGGATTGCTCATGAAGCCAAGCTCAATGATCGTGACCGGAATGGTACTCCAGTTGATGCCGCTCATGGAATCGGTGTAAATCACATCGCGGTTCTTCGCACCGGTGTCTTTGCAGAATGCTGCGATCATCTTCTGGGAGAGCTTCTGGCTCTTGCTGATCACATCACCGGAAAGATACGTATTTCTGCTGCTCGGTGCCATCGTGAGTGCTCCGTAAACCGACTGGTTCGAATCTCCGTTCGCGTGTACACGCACGAGAATGTCTGCTCCGTTCTGCGCGGCAAGTTTTGCACGCTCGGAGTTGCTGATATTGACGTCGTGCGTCTCGCGGATCATGTAAACATCGTAGCCGCGCTCCTCAAGGATATCGCGTACCTTTAAAGATACCGCAAGGTTCAGCTCATACTCATTGATGCCGGTTGCCACACCGCATGTTCCGGAAGCAACCTTCGCCTTATAGGTCGATGATCCCGGTCCGATCGGCTCTTTCTCGCTGTTTCCTCTTCTCTGGTGTCCTGCGTCGATTGCCACGCAGATATTTTTGCTGTTCCGGCGGACACCGTTTTTATCAACGTAATAGCCGTCGATGTAGGTATCCTTATAGATGCCTCCCCAGCTTCGGAAGTAATACGTTTTTCCGTCCACTTCCTGCCAGCCGTTCTTGTAAATACCGCCCCAGCTCCGGAAGTAATACGTTGCGCCTTTGATCGTTACCCACTGGCTCTTATACATGCCGCCCCAGCTCCGCAGGTAATACCAGTTATTATCATACCACAGCCATTCACTGTGCATCATTTTGCCGTCCTGCCTCAGATAATACCAGTTCTTGTCATACAGCAGCCAGCCTTCCCCTTTTGGGGTTCCGTTGCTGTCCATGTAATACCAGTCACTGCCCTTGGCCGCCCAGGCGTTCACGCGCATGCCGCCCCAGCTTTCAAAGTAATAATCAACGCCGTCAATCGTCTGCCAGCCGGTACTCATCACACCGTCTGCGTCTACATGGTACGTTCTTTTATCATGCACAAACCACTGATTCGTTCTGAGGCTTCCGTCCTCATTCAGATAGTACCATGTTCCGCCGACTTTTTTCCAGCCCTGGAATCCGGCTCCGCCCCAGCTCTCGAAGTAGTAGAGCGTTCCGTCAATCTTCTGCAGTCCGGTGCTCATCACACCGTTTTCATCTACATGGTATGTTCTCTTGTCGTGAACGAACCATTCATTCGTTTTGACGCTTCCGTCCTCGTTCAGATAGTACCATGCCCCGCCGACTTTTTTCCAGCCTTTGTATCCGGCTCCGCCCCAGCTCTCAAAATAATAGAGCTTTCCGTTGACCATCGAAAGACCCGTGCACATGATTTCGTCTGCATTCAGATAATATCTCCTGTTCAGATGGGTGATCCACTCGCTGGCGGCCATCGTGCCGTCCTCTTTTCTGTATTTCCAGCTTCCGTCTTCCTGTTTCACCCAGCCGGCAGGAAGTTTCTCTTCCGGCTCCTGTTCATTGTCCTCACCTGGAATCGTAACAGCCGGCGTCTCGTTTTCCGAAGTACCGCTCTGCTCCTGCACTGCCGCTTCCTCATCCGAATTCTGCTCGGAACTTTCCGTCTCATCCTGCTGCCAGGTTACGGCCGTGCCGTCATTTTCTGCTGCGCTTACCCTTGCCGGAAGCGCCCAGCCTCCTGCCGCAACGGCCGCTGCGATCAGCAGTGCTGCGATTTTCTTTTTTGCCATCTGGTTTTCCTCCTTTTATCTCGCCATCTGGTAAATCTCATATACTTCCTGTGCGCCCAGCTTGCGGATGCGGGACAGTTTTACAGTGTCCTGCTGTGTTGCATCCATGGAAAGGGCACGCAGATCCTCATCCGACGGGTTCAGAATATCAAGCTCATGCAGGGAGGTCGGCATGCCGAGCGAATGGAAGAACGCTACTGTGCGCTCAATGCCTTCCGTTGCCCGTTTGTGATCGCTTCCCTCTGTGATGCCCCAGACTTTTTCTGCAAACCGTGCAAACCGCCAGAGAACCGTCTCCTCATCGTACTGATATTTCGCCCAGGCACCCCAGACTGCCGCCAGGGATGCGCCGTGTGCTACATCGTATTTTGCACTTAACGCATGGCCGAATTTATGTACCGAAAAATCTTTGCCGCGTCCGCACTCCGTCAGTCCATTGTGTGACAGGCTTCCGCACCACATGATTTCCGCCATCGCATTGTAATCGGATGGGTTTTCCAGAACCTTCGGTCCGTTTTTGATTACGGTACGGAGGAGTCCCTCTGCGATCTCGTCCGTCATCTCGCACTGGCTCTCCGGAATGAAATAGCGCTCCATCGTGTGCATCATGATGTCGGTTACTCCGCAGGCAATCTGGTATTTCGGCAGGGTTGCTGCCAGCTCCGGGTTCATGATGGCAAATTTGCAGCGGTTGAACGGCGTGTTGATGCCGGCCTTTTTGCCGATTGCCTCGTTTGTCAGAACGGCTGAATCGCTCATCTCGCTTCCGGCTGCCGGTATCGTCAGAACCGCTCCTACCGGGAGAGATTTTGTCAGCGGTACTTTTTTCGTCCAGATATCCCAGAGTGCCTCCTCCGGATTTGCAGCTCCATGCGCAACGGCTTTTGCGGTGTCAATCGAGCTTCCGCCGCCGACGGCAAGAATAAAGTCTGCCTGCATTTCCACTGCTTTTTTCACACCCTCCTCGGCAAGGGCAAGTCTCGGGTTTGGTTTTACGCCGCCAAGCTCTTCAAAGGCAAGGCCCTCTTTTGCAAGAGATGCTTCCACTCGGTCCAGAAGACCGCTCCGTTTTGCACTTCCGCCTCCGTAAACGACGAGCACCTTTGTGCCGCCCCATTTCTTTACCTCAGCGCCTGCCTGGTTTTCGGTCTCTTTTCCGAACACGACTTCCGTCGGGGTATACTGTATAAACTGATCCATCTTCTTATTTCCTCCCTGCATTTTTATTCTTCATAAATCCGTACGTTTCCCGAGCTTACACGGTAAAGATCGTCTCTCCTGTTTTCCAGAGACGGGATTTCATTTCTTGTCCGCTCCAGCACTTCCGGATCCAGCTCTGCGATGAGTACCTGCGGGGTATCATCTGCCTCCGCAAGAATTTCGCCGTCCGGCGCAATGATCATGGAATGGCCGTACGCCTCAAACCGCGCTTTCTGGCCGCACTGGTTGGCGGCGAGCACGTAGCATCCGTTTTCAATGGCGCGCGTGCGCAGCAGTGCTTCCCAGTGGCGCTCTCCCGTTGCTTTCGTAAAATCCGCCGCTATCAGAAATGCATCTGCTCCGGAGGATGCCATCAGCCGGTACTGTTCCGGAAAGCGGATATCGTAGCAGATGCTCATGCCGAACAGGCCAAGCGCCGTGTCCGCAAGAACAATTTCATTTCCCGGGCAGATCTCGTGTGATTCTTCGTAGGAGACACTGCCCGGAATATTTACATCAAACATATGTATTTTGCTGTATTCTGCAATCGTTTCTCCATCTGGTCCGAACAGAAACGACGTGTTGGACGGACGCCCCGGATGGCGCCGTACCGTCATGCTGCCGCAGTGCAGATAGACACCGTACCGTTTGGCAAGGCTGGAAAACCGGCGGCTGACGTAGCCCGGCACTGCACTTGCGTGCCCCGGCATGTCTGCTCCCGTGTATTCTGCGGTCTCCGGGAAAAGAATCAGCTTCGCTCCCTGTTCCGCCGCCTCCCGCACATACTGCTCGGCCATGCGCATATTTTCATTCATATCCGGCCCAGAATCCATCTGCACCAGGCCTGCAATTATTTTTTCCATCTTTTTGTCCCCTCGTTTCACATGTTAGCTTGTGATTTTTCCGCTTATACTCTCGTTTATTATATCGTTACAGTTCACAGATACCTGCGAACTGTAACATTCGCAGCCCTCATTGAAAGTTTTGCTACGCAAAAGGAGGGCTGCTCACACCTGAATCACTTTCTTACGCAGCGAAACAGCAAGTGTTTCACTGCTGATTGAACAGTAATATTATATCTCATATTCCCCAAAACAGCTACCCAAATTCGCAATTTTCATACCTTTTGCAGCTTTTATTTTTTAATTTTTGAAAATAACAATTGACAAATCCAGAAAACAGGAGTAGCTTAGAACCATAAGCTGTCGTGTTCGATCAGATGCGGCAGAAAAAATCATGAAAGGAGAACACCACTTATGATCAATCTTATTTATGCATCCAGCGTAAAACAGAATAAACTTCGTATGGCGATCAAACCAGGTGGCTGCCCTTCTTTCGAAATTCTTTGTAAGCATTAACTCTGCATAACAAATCTCTATGCATTCTTTATGCCTGCTATTTCGCACAGAAGGCGCGGTACGTCGATACTGCGGCTTTTTTTATTGCTATAAACAGTACGAAACCGTTCTTTCCGGCTTCGCTCCGTTTCCGGCAGGCAGATTCCGCGGTCTTCTTACCGCATCGATTCCCTTCTTTTATATACAAACGCAGCCTTCGCTTTCGTTTCCCGTTGTTCCGTTCCCACACTTACGGAGCTTTTGAAAGCCTATGTTCTGCCAGACACCCAAACGACATCAATGAGGAGGTTTTAACATTCATGAAGAAAAATCCAATCGGTAAGTACCTGCTCCAGAACTGGTACTACTACGTTTTCGCTTTTGGTTCCATGGCCTTAAGTGTCTTTCTCGATATGCTCGCGCCGCTTGTCACGCTGCACATCGTGGATGACGTGCTGGTCAGTCACAAAATGGAACTGCTCTGGAAATACCTTGCCGCCTTTCTTCTGATCGGTGCCGCAAAAGCCCTGTTTCAGTACATCAAAGAATTTTTATTCGATGTCAGCAGCGTCCGCGTCGCCAGCCAGATGAGGGACAACCTGTTCCGCCACGTCCAGCGGCTTTCGGTGGAATACTTTGACAAAAACAATACCGGCGAACTCCTCGCCCGCGTGCGCGATGACGTCGACCGGATCTGGGATATCCTCGGCTTTGCCGGCATGCTGATCTTAGAAGGCCTGATCTGTATCATGATGGCAATGGTCAGTATGGTCAAACTGGATCTGCCGCTGACACTCGTCTCCGTGGCGATCCTTCCTTTCGTCGCAGGCATCGCAATCCGCCTCGAAAAAGAACTCGACCGTGTCTACGATGCGATCAGCGAGGAAAACGCCGTCATGAATACCGTTGCACAGGAAAATCTCGCCGGTGTCCGCACCGTCAAATCCTTTGCACGGGAACCGTATGAGATCAAAAAATTCCGGAAACACAATCAGAAATACTGCGATCTCAACATGGATCAGGCGCGCGTCCTGATGAAATACGATCCCGCCATCTCGTTTCTTACGAAGCTGATGCGCGTGCTCGTCCTTCTCGCGGGCGGCTACGGTGTCATCCACGGACGCATTACGCTCGGTGTTTTAACGGCCTTTATGGAGTACACCTCCAAGATCACCTGGCCGATCGAAAACGTCGGCTGGCTCGGCAACTGCTTCGCTTCTGCGATTGCTTCCAACAAGAAGCTGAACAAAATTCTCGCAGAGGAGCCGCAAATCGCAGAACCGGAAAATCCGGTGGAGCTTTCAAAACTTCCGGGTGACCTGGAATTCCATCACGTCGATTTCTCCCTGCATGACACACCGATTCTGCAGGATATCGACTTTACCTTAAAGCAGGGCCACACACTCGGCATCATGGGTATGACGGGTTCCGGAAAAACAACCATCGTCAATCTGCTCGAGCGTTTTTACGATGTCACCAACGGTTACATCTGTCTCGACGGCCACGATATCCGCACCCTGCCGCTGCGCACCGTGCGCGATACTTCTTCCGTCGTCATGCAGGACGTCTTCCTGTTCTCAGATACCATTTCTGAGAATGTCCGCCTCGGCAGCCGCAGCACGATGAAATCCGAGGAGGTACATAACGCTGTCTCCGCTGCATGTGCTTCCGAGTTCGTCGACCATCTTTCGGATCAGTACGAAACCGTCATCGGCGAACGCGGCATGGGACTTTCCGGCGGTCAGAAGCAGCGTCTTTCCATCGCACGCGCCCTGGCAAAACAGGCTCCGATCCTCGTACTGGATGATTCCACCTCGGCGCTCGATATGGAGACCGAATACGAAATCCAGAGCCATCTCGCCGAGAAAAAAGATGTTTCCAAGATCATCATTGCCCACCGCATTTCTTCGGTGCAGAGTGCCGATGAGATCCTGTATCTCGATCACGGACGCATCGCCGAGCGCGGCACGCATGAGAGTCTGATGGCACAGAAAGGCCTGTACTACTCCACCTGGGAGGCTCAGTACGGTGATTACCATAAAGCAAAGGCAGCCCTCGAGCAGGCACTTCCTGCCAATGCTTAATTCAATTTAATCTGTTACCCGACAACTTCTGTATTTACTTACCCGTTAAGAGAGGAACAATACGATTATGGCTATCAATTCCAGTAAAGTAGATGAAGAGCAGAAAGAGGTCTTAAAGAGCGCGACCATCCGCCGCCTCTTCTCCTACTTAAAAAATTATAAACGCCAGGTTGCCGTCGTTCTCGTGGTTCTCGCCGTTACCATCGCGATTTCCACTGTGAACCCGCTGCTCCTGGAGTACGCCATCGACGTCAATATTGCGCAGAAAGACTGGCGCGGGCTTATTGCCCTCTGCGTATTCATGGTTGTGATCAACCTGGTTTACGCGGCCGGTGTCCGCCTGCGGATGCTTCTGATGGCGCGTATTACCAACAACATTCTTCTGGAAATCCGTGACGAGCTCTACACGCATATCCAGACCTTAAGCTTCAGCTTTTTCGATACCCGCCCGGCCGGAAAGATTCTGGCGCGCATCATCGGCGATGTCAACTCGTTAAAGGATGTGCTGAACGACGGTGTCACAAAGCTGATTCCGAACATTCTCACGATCATCGCCATTCTGGTGATCATGATGATCAAAAACATCTGGCTCTCCTTAAGTGCGATTCTCGTGCTGCCGCTGATCGCTATCGGCATGTATTTTATTCAGATCGTCGCACACAAGAGATGGCAGACATTCCGGAAAAAATCTTCCAATGTTACGGCGTATATCCACGAGGACTTCTCCGGTATCCGCATCATCAAGAGCTTTACCGCAGAGCAGGAATCGCAGGGCGAGTTTGACCGGCTTCTTCTTGAGCATCAGAACTCCTTCATCCATGCGGTCCGCCTAGCGGATGGTTTTTCCGCTGTGATCGAAGTGACATGGGGCATCGGAACGTTTCTTCTGTATTTTATCGGTATTTCCGTGCTCGGCGTGGATGCCGTTCCGATCGGTACGTTCACGGCATTTGCGATGTATCTGACGATGTTCTGGGATCCGATCCAGAACCTGGCCGGTTTTTACAACAAGCTGATCACGAACCTTTCCGCTGCGGAGCGAATCTTTGAGATCCTCGACACACCGGCGGAGGTTGCCGACAAGCCTGGCGTCACAGAACTGCCGCCGATCAAAGGAGAAGTAACGTTCGACCACGTCAGCTTTGCCTACTCCGATGATCCGGACACGCTGGTTTTAAAAGATGTCAGCTTTACAGCGGCTCCCGGTGAGACGATCGCACTCGTCGGCCCGACTGGCGCTGGAAAGACGACCATTGTCAATCTGATCAGCCGTTTCTACAACATTACCTCGGGAACGGTCCGCGTCGACGGCCACAGCCTGACAGATGTCTCCATCAACAGTCTGCGTGCGCAGATGGGCGTTATGACCCAGGACAACTTTCTCTTCTCCGGCACGATTCGCGACAACATTGCGTATGGAAAGCTCGATGCCACGGAGGAAGAAATCATTGCCGCCGCAAAGGCCGTGCATGCCCATGACTTTATCATAGAACTGCCGGACGGCTACGACACCGAGATCAGCGAGCGCGGTGCCCGTCTTTCCAACGGCCAGCGCCAGCTTCTCGCCTTTGCCAGAACGATGGTGTCCGATCCGCGGATTCTGATTCTCGACGAGGCGACGTCCAGCATCGACACACAGACAGAAATTCAGGTGCAGCAGGGAATCGAAAGCCTGTTGAAGGGCCGTACCTCGTTCATCATTGCGCACCGTCTTTCTACTATTAAAAATGCGGACCGGATTTTTGTGATCGACCACGGAAAGATTTTCGAGCAGGGAACCCACGACGAACTGATGGCAAAACAGGGCGCGTACTACCAGCTCTACCAGGCACAGTTCCGCCGGGTATCCTAAAATCAAGAAATTTTCTCAAAACTGCCTTTCTTTTTTACAGGGAAAGGCAGTTTTTTTCCCTCTTTTCTATAACTGGTTTTCCTTTCCTTGACAAATGAATCCTCCCTGCTATATGATGATAACTGATCTTTTTTCGGGGACATTTGTTCCCGTCTGCCGCTTCCCACTCCTGCGGCATTTGTCACGAAACAGTCTGATACGGAGCTTTTTCGAATGCCTCCGTGTTTTCTTTCAGAAAGGAGTATCATGACATTTTTTTCAAAAAAAACGTTACGCCTTCTCCTCCTTCCTGCCCTCCTTCTTCTGACGGGCTGTGCGGGATCCTCAAAAGAGACGGCGGATTCCCAGGAGAACACGAAACTCTCCGCCGTGGCGACCATTTTTCCGCAGTATGATTTTCTGCGCGCCATCGGCGGCGATCACCTCGATCTCCACATGCTGCTTTCCCCGGGTGCGGAAAGTCACTCGTTTGAACCGACACCGGGCGATATGATTACGGTTTCCGAATGTGATCTCTTCGTCTACGTCGGCGGCGATTCCGATGCCTGGGTCGAGACAATCCTTGATTCTGTCGATACCTCGAACAAAGAGGTAGTGACGCTGATGGACTGCGTTGACACCGTTGCCGAGGAAACCGTCGAGGGAATGGAGACCCACGGCCACGCACACGATCATGAGGACGAGGATGCGCACGACCATGAGGACGAAGATGCAGATCACGAGGATGTACACGACCATGAGGACGAGGATACACACGACGAATCTTCCCATGATCATGCGCACGAATCCCACGGCGAACAGGACGAGCACGTCTGGACCTCGCCGAAAAATGCAATGCGGATTGTCCAGAAGCTCTGTGATTCCCTCTGCCGCCTCGACCCGGAGCATGCGGATGAATACCAGGCAAACACCGCCTCGTATCTTGCTTCGCTTGCCTCCCTCGATGAGGAATTTTCCGATGTCACCGCAACTGCAAGCCGCCATACCATTGTTTTCGGCGACCGTTTCCCGTTCCGCTACTTTGCGGACACCTACGGCCTCGACTACTACGCGGCGTTTCCCGGCTGCTCCTCGGAATCCGAGGCAAGTGCCAAAACCCTTTCTTTTTTAATTGATAAAATCAAGGAAGAACAGATTCCCGTCGTTTTCCACACCGAGCTGTCCAATGAACAAATGACGGACTCCATCTGTGAGGCGACTGGCGCGAAAAAGCTGCTGCTTCATTCCTGTCACAATGTATCCAAAGATGATTTCGAAAGCGGCGCTACGTATCTCTCCCTCATGGAACAGAACGTTTCCGCATTAAAGGAGGCTTTAAACTAAATGGCTCTACTTACCTGCAGTGATGTCACCTTCTCCTACGAGGGCATCCCGGTCCTGACCGATGTCAACTTTGCCCTGGAAGCCGGCTCCTACCTCTGTATTGTGGGCGAGAACGGTTCCGGAAAAAGTACTCTGATCAAGGGACTGCTTCACTTAAAAAATCCGTCCACCGGCTCGATCACAACCGGCGACGGGCTTCATCCAAGCGAGATCGGCTATCTGCCGCAGCAGACCGCCGCACAAAAGGATTTCCCGGCGAGCGTCTGGGAAGTCGTGCTGTCCGGCCGGCAGAACCACCCGCATTTCCCGCCGTTTTACACAAAGGCAGACAAAGAGGACGCGCTCCGCAATATGGAGCTTCTCGACCTCCTTCCATTAAAGAAACGATGCTACCGTGATCTCTCCGGCGGCCAGCAGCAGCGTGTGCTTCTCGCTCGTGCGCTTTGCGCCACAAAGAAACTGCTGCTCCTCGACGAGCCGGTCACTGGCCTTGACCCGGTCATGACAAACGAAATGTACCAGCTCATCCGCCGCATCAACCGCGAGCAGAACGTTACGATCATCATGGTTTCCCACGATATTCGCAATATTCTGCCGGACGCAACGCACATTCTCCAGCTCGACCAGAAGCAGGTCTTCTTCGGTCCGACGAACGAGTATCTGAAAACCGAGGCTGGAAAACAGTTTTTAGGAGGTGCCGACTTATGATTTCGAATCTGCTGAAAATGCTTTCTTATCCGTTTATGCAGCGTGCCCTTGTGGTCGGTATTCTCGTCTCGTTGTGCGCCGCACTGCTTGGCGTCAGCCTCGTGTTAAAGCGCTACTCCATGATCGGCGACGGCCTCTCCCATGTCGGATTCGGCTCTCTTGCGATTGCAACGGCACTCGGTTTTGCTCCGCTTGCCTTCACAATCCCTGTCGTCGTGCTTGCCGCCTTTCTGCTGCTCCGCATGAACGAATCCAGCAAGATCAAAGGCGACGCCGCCATCGGCCTGATTTCAAGCTCTGCGCTTGCGATCGGTGTCATCACGGTTTCGTGGTCGAGCGGCATGAACACCGATGTCAACAACTACATGTTCGGAAGCATCCTTGCGATGAGTGATGAGGACGTTGTTCTCTCCGTGGTGCTCTCCATTGTCGTGCTGATCCTGTTCGTCCTGTATTACAACCGTATTTTTGCCGTCACTTTCGACGAGACATTTGCCAAAGCAACCGGTGTCCGCGCAGAGTTTTACAACATGCTGCTGGCATTCTTAACCGCCATCACCACCGTCCTCGGCATGCGCATGATGGGCGCGCTTCTGATCTCCAGCCTGCTGATTTTCCCGGCACTGACCTCGATGCGTCTCTGCCATACCTTCCAGAGCGTGGTGATCTGCTCCGCGGTTCTCTCGGTGGTGTGCTTCCTTCTTGGCATGTCCCTCTCGTTTTTCCTGTCCTCCCCTGCCGGAGCGACGGTCGTAATCGTGAACCTGCTGGCATTCCTGATCTTTTCTGCGATTGCCAGAATCCGCGAGCATACCGCATAAAAAGTTTCCGATCTGACCTGCTTTGTTTTACTGGAGGTATTTTATGAATCGAATTGTAATTGCACTGTTAAAACCGTTTTCCTTCATCCCGGCGATTCTGATGATGTCGATGATTTTCTCCTTCTCTTCCCAGAACGGAACGGAATCCTCACAGCTCAGTGAAAAAGTGGCGCGCGGCATTTTCATCACGATCGACCACATCATGGACCGCGGATGGGATGATGAGAAGATCCAGGAACTGGCTGACGAGTATCAGTACCCGGTGCGGAAGCTGGCTCATATGACAGAGTACTGTCTGCTTGCAATCTGTGTTTCGCTTCCGCTCTACGTCTACGGCCTGCGCGGCTTCGCGCTCACGTTTCTTGCCGGCATCCTCTGTGTCGCCTTTGCCGCGAGCGATGAGTTCCACCAGACGATGGTCGCCAACCGCGGCCCGTCGG
Organism: Blautia sp. AF19-1; assembly: GCF_003479155.1. Lineage (NCBI taxonomy): Bacteria > Bacillati > Bacillota > Clostridia > Lachnospirales > Lachnospiraceae > Blautia > Blautia sp. AF19-1. The sequence goes on from NZ_QUGQ01000003.1 coordinate 153,673, forward strand.
TAAAGGACGTCGGCATCGACAGCATCGGCGTTCTCTTCGGCATCACGTTTGTACGGCTGTTCTGCTGGATTGCACTCGGCGGAAATACGAAAAAAAGAAAGCGGCGCAGACGGCGTTACTATTACTAAAAATATTGGATAACAGAAAAATCCCCGTTGGAAAAATCATTTCTCCTGAAACTGATTTTCCCAACGGGGATTTTTTCATTTTTCTTAAAAACAGCTCTTAGGAAAGTGAATCCGCATACGCCTGAATATCTGCCTTCATCTGAATCCAGGCATCCTCATGCTCCACGTAGTACAGAGGGCAGAGCTTTTCGGTTACATCATAGTGACGGATCACATCGTCCGAAGTCAGATTGAACCGCTTGCATAAGAAACCGGCGAGCTGGACCACAGAATTGTATGTCTCATCGGTAAATTCACCGCTGTCATCCGGGTGGCAGCATTCAATCGAGATCGTATCGAAATTACGCTGGTTCGATGCATACGACCATTCACTCGTCGGGATACACTGAACGACTTCTCCCTCGATGCCGACGACGAAATGGCTGCTGGCCTGCGCCTCCTGCGTCTCAGGCAGGTTTTCAAAGTAATCACGGTTCTGCATCGCCGTGCTTCCCGGGTTTGCGGTGTAGTGAATAACGATACCGTCCACCTTTTTCAGCCTCGTCTGCGGTCTGGACCAGCTGTTCGGCGTCAGAAGCTCCACATCAATCGGCGGAGCGCCGGTCCAGTCGGTGATATCGTTGTCCTCATAATCAGAACCGGAATAGTCAACGGCCGTGATATCACTTGCCGTTTTTGCCACACGGCGGATGCCGCTGTAAATGCCGACGCAGATCAGCACCACCAGAACTCCCGTCAGAAACATTCTGCGGTGAAGCTGGCGCTGCCTCTGTTTTCTTGTCATTTTTCCCCGTCTCTTCTGTGCCATATGTTCTCTCCCCGCTGCAAATAAGCGCCCCCTCATTTGAAAAGGCAGAAGCTGAAAAGTTTCTGCCCTTTCCCCCTTCTGCCTTTTGCGACTTTTTATTCTTATTTATCGTCCACGCTATAGTTCGGAGCCTCTTTGGTGATGTGGATATCATGCGGATGGGACTCTTTTAAGGATGCTGCGGAAATCTTCACAAATTTTCCGGTCTCCTTTAAGGTCTCAACATCTTTCGCTCCGCAGTAGCCCATACCGGAACGAAGTCCGCCGATCAGCTGGAATACAGTGTCCTCTACGAGGCCTTTGTATGCTACACGGCCTTCCACACCTTCCGGAACCAGTTTCTTGGCGCCGGTCTGGAAGTAACGGTCTTTGCTTCCGTTCTCCATGGCTGCGATGGATCCCATTCCACGGTATACTTTGTATTTTCTTCCCTGGAACAGTTCGAAATCTCCCGGGCTCTCATCGCATCCTGCGAAGATGCTTCCCATCATGCAGACATTGGCACCGGCTGCGATAGCCTTTGTCATGTCTCCGGAGTACTTGATACCGCCGTCGGCGATGATCGGAGTTCCGGTCTTCTTTGCTTCCGCATAGCAGTCCATAACGGCTGTGATCTGCGGTACACCGATACCTGCAACGACACGGGTCGTACAGATAGAACCAGGTCCGATACCGACTTTAACAGCGTCTGCTCCGGCTGCGATCAGGTCTCTTGTTGCCTCTGCGGTTGCCACGTTTCCGGCGATTACCTGCAGATCCGGATAATGCTCTTTGATGAGACGAAGTGTTTTGAAGATATTTGCGGAATGTCCGTGAGCGGAGTCGATGACGATCACGTCTACGTGTGCTTTTACCAGCGCATCGACACGATCGAGCACGTTTGCCGTGATGCCGACTGCGGCACCGCAGAGCAGACGTCCCTGCTCATCCTTGGCGGACAATGGGTACTTGATGGTTTTCTCGATATCTTTGATGGTGATCAGACCTTTGAGGTTGAAATCGTCATCGACAATCGGAAGTTTTTCTTTTCTGGATTTTGCAAGGATTGCTTTTGCCTCGTCCAGCGTAACGCCTACTTTTGCAGTGATCAGGTTTTCGCTGGTCATGGACTCTTTGATTTTCTTGGTGAAATCAGTTTCAAACTTCAAATCACGGTTTGTAATAATACCAACCAGTTTTCCGTTCTCGGTAATCGGGACACCGGAAATACGGAATTTTGCCATCAGATTATTGGCATCTTCCAGGGTGTGCTCCGGAGACAGATAGAACGGATCGGTGATAACACCGTTCTCAGAACGTTTTACTTTGTCTACTTCTTCTGCCTGCTGCTCAATCGACATATTCTTGTGAATAATACCGATTCCTCCCTGACGTGCCATGGCAATTGCCATACGGTGTTCTGTAACCGTATCCATGCCGGCGCTCATCATCGGGATGTTCAGCTTGATCTTCTTGGTCAGATGCGTAGTCAGATCTACCATGTTTGGGGTTACTTCAGAATACTGCGGAACCAGAAGCACATCATCGAAGGTAATACCATCACCAATAATTGTACCCATTTTCTTATCTTCCTTTCTTCTTAAGTCTTTTTGATTTATCACCTAATTTAACACAAAACAAAAAAGCTGTCAATCCATAAATACTTTTCTTGGTGCGCGGTTGCGGATATCTTTTAACATCACTTCATCCGGTTCGAAGATCACCATCTGCATTGTGTTGTCCTTGGAGATCACAAATGCATACGGTTTGTGGCCCTGTCCTTCGATTCCGGAGGAATAGTTGTAACGTTTGATGCTCTGATTGTTTTTGTAGGAATCGAGCTGATGGGACTGGTACGGAGCCAGGATTTCCATGTTGGAAAGCTCATAGCTTGCGGCTCTTTTTCTTCTTGACTGCGAATAGATACGGTCGATGTCGAGCTCGCCGTTGACGTACAGATACTCAAACTCTACCGAAAGCTTCGGGATAAAAATATAGTCTACGATTCCAAGTACCAGCGCAAGAAGCAGAATCAGCGGATTCATCATAATTCCTGCGGCTGCAAAAAGAACGGTAAAGAAGATCAGAACTCCTTTGATCGCCTTGTCTTTTCCTGTCTGCTGTTTTTTCACCAGCACTTCTGTGTACAGATCACTCATTTACTCCATCCTCCTCAAGATATTCGATCAGTTTTGCTGCATTGTCCGTGTTCTTGGAGTTGACCACAACGGTCAGGTAACACGGCTCATAGTACGTAAGGCCCATATCCTGGTATTTCTTCAGCTTGGAAATATCGAGGCAGGTATCTCCCGCCTTTATCCCGTACTTCTCACACGTCGCTTCGTCAAACAGTGTGGACAGATCCAGAAAATAATCGTCTTTGCTGTAGTTGTCGTACACGGCCTGTGAACAGATCAGAACATCCATGCTCTGTGCGGCAATCACGGCTGTGAATTTCATCAGCGTGTTGTAATCCGCGTTTTCCAGGTTTTCACCGAAGCTGTAGCTCGTATCGATGCTTACCTTTTCGTACTTATCTCCGGTTCCGAGCGCTTCTTTTAGGTCCTCCTCGATCGGACTTACATCCTGCAGTCCTGCGTAATCCACTACGGCAATGCTCACGAGGTCATAATACTTCGCATTTTCATGGATATTCACAATCGTGCCGATGATGAAGATAACAGCGATGATGCCGAAAATGACAGCCTTGTAGTATTCCCAGATATAGGCCAGTTTCTCTTTAAAATTCATTTTCGACAGCTTCTCTTTTTCGAGCTGCATCTTCTCCTTCCTTGTCATGTCGGATTCATAACGACTTGCCATGTGTGTTTCTTCTCCTTTGTTGTATTTCCCCCAACATCCTACAAATCAGTATAGCATAAAACGCCGGAAGCGTCCATATACGCCGCCCGGCGAAAGCATGAAAACTTTCTGAAATTTTTTGTAACGATTCAGAGCCATGCGAAATGGAAGAAAAACTTTCCACTAAAAAACCGGCCGGCAAAGACAGGACTTCGGAACCCATGTTCCGCTACGGTCTTTGCCAGCCGGTTTTCTTATTTTGTTTTACCAGACATTTTTATCCCGGAAATTACATCATTCCCATTCCACCGTCTGCGCCTGCCGGCATAGCCGGAGCCGGCTCTTTGATGGTTGAAACAACGGATTCTGTGGTCAGCAGGGTTGCGGAAACGCTGGTAGCGTTCTGCAGTGCGCTTCTGGTAACCTTAACCGGATCAAGGATACCAGCCTGGATCATGTCTACATACTCTTCGTTGTATGCATCAAATCCAACACCTACTTTGGACTCTTTTACTTTGTTGATCACAACAGCGCCTTCCAGACCTGCGTTTGTTACGATGTGGAACAGAGGAGCCTCGAGTGCTTTCTGTACGATTCTTGCACCGATCTTCTCGTCGCCGTCCAGGCTGTCAATCAGCTCTGTAAGCTGTGTTGTTACATGGATGTATGCAGAACCGCCGCCTGCGATGATACCCTCTTCTACGGCTGCTCTCGTTGCATTTAAAGCATCCTCCATACGGAGTTTTTCTTCTTTCATCTCGGTCTCGGTTGCTGCACCTACACGGATAACAGCTACGCCGCCTGCCATTTTTGCCAGTCTCTCCTGCAGTTTCTCTTTATCGAACTCAGAAGTGGTCTCCTCGATCTGGGATCTGATCTGGCCGATTCTTGCTGCGATGGCATCTTTTGCGCCGGCACCGTCAACGATAACGGTGTTCTCTTTCTGAACTTTAACAGATTTTGCACGTCCGAGCATTTCCAGAGTAGCGTCTTTTAATTCCAGACCAACTTCCTCGGAGATCACCTGGCCGCCGGTCAGGATTGCGATATCCTCGAGCATTGCTTTTCTTCTGTCGCCGTATCCCGGTGCTTTGACAGCTACTACGTTGAAGGTTCCGCGCAGTTTGTTGATCACGAGTGTCTGGAGAGCCTCGCCCTCTACGTCCTCAGCGATGATCAGCAGTCTTGCGCCGCTCTGTACGATCTGCTCCAGCAGCGGAAGAACTTCCTGAATGTTGGACAGTTTCTTATCGGTAATCAGGATATATGGATTGTCGAGAACGGCTTCCATTTTCTCCATATCGGTGCACATATAAGCGGAGATATATCCACGGTCGAACTGCATACCTTCTACCAGCTCCAGCTCGTTCTGCATGGTCTTGGACTCCTCGATGGTGATAACGCCGTCTTTGGAAACTTTTTCCATAGCGTCAGCTACCATCTGGCCTACTTCTTCGCTTCCGGAAGAAACAGCTGCAACTTTTGCAATCTGCTCTTTGCCTGCTACCGGCTGGCTCATCTCTGCAAGGATCTGAACAGCTTTATCGGTTGCTTTCTTCATTCCCTTACGAAGAACGATCGGGTTCGCACCTGCTGCCAGGTTTTTCATTCCTTCGTTTACCATAGCCTGTGCCAGAACGGTTGCGGTTGTGGTGCCATCACCTGCTACGTCGTTGGTCTTTGCAGCAACTTCTTTGATGAGCTGTGCGCCCATGTTTTCAAAGCCGTCTGCCAGCTCGATCTCTTTTGCAATCGTAACACCATCGTTTGTGATGAGCGGAGCGCCGTACTGTTTGTCCAGAACAACGTTTCTTCCTTTCGGTCCAAGGGTTACACGTACGGTATCTGCAAGCTGGTTTACACCATTCTGAAGAGCGTTTCTTGCCTCTGCTCCATATTTAATCTCTTTTGCCATGATTGTCATGCCTCCTGATTTTTACTTGATTATTCTTTATTTTACAACTGCCAGAATGTCATCCTGTTTTACGATGATGTACTCTTCGTCTTCCAGTTTGACGTTGGTTCCTGCATATTTGGAATAGATTACCTGATCTCCGACTGCAACTTCCATTTTTACTTCTTTGCCGTCTTCTACTTTTCCAGGTCCTACTGCGATAACCTCAGCCTGCTGCGGTTTCTCCTGTGCCTGTCCCGGAAGTACGATACCGGATTTTGTGGTTTCCTCTGCTTTTAACTCTTTTAATACAACTCTGTCACCTAAAGGTACTAACTTCATTTATGTTTCCTCCTTCAAGATTTCATTCAGTTTTATTTATTAGCACTCAGTTCATTCGAGTGCTACTTGATGGTTCTTACTATAGTGTTTTCCACCTCATTTCGCAAATGCATAAATTTTGTAATTCTCTTTTTTTCTCTCGTGATAGCTCTTAATTTCTCTTATTTCCTCGTTTTTTCTTATTTTGGCAATTTTTTCATATTTTATACTCTCTTTAGAATCTAATTATAGTTTATTCCTAAAAACGGGAATGATACCATTTTTTCCGCTCCCCGAATGCTTTTTTGCACAAAAAGAAACGGCGCCATTCTTAAACGGCTCCGATTCTTTTCTACATTCCACTTTTTTATTTTTTCGCCTCGTCCGGATGGGCATCGCCCTTTCCTTTCAGGTTCTTTCTTGCTTTGATCTCGTCGAGTTCATCAAAGATATAATCATTTAATACCTTGATATACGTTCCCTTCATACCGCTGGAACGGGACTCGATGACGCCTGCGCTCTCGAATTTGCGGAGGGCATTTACGATGACGGATCTTGTGATGCCGACGCGGTCTGCAATTTTGCTTGCAACCAGAATGCCCTCATCCCCGTTCAGTTCATCAAAGATATGGATGATGGCTTCCAGTTCGGAGAAGGACAGCGTGTTGAATGCGGATTTAACCACCTGAACCTTACGGTTTTCCTCCACATTTTCCTCGTTGACGGAACGCATCATTTCCAGTCCGACAACGGTTGTGCCGTACTCACTGACGATGATATCGTCGATATCGTACTGCGGGGTGCAGCGGTACATAAATACGGTACCAAGGCGTTCTCCGGCGATCTCGATCGGGCAGATAATTGCGGTGTAGCGCTCTACACCAGGCCGCTCAAAGCCGAGGGTCTGTAAATTGACGTTCTCTTTTGTGGAGAGTACGCCGAGGAGACGCTCGTTTAATGCGGCATCGACATAACCGCCCACCTTATCCTCGATCAGCTCTGTAATTTCTTCCACGCCCGGGCAAAGGCTGATGCCCAGCACTTTTCCTTTTTTACTGATCACCAGGATATTGGAACTTAACGTTTCCATCAGGACTTCACAGATATCGTTGAACACGACCTTCGTGGAGTGATTGTTATGAAGCAGTTTGTTGATTTTTCTGGTTTTATCCAGCAGTTGTACGCTCATGTTCTTCTCCTTTCTTTATTTTCTGCATTTTTTTGGCGTATCCGCCGAAAAAAATGCACACTGATGCCTTTTTCAGACAACCCTTAAAACTAAGCTCATTCTATCATGTAGTTTTCCGGAAATCAATATATTTTTCAGAAAACTATAAATTTTATAAAAATTCATGCTAAATTTTTTCGGATCTTCCTGTTTTTCCGCCGCGATAAGCAAAAAAACGGCCTGCACCAGTTTTTCACCAGTACAGACCGCTTTGTCATTCTCAGTCTTCGTCTTTCTTTTCGCGTGCTTCTACATAGCCGCACTGCTCGTCCGCGCAGACCAGCTTATTGCCTTTTTCCAGCATATAGCCGCCGCACTGCGGGCATTTCTTGGCAGACGGTTTCTGCCAGGACATGAAATCGCATTCCGGATTGTTTTCGCATCCATAATATTTCCGTCCTTTTTTCGTCTTGCGCAGGATCACTTCTTTTCCGCACTTCGGACACGGAACACCGATCTTTTCCAGATACGGCTTCGTGTTCTTGCAGTCCGGGAATCCCGGGCAGGCGAGGAATTTTCCGTGCGGGCCGTATTTGACCACCATGTTGCGGCCGCAGTTCTCGCAGATGACATCTGTCACCTCATCCTCTACCTTAACTTCTTCGAGGTTCTTTTCTGCCTCTGTGACCGCCTCATAGAGATCCGGCCAGAAGTTCTCGACTACTGTCTTCCACGGAACACTTCCATCTCCAACCCTGTCGAGCAGAGCTTCCATCGTTGCCGTAAAGTTGACATCCACGATGCTCGGGAATGCCTCTTTCATCATGTTGTTGACCACCTCGCCGAGCTCTGTCATGTAAAGGTTCTTGTTCTCCTTTGCCACGTAACGGCGGTTGATGATCGTTGTGATGGTCGGCGCATACGTACTTGGACGGCCGATGCCGAGTTCCTCAAGCATTTTGACAAGGGATGCCTCGGTGTAGTGTGCCGGCGGCTGTGTGAAGTGCTGCTGCGGATCCATCTTTTCCAGTGCCAGCTCCGTTCCTGCCTCCAGGCTCCGGACAGCGGCGTTTTTCTCTTTCTTTTCCTCATCCGGATCGGTGTAAACGGACATGAAACCATCAAATGCCAGACGGGAGGAAGCTGCTGTAAAGAGATACTCTCCTGCATTGATCCGTGCGGAAATTGTCTCATAGACGGCCGGCTGCATGCGGCTTGCCACAAAGCGTTTCCAGATCAGCTGATACAGGCGGAACAGATCTCTTGGCAGGGATTCTTTTACCATTACCGGTGTATTCGTCACATCGGTCGGACGGATGGCCTCGTGCGCATCCTGTGCCTTGCTGTTTTTATTCTCCGTCGTGTCCCCGCTTGCGGTATATTTTGTGCCGTACTGCTCCTGGATAAAGGAACGTGCTGCCGCATCGGCCTCCTCGCTGATTCGTGTAGAATCGGTACGCAGATAGGAAATCAGAGCGATCGTTCCCTTTCCCTTTACTTCCACGCCCTCGTAGAGCTGCTGCGCCAGACGCATCGTCTTCTGCGTGGAGAAGTTCAGCACCTTCGATGCTTCCTGCTGCAGGGTACTCGTGGTGAACGGAAGCGGCGCTTTCTTGGAACGCTCTCCTTTTTTCACTTCGGATACGGTAAAGGTCTCATTTTCCAGTCCCTTTAAGATTTCATCGAGCTGCTCTTTCGTCTCGATCGCCATCTTTTCACTGCCTTTGCCGTGGAATTTTGCGACGAGCGGTTTCTTCTCGCCCGGAATTTTCAGATCTGCTTCCAGTGTCCAGTATTCTTTCGGAATGAACGCATTGATCTCATCCTCGCGGTCGCCGATGATGCGCAGTGCAACGGACTGCACACGGCCGGCGGAAAGTCCGCGTTTGATTTTCTTCCATAACAATGGGCTGATTTCATAACCTACCATACGGTCGAGGCAGCGGCGCGCCTGCTGCTCGTCCACCAGGTTCATATCGATGTCGCGTGCCTGTTTGATCGACGCTTTGACTGCTGATTTTGTGATCTCGTTGAAGGTGATGCGGCGCATCTTGTTCTCATCGAGATTCAGCGCAATCGACAGATGCCAGGAAATTGCCTCTCCCTCGCGGTCAGGGTCAGTTGCGAGATAAACTTTATCTGCTTTTTTTGCGGCTTTTCGAAGAGATGCCAGAAGCTCTCCTTTTCCGCGGATGGTGATATATTTTGGTTCAAAGTCATGTTCTACATCAATTCCAAGCCGGCTTTTCGGCAGATCGCGCACATGGCCCATAGATGCTGCAACTTCGTAATTTGCTCCGAGATACTTTTTCACCGTCTTGACTTTTGCCGGTGATTCCACTATTACAAGATATTTTGCCACCTCTGATGCCTCCTGAATACATATTTTTATAACTGTCCAGATCTATATTGCGTTTTTCATATCGCATAGTTCTGCATCATTACAAATTCCAGAATAATTCCTAAATTAGTCGTAACTTCCACTGACTATACACCAAAAAGTTTTTTCTTGCAAGTGTTTTCCATTTTTAAAATGTACCATTTTTCGATGTTTCCCGGCAAAATAACAGGATTTTTTCTATTTTTTAACGATTTTTCCTGATTTTTTTCTTTTCTTTTTCCTTTTTCAGACATGCACGCGGCGCAGAAGAGCCCCCTTTTTTCTTTTTCTTCTATTATAATTGTGCACCGGACGGAATATCACAAAACCTTTCTTTTCCTCGTCCCTTTTACGATAACGCCATGTACACGCCCGGCGGATTTTCCGCAATAACGCCGTCAATTTCGAGTGCCAGCAGAATGCCGGTCAGCTCCTGCAGCGGGATTCCGGTGCTGCCGGCAAGCTGTGCAAGATTCTGCGGTTCTGCCGCGAGTGTTTTCAGAACCATTTCCGCCTCTTTTCCATAGCGCGGACGCGGTGCGGCTCTTTTTGTCCCGGCCTTTTTCACGCCCAGCTCCTCGAGAATCGTTTCGGGTGAAATCGCAATTTCCGCTCCCTGCGCGATCAGGCGGTTGCAGCCGCGGCTTGTCGCATCCGTTGTCCGTCCGGGCAGGGCAAATACCGTTTTTCCCTGCTCCAGCGCGTAGTCCGCCGTAATGAGCGAGCCGCTCTTCTCTTTTGCCTCAATTACCAGAACGACATCTGCCAGCGCACTGATCACGCGGTTGCGGATCGGGAAATGCCACGGAAGCGGCTCTGCGCCCGGCGGAAATTCACTTAAGACACCGCCTCCGTTTTCCAGCATCCGCCGCATCAGCGGGTAATTCTGTTTCGGATAGCAGATATCCACGCCGCAGCCAAGCACGGCAAACGTCTTTCCCTTTCCGCGCAGTGCCCCCTCGTGCGCCGCCGCGTCGATTCCGCACGCCAGTCCGCTGATCACCGCCACGCCGTTTGCCGCCAGCACCTGCGCGAAAAAGGCCGCCTGGCTCTTTCCGTACGCCGTACATATCCGCGCGCCCACAATCGCCGCTGTTTTCTGCTCATCCGCCGGCAGCGCGCCCCGCACGAAAAGGCGGGACGGCATGTCCGCGAACGGCATAAGCCGCTCCGGATAGCCCTCCTGCCCGCGGCCGACTGTAAAGATTTCCATCGCCATACGTCAGATCCTCCATATACTTTTGTCGGCGCTCCGAAAGCAGATCGCCTCGCTGATATGCGGCACGCCGATTTTGACCGCCCCGTCCAGATCCGCAATTGTCCGCGCGGTGCGGATAATCCCGTGGTAGGAACGCGCGCTGAGGCGCAGGCGGCGGAAGGCATCCTCTAAAAGCTCTTCCGCTGCCTTTTCCAGGATACAGTATTTCTCGATCTGGCCTGCTTTCAGTTCGCTATTGAAATGAATCGACTCCTGCCGGTAGCGCGCCGCCTGAATTTCCGCCGCTGCCGTCGCTTTTTCCCGCATCTTGGCCGAGGATTCGCACCGCTCCTCGCCGTGCAGATCCTCGTAGGAAAGTGCTTCCACCTGCACGCAGAGATCCATGCGGTCGAGGAACGGCTGGCTGACTCTCGAGAGATACCGGCTGATGTCGCCGGGTGCGCAGGTACAGCGCGATAAGTCGGGGTAAAAGCCGCAGGGGCAGGGGTTCATTGCCGCCACCATCAGAAATGACGCCGGGAACACATAGTTTCCGCTGACACGGGAAATCACAATCCGGTGCTCCTCGAGCGGCTGGCGCAGGATCTCAATGGTTGTGCGCGTCATCTCTGGGAGTTCATCAAGGAAGAGAACGCCGCGGTGTGCCAGCGTAATTTCGCCCGGGGACGGCTGTTTTCCGCCGCCTGCAAGAGCCTGCGGCGTCATCGTGTGATGCGGAGCACGGAAGGGCCGCTCCCGGCGGACACCCTCTCCTTTGGCAAGCATTCCGGCGATGCTGTAGATCCGCGTTACTTCCATCTGCTCCTCCTCAGACATCGGAGGCATGATCGTCGGAATCCGCCTTGCGATCATGGATTTTCCGCTGCCCGGCGGCCCCAGCATCAGCAGATTGTGAAATCCGGCCGCAGCGATGAGCGCCGCCCGCCGCGCCGCCGTCTGGCCCTGCACTTCGGAAAAGTCCGGCTCTTTTCCGTCCTCCTTCTTTTGATTTTCTATAGACGGAAGCGACGGCATTTTCCCTTCACAGCAGTAGTTCAAAAGCTCCTGTAAATTCTGGATTCCAACGACGTGAAGCCCGCCGACCAGACCCCCTTCCGCGGCATTTCCGGCTGGAACAAGAAGCGTTGTGCATCCAAGCTCCCGCGCCTTCGCCGCTGCCGGAAATACACCGCTGATCTCCTGCACATGGCCGTCAAGGCCGAGTTCGCCGAGCACCATCGTTTTCCGGAGTGACCCGGGCGGAATCCGGCCGAGCGTCATCAGAACGCCCGCTGCAATCGGAAGATCGAAACGCGATCCTTCTTTTCGGACGTCCGCCGGGGATAAATTAATCGTAATTCGTTTCGGCGGCAGGGAAATTTCCATGTTTTTGAGGGCTGTCCGCACGCGGTCCTGCGCCTCCTTTACCTGGGCACTCACGTAGCCGACCATCGTAAACTGCGGCATGCCGTCACTGACATCCGCCTCCACCTGCACCGGAATCATCTCCATGCCCGAGACGGTGGCTGATAATACACTGCAATACAAAGAAAACCTCCTTTTCTTTCAGTAGCAGGTCGTATAGTTCCTATTTATTTTTCATTTTGGGAAAATGTCCGGCAAGAACACCGGGAAGATATTATCTTTGATTTTTGTTCGAAAAAGTAAGGATAAGGAAACCTTTTCTGCACCTGATTTCCTTACCCTTTATTATAGAAGCAGTCCGTTTGAAATGTCAAGCATTTACGAAGCGGCAAACCGTAACCGCAACTTTTCAATTGCATTCTTCTCGATCCGCGACACGTACGAACGGCTGATGCCGAGCCGGGCAGCGACCTGTTTCTGTGTGTATTCTGCTTTTCCGCCAAGGCCGTACCGGAGAAGAAGCACCTGTTTTTCCTGCTCTTTTAATTCCGAATCCAGATAACAGTACAGCCGCACCGCGTCCTCTTTCCGGTTGTACTGTTCCGCGATATCCTCCCCGCCGCCCTCCACGATGTCGAGCAGATGGATCTCATTTCCCTCCTTGTCGGTTCCGATCGGCTCGTAGAGGGAAATCTCCCGTGCCGTTTTCTTTTTGCTCCGAAGATACATCAGCAGCTCATTATCAATACAGCGGGCGGCGTATGCGGCCAGCCGGTTTCCTTTTTTCGAATCATATGTCATCACCGCCTTGATGAGGCCGATCGTTCCAATGGAAATCAGATCATCGAGATCATCGGGCAGGCCCTGATACTTTTTCACAACGTGCGCGACCAGGCGCAGATTCCGCTCGACCAGAATGTCTCTGGCTTTTGTATCGCCCCTCTGATACGCATCCAGACAGCTTTTTTCTTCCTGTGCAGACAGTGGTTTTAAAAAGGGTTCCAAGAAAAGCGGCACCTCAAAGGGGATTTTTCTTTATTTTATGTTTGAATTGCAGGAAACGTGCCTGTCTGCTATACTGATAAGATCAGCCGGGTTTTCCGGCACTCGACATTATATTTTTAAGAGGAGGTTTCCTTTTATGACAGACCAGAAAAACGGACAGGAATATCTTTCTTTTGTGCTGGAAAAGCTGCAGGCGCGTCTTGCCGAGATCAGCCAGTCTCTGCTGGACGGACAGAAAGAAATTGAAAATATGCACGATTATTACTGGCAGAACTATACCGAGATGGACCAGTACGGATATGAGGATTACGACAATCAGCAGGCACTGCTGCATCAGGTGAATGCGAATCAGGAGCAGCTTCTTCTGCGGAGCCGCTTCCGGAAAATGCTGGATTCTCCGTTCTTCGGGCGTGTGGATTTCCGCTATGACGGGGATGATGAGCCGGAAATTTTCTATATCGGCATCGGCAATTTTGCGGAGCGGCCGGGCGAGCTGCCGCTGATTTACGACTGGAGAAGCCCGGTCAGCGGTCTTTTCTACGATTTTGACCGCGGGCCGGCTTCCTATCTGGCGCCGGGCGGCGAGATGACAGGGGAAATCTGTTCCAAGTGGCAGTATAAGATCCGGGATGGAAAGATGATTTACGGATTTGAGAGTGATGTGAAAATTGATGATGATATTTTAAAGGCGGAGCTTGGCAGCAACGGCGAGGTACAGCTGAAGAATATTATCCGCACAATTCAGAAGGAACAGAATGCGATCATCCGCAATACGAAGGACCGGATTCTGGTAATTCAGGGAGCGGCGGGAAGCGGCAAGACATCGGTGGCGCTGCATCGGATTGCCTACCTTTTGTATCATGACAGACAGAATCTGAAGTCTTCGAATATTCTGATTTTATCGCCGAACGGGGTATTTTCGGATTATATTTCACATATTCTGCCGGAGCTCGGTGAGGAGAATATTCAGGAGATGAGTTTTGATCTCTTTGCTTACCGCAAATTACAGGACACGGCGGCGGACTGTGAGGATCGCTGTGATCAGATTGAGCGGGAGATGCAGGATCCAAAAGCCGCAGAACGGTTTGCTTTAAAACAGTCGCAGGCGTTTGTGGACCAGATGGAGGGATTTGCGCTGGAGCTTGAGGACGAGCTGATGAATTTCTCAGACGTTTCGTATAAGTCGTTTGTGAAGTCAGAATCGGAGATTATTACGCTGTTTTATGACAAGTTTGCGGATATTCCGCTGCTCTCGCGGATGGATGCGGTGGCGGAGACGTTTATTGACGAGATCGAGACGCTGCTGAACCGGGATCTGCCGGAGGAGGAGCGGATTCCGCTCATCGAAAAATTCCGGAAGATGTATGAGACGATGGATTTTTATGTTCTCTACAATCGTTTTCTGAAGAAAGAGGGATATCAGACGCTGCCGCGGCGGCCGTTGGAGAAGCGGAAACTGCGGTATGAGGATGTGTATCCGGTTCTGTATCTGAAGTACCGCCTGTCGCGGCAGGCGGAGCGGTCGAATATTAAGCATCTGGTGATTGATGAAATGCAGGATTATTCGCGGCTCCAGTATCTGATTATCCGGCGGATGTTTTCCTGTAAGATGTCGATTCTCGGCGACCGGGCGCAGACGATGGCGGATCAGCAGCAGGATGTACTGCAGTTTTTACCGGGGATTTTCGGGAAGGATCTGCGGCGGATTGAGATGCGGAAGAGTTACCGGAATACGGTGGAAATTGCGTCGTATGCGGCAAATCTCATTGGCGTGACGGATCTGGAGCTGTTTGAACGGCACGGAATGCCGGTGTTGGAACGGGATGTCACGGATCTTGAGGCGGCTCTGCGGGAGGCAGTGGATACGCTGTTTCCAGATGAGAAAACGTATGAGACGGCGGCGGTGATTGTACCGGATGAGAAGACGGCGGAACGGGCTTATTTGATTTTGCGGGAGATTCTGGCGGAAAAAGATTTTGACTGTGAGAAGCGGCTTTCTTGGCTGAACCGTGACAGCTCCAGTTTTAAGAAAGGACTGACGGTTACCACATTTTATCTGGCGAAAGGGCTGGAGTTTGATCAGGTGTTCTCGATTTTCCCAAAGGACGAGAAACGGGAGATGATGATGCAGGCGCAGTATATTGCAGCGACCAGGGCATTGCATGAGCTGAGAGTGTATCATATTTAAAAACAGGGAGATCCTCCGAAAAAATTCGATTGGATCTCCCTGTCATTTTTATTTTCGATCAGATATGATAGAATCCTGCGGACTGCGCCGGGATGGTGATGGTTCCGTCTTTGGATTCTGCTTTTCCTCCGATCGTGTAGAGGGCATCCTTCAGCTCTGCACTGTATGGGAAGGACTGCTCTTTGCCGGATGGATTGATGATGACGAGGACTTTTTCACCCTCAGCCTCACGGACGTATGCCAGCGGATACTGGTTTTTCTCTGCATAAACGAACTCGATGGTTCCGCGGCTTAAGAGTGCTTTGCTGCTCTGGCGGATCTGGATGAGTTTTTTAACTTCGTGGTACAGGGAATCCGGATCGGCCATCTGTGCTTTTGCGGTCGGACGGTCTTTGCCCGGATCCATGGTGATGTAGAGGTCGCTGGCCGGTGCGCTGGAAAATCCTGCGTTGGTGCTGTCATCCCACTGCATCGGAGAACGGGAACCGGTGCGGTTGTATCCGCCCTCAACGGATTTCAGGCCTTCGACGTAGCGCATACCGATTTCATCACCGTAGTAGATGAACGGCGCACCTGGCATGGAAAGAAGGAAAGCGAAAGCAATTTTCAGCTCATCCCCCTGCAGACGACGTGCCAGACGGTCCATATCATGGTTTCCGGACGGGATGCAGATCAGGCCTTTCTGTGCGGTCTTATTGTAGTTGGTTTTGTAGGTCTCTACAAACTCAGAGATATCTCCTTTTCCGCGTTTGGAGAAGAATGGCTCATCGCAGCGGAACAGATCGTTGTAATGGGACGGTCCAAAGTGAAGCAGGAAGTCCATGTGGAAGCCGCCCTGTAAGGATTTGTCCGGCTCGCCCCACTCGGATACCATGGCTGCATCCGGGAACTCGGCGTCGAGGAATTTCCGTACCTGCTGCCACAGGCGGATGGTTCCTTTGCCTTCCTGATCGTTCTTTACCAAAGAGCCCGCCATATCGACACGGAAGCCGTCGCAGCCCATGTTCAGCCAGAATCTCATGACATCTTCCATCGCTGCCAGCGTTGCCTGCGTTCCCTCATCATCAAAGGACTGCTGCCACGGTTTTTCCGGATCCGGCTGATAAAAGCCGTAGTTCAGGGCCGGCTGGTTGGAGAAGAAGTTGATGGCGCAGGCGCCGTCACGCTCGGAAATGCCGCGCAGGCTTCCCATTCCCTCTGGTGCTTCCCATACGTTATTGGTCCATACGTAGCGGTCTGTAAATTCATTGCGGTCTGCTTTCATGGATTCTTTGAACCATGGATGCTCAACAGATGTATGCCCCGGAACCAGGTCGAGCAGAACGTGCATGTCACGTTTGTGTGCCTCTTCGAAAACTCTCTTCAGATCCTCATTCGTTCCGTAGCGCGGTGCAACGCGGCAGTAATCTGCGACATCGTATCCTGCATCACCGAATGGGGACAGGAAGCACGGGTTGATCCAGATGGCGTTGCAGCCCAGTTCCTTGATGTAGTCTAATTTTTCAATGATACCCTGGAAATCTCCGATTCCGTCGGCGTTGGTGTCGTTGAAGGACTGCGGGTAAATCTCATAAAATACTGCGTTATCTAACCATTTTGACATTTTTTCTTTTCCTCTTTCGCTCTTATTTCTGCTGTATTTTCGTCGTTGCAGCAAGTGTTTCTATATGATATATTACTACTGTATCCGCTGAAATACCAGTAATTTCCTATTTCATTCTAATACTATTCTATGATTTTAGTTACAGTTCACTGGTACCCAGCGAACTGTAACCTTCGCAACCCTCATTTAAAGTTTTGCTTCGCAAAAGGAGGGCTGCTCACACCTGAATCACTTTCTTACGCAGCGAAACAGCAAGTGTTTCACTGCTGAGTGAACATTAACTGATTTTATCCATGCCACGCTCTGCCATTCCCGGCATTTTACGGACATGCTTTTTGGAGGAGGATTTTATGATGCTTTCTGCTGCGAAAGAAAAACGCCAGCACGGCTCCATGCAGGTTCCCTACAGTTATTATGACTGCCGGATGCCCGACTATTTTCCCGGCGTACCGCTGCACTGGCACGGGGAGATGGAGCTGAATTATATCAAACGCGGAACGGGGTATTTTCAGTATGAGGACCGTCTGCTTACGGCGCATGCCGGTGATATTTTTCTGATTCAGCCGAACCTCGTACATGCCATTCTGCCCGCCGAGCAGGAGTCGATGTTTTATGATACGATTGTTTTCCACCAGAATATGCTGATCGGCGGGTATGACGACCGCAGCTACACGGAAATTCTGCAGCCGTTTTTCTCCGCCCGGCGCCGCATCCAGGCACCGATTTCACCCGAACATTCCGGTTATGCTGCACTTTCTGCATCCGTCCATCAGATTTTCCGCTGCATCCGTGAAAACTCTGCTGTCTCCGATCTTCTGCTGAAAAGTGAGCTGCTCCGCTTCTTCTATCTGCTCGCCGCATCGCCGGAACTCTGCACCGATCGTCCCGCCATGCCTGCGGCTGCTGAAAACCTGCGGCCTGTGCTCGCCTATATCCAGGAGCACTTCGCCGACCCGCTTACCATAGAGGAACTTGCCAGGCTGTCGCATTTGAGCAAAAGCTATTTTATGAGCTGTTTTAAGCAGACCTTCGGACTCGGGGCCGTTGAATATCTGACACAGCTTCGGATCAAAGCCGCCTGCGAGGCGCTGCGCAGTACGACGCGGAGTGTGTCCGAAATCGCGTACGACAATGGTTTCCGCAACCTTTCCAACTTCAACCGGCAGTTCCGAAACAAAGTGGGATGTACGCCGCAGATGTATCGGAAGGAATTTCAAAATTCGTAAATTCAAAAAGGGATGTATCAAAATATGCATCCCGAAAATCTATCTCTGATCCTATTTTTATTCCCTAATCTCCGGTACCGACGGAACATCTTTATCTTCTTCCCGCCAGCTCCCAGAATGCGACAGCGCTCGCCGCAGCGACGTTCAGTGAATCCACACCATGTGTCATCGGAATCAGCACGGTTGCATCTGTTTCAGCGATCGTATCACTTGCCAGTCCGTCACCCTCGGTTCCGAGCAGAATGGCGAGCTTTTCATGCGTTTTTAACGACGGATCATCCATCGGAACGGAGTCTTCTTTTAATGCCATCGCAACGGTATAAAATCCAAGTTCCTGCAGTGCAGCAATTCCCTGCTCCGGCCAGTAACTGCCGCCTGGCAGCACGGTCCACGGGACCTGGAATACATTTCCCATGCTCACGCGGATGGCGCGGCGGTACAGCGGGTTGCTGCAGCCTGATGTGAGGAGCACGGCATCGATGCCAAGCGCGGCGGCAGAACGGAAAATCGCACCGACATTCGTCGGGTTCACGACATTTTCCAGAATCGCCACGCGGCGGGCATTCCGGCAGATTTCCTCCATAGCCGGAAGCGTGCGGCGGTGCATCGCGCAGAGCATGCCGCGCGTGAGGGCAAAGCCTGTGAGCTGTTCCAGCACCTTCGTCTCTGCTGTATAGACCGGCGCGTCCGTGCAGTGCGCAAAGAGTGCTTCGTTTGCGGCAAGCTCTGCGCTTCCGGCAAGGAACGAAACCGGTTCATATCCGGCATCCAGCGCACGCTCGATGACACGCGGACTCTCCGCAAGAAAAAGGCCTGGCTGCGGTTCATAATAGTGCAATAACTGCGGTTCTGAAAGACGCGCATACACGTCGAGCTCCGGCGCCGCAAAGTTTTCGATTTTTCTGATCTCTGACATAATATTGATTTCCTTTTGCGTTTTCTCTTTGTTTTCACTATGTTCTATTGTAGCAATCCCGCTCCCGTTTCGCAATCCATTCTTTTTCCCGCCGGTGCCGTTCCCCGCACCATTCGCCAAACCATGCTTCCAGCACGCATCGAATTTTCTTGTTTATCTGTCTTTTTAAAAAATTTCTCAATTTCCTCTTGCCAAACGCCGCCGGAGACGTTATAATAATCGACGGTTCAAAATTAAAAACTGCAGAAAAGATTGGTATCAGATTGGAAACGGCACAAGTGCATTGCTTGGTTAACGAACAACACATGTGTCTTTTTTGCGCCCATTTTTCAAAATTGCAAAGAAAAGGAGAACAATCGATGCCAAAAACAAAATTTCAAAACGTTGTATTTACCCTCATGATGTCCTTTCTGATGGTCTATGCCATGATCTGCTACAACATTTCCATGAACATCGGCGGAATGACAAATCAGGTCTTTCTGATGGCGTTTCACGAGATGATGATCATGTGGCCGGCCGCTTTTATCCTCGAGTTTTTCCTCGTGGATCATCTGGCTCACAAATTAGCTTTTTGCATGGTAACACCGCAGGATCGTCCGATCGTAATCACGCTGGCAATTTCCATTATGATTATTGCTATTATGTGTCCGATTATGAGTTTTATTGCAACACTGCTGTTTAAAAATGCCGGAAAAGAATTTGTCGCTGTCTGGCTCCAGACCACGTTCTTAAATTTCCCGGTTGCCTTCTTCTGGCAGCTCATGTACTGCGGACCCTTCATCCGTTTTCTGTTCCGCAAACTGTTTCCGGAGAAATAAGAAAAGATATCCACAAAGGGAACCGTTTTTCCCCTCTCTGTCCACAATTTCTGTGGACAGACGGTGCAAAATGGTTCACCTTCTGTGGATATCTTTTTGTTTTTCCCCGGATTACTCCTGCGGTACCGGATTGGATACGCTGACTACATGGTCATACCAGGTTCCTTTTTTACCAATGATCGCAACATTGAAATTCTCGTCCAGTTTTTCTACCGGGATATCAAAGCCGTACACTTCATCTGTGGTTCCGTCAGAATACGTTACCTCATCTGTGGTCGGCTCGATCAGCTCTGCGCCGTCTGCCTGTGCTTCTTCTTTTGTTCCCACAAAGACATTGACAATGTTTTTGGATACCAGGCTGACGTGGATGGTCATTTTTCCGTCTTTTACCGTCAGGACACCCTTTCCTTCTTTTGCTTCATTGACATGGAACATATTGCTGTCTGTATTGAAGTCTGCCGTATACGTACCGTCTTCCAGCTCTGATGCGCTGCTTTCTCCTGCAGTCTCCGCTGCCGATGCGCTTTCTGCTGAAACATCTGATGTGGATGTACTGCTCTCTGTCTTAGATGCATCCTGTACAGAAGCGGAAGATACGTCCGCTGCGGAAGACGCAGATACTGCAGATGCAGAAGATGACGCTGCATCCTTTCCGCCACATGCGCCGAGCATGGATACAGTCAGTGCTGCTCCAAGAAAAAGAACTGCCAATTTTTTTCTCATAATAAAATTCCTCCTTGTATCACCTTGAAGCGGATCTTTTTCATCCGCTCAACTTAAAATCCGACAGCACACTGAGTCTCTTCAGCTGTACTGCCGGATCTTATTTTACTCTATTTTACGTTCGGAATACAACCCCTAATTATTCAGCATCGTCCTGAACGCCGTTGCCGTCCATAGCTGCCTTGGTGTGCTGTACATACAGCTGCTCAACAGCATCGATTCTTCCAAGACCTTCGATCTGAGTGTCGATCTCATCGAATGCACCGGATGCCTCAAACTGGCTCTTCCAGGAATCCTCATCCTCGCCTGCCATATCGTTGTTTGCGTGGTCACCTGCAACAACCATCAGCGGACGAAGAATTACTTTCTTGTATCCGGCTGCTTTTACTGCCTCGATCACGTTCTCGCAAGCGGTCTCTTCCGGCTCGCCCTCAACGGTTCCGATGAATACGTTTTTGTATCCAAGAGTATCCATCTGTGTCTGCATCTGGCTGTAGGTTACTTTTGCAGTGTGGGAAGTACCATGTCCCATAAATACGAAAGCAGTGCCGTCCTCTGCTGCTGCATCCAGACTGTCATAATTTGCAGATTTTACTGCCTGTGCCGTGATTGCTTCTGCAACGGCCTGTTTGTCCTCGTTGATTACGGTAGCGTCACTTCCAACCTCGCCAAGCAGCGGCTCTGCGATGGTTACGGACTCAAATTTATCTTTATAGCTATCTACTGCTTCTTTCAGCTCGTCGTACTCTGCGCCGTGCATCAGATGAGTCGGCTGAATAATCAGTTTTTTCACGCCATTGCTTACAGCTCTTTCCAGTGCCTGATCTACGTTGTCGATCTTCTCGTCATCGCGGGCCTGTACATGGTTGATGATGATCTGTGCAGTGAAGGCACGTCTTACGGACCAGTCCGGATATGCAGCCTGCAGAGCTTTCTCAACGCCTCCGATATCCTCAGCACGGCTGTCGTTGAAGGAAGTACCAAAGCTTACAACCAGAA
Source organism: Blautia sp. AF19-1 (assembly GCF_003479155.1). Taxonomy (NCBI): domain Bacteria; kingdom Bacillati; phylum Bacillota; class Clostridia; order Lachnospirales; family Lachnospiraceae; genus Blautia; species Blautia sp. AF19-1. The sequence continues at coordinate 175,194 of NZ_QUGQ01000003.1, forward strand.
GCTCATTCTCGCCGATCTCGTCTCCGTTTAACGGATCATCCTTGGATGCATCACCTGTGTCTCTTCCGAAGTAATCCGGATCTGCGTTCTCGCCTTCTACGAGTTCTTTCTGTGCGTCTGTCAGGGCATCCCATGCCTCTTTTGCTTCTTTGCACTGCTCGTCGGTGTTATCATTTCTTTCCTGTACATAAATTGCGTCAATCAGAGCTGCCACTTTATCTGCTGCCTCCTGGTCTGCATCTGCGGATACCTCTTCAGATGCAGAAGATGCGCTTACGCTGCTGCTTGCTGCTGTGGTGTCTTCCTCAGATGCGGAAGATGCACTTACGCTGCTTGTTGCTGTGCTGCTTGCGCTGCTGCTGGATGTGTTGCTGCTTCCGCATGCGCCGAGCATAGATGTTACCATAGCTGCTGAAATTAAAGCGACTACAAGTTTCTTTTTCATTTTTGTTTTCCTCCCATTTGCTGGTATCTTTGCAACAACCAATATCGGGGACGTTTTACATTTCAAACTATGAGAAACACGCTCCGCGAGTTTCTCAAGTTATCGCGGCAGTCGCTAAGGTCTCGTGCAAGCACGGACTTTGGCTCGTTGCCTGCGTAAATAGAAAGAAGCCCTTTCGTTTTTCAACGAGGGGCTTCCAGTATTTTCATCACAAAGAAAACCATTTCACCCGCTGTGGGGCAAAAGTCCGCTTTCCTGTTTTGTACTGCCAGTTCCTCGTGACACGAACGTAACGTTCCTGTACTGCGAAAGGCAGGTCTCCCGGCTCATTGCTTCAGGATTTGACTCCAGCGCATCGGTCTCCTTCCCGGTTTCCCAGTGGATCATTCCCCTGCTTGCAAAATACGGTGACGAGCTCGTGCAGGATTCACACCTGCTTCCCTTTTCACCGGACACGTATGTCCGACACCTTACACATCGATATTTAATTGTCTTTTCTTTAACGACTGTTAGTGTAGCACATCGTCTTTTCTCTGTCAAGTGCTGTAAAATCAGGAAATCCGGCCATTTTCCATTTCATATACCACATCCGCGACATTCATCGTGGACACTCTGTGCGATACGAGCACAATGGTTTTCTCTTCTGCCGATTCTTTCAGGGATTTCAGAATAATTCCTTCATTTAAGGAATCAAGATTCGATGTCGGCTCGTCCAGCAGGATCATGGATGCGTCATGCAGGAATGCCCGCGCGATACCGATCCGCTGTTTTTCTCCGCCGGACAGCGTATCGCCGAGTTCTCCGACTTCGGTGTCGTAGCCGTTTGGCAGTGTCATGATGAAATCATGTATGGACGCCTTCTTCGCCGCCTCCATAATTTCTTCCCGCGTCGCGCCGGGTTTTGCAATAGCGATGTTGTTCGCAATCGAATCGTGGAACAGATGTGTCTCCTGCGTCACATAGCTTTCCATATCGCGCAGATGCTTCATCGGGATTTCGCGGACATCGGCTCCGTCCACGGAAACGCGCCCCGTCTGGACATCCCAGAAGCGCATCAGAAGTTTTAAGATCGTCGATTTTCCGGAACCGCTCGCGCCGTGGATGCCGGTGATTTTTCCCGGTTCCAGTTTCAGCGAATACTGATCCAGAATCGTCTCGTCTTCGTAGGCAAATGTTACATTCTGCGCCTCGGCTCCTGCAAATGCGTGGTCACCGCCGGATGCCGCATCTCCCGGAATTTCCTCCACCAGCGGCGCTTCCTCGAGAAGGGAAAGCACACGCTCGCCGCTTGCCAGCGTCTGATTCAGGTTATTCGACAGGCTGGACAGCGCCACGACCGGGCCGAAGGAACCCATCATCGCGACTGTGCAGGTCAGGACTCCCTCAAATCCGATCCCGCCTTTCGTGTAAAGATAGATCGTCAGTGCCAGCATGCCGAACGATGCCAGAAGAATCACCATGTTGGTGACAGACCGCTGGGAGCCTTCCATGCGGCTTAAGTTTTCCTGCACAGAAGCCAGTTCTTTCGACCGCCCTGACATCTGCTCTTTCCGTTTTTCGCCCTGTCCGTACTGAATCGTCTCGTCGAGGCCACGCAGGGAATCCAGCACGAAGCTGTTCAGCTCGCCAAAGCCTGTCCGGAACTCCATTCCTTTCTGGCTTCCGCGCTTTCCGTTCCACATCGGGATCACAACGCCGACCGTCAGATACGCCGTAAGTGCAAGCAGCCCTGCCAGAACATGGTATCTTCCAATGAAGCATACCATAATCAGAGAAGTTAATGCTGCAATCGCAATCGGGGAAATCGTATGCGCATAGAATACTTCCAGAAGTTCGATATCGGTTGTGATAATCGAAATCAGATTTCCTTTGTCCCGTCCTTCCAGCTTCGCCGGGCAGAGCTTCCGCAAAGCTGCAAACACTTTATGGCGGATGATCGCCAGCAGTTTAAAAGCAATAAAGTGGTTGCAGTACTGCTCCGCATAATGCAGAATGCCGCGCAGCACCGCGTTCACGATCATCACCGTGAGTATCGTTTTTACCGGGGTATGTACAAGCCACATGTTTTGCACCGAAAGGCTCGTCCCTGCCGCGCCCGTCAGTAAGCCATGCACGATGACCTGTCCTGCCAGAATCGTCAGGAAGATCGCACATAAATATCCCATTGTTCCAAGAATAATTGCCGCCATCATAATATGAAGCAATGGCTTCACCAGCCCGATCAGGCTTCCCATAATCCGGAGGGCGCTTCTGCGTTTTGCTGTATTTTTCTTCTCGTTCATCATGCATTCCCCTGCTTTCCATAGTTTTCCAGTACCATCTGGCTGTCGTACAGATGCCGGTATGCGCCGTTCTGTTCCATCAGTTCCGCATGCGTTCCACGCTCGCAGATGGTACCGTTTTTCAGGAAATAAATCTGATCTGACTGTACGACGTTCGCAAGGCGGTGGGAAATCAGCAATACCGTTTTCGTCTTTGCGAGTTCATGAATCACATTCATGATCAGCTCTTCACTCTCGACATCAATATTCGATGCGGCTTCATCAAAGATATACACCGCACTGTCGCTCCGAAGCAGCGCCCGCGCAATCACAAGACGCTGGCACTGGCCGCCGGAGAGGTTTCCTGCTTTTTCGAGAAGCTCTGTCTGCAGTCCATTCTGTGTCTGTAAGAATCCCAGCAGATTGACTTTCTGCAGAACCGCCTCCATCTCCTCCTTCGTCGCATCCGGTTTCGCCATGCGCAGGTTCTCTTCTACGGTTCCTTTAAATAAGTAACTGTTGTGGCGGACTAGAACAACGTGCTTCATCAGATCCGTCTCATTGACTTCCGAGAGCGGCACGCCGCCCAGGGTGATGCTTCCCGCATATCCGCGGTTCTTTGCCGCAAGGATGCCCGCGATCGTACTCTTTCCGCAGCCGGATTCGCCGACCAGTGATACAAAACTGCCCGCCGGGAGCGTCAGGTCAATGCCTTTTAAGATTTCCCGGTCCTCTTCATAGGAAAAATGTACATCCTCCAACACGACATCCAGCGGTCCGTCCGGCAGCGTCCGCTCTCCCGTCTGCGGCTCCGGCAGATCGAGGATTTTGAAAATCTTGTCACTCGCCGCCATGCCGTTCATCGCGATGTGGAAGAATGATCCGAGCAGACGAAGCGGCAGGAAAAACTCGCTCGCCAGCAGCACAATGCAGAGCGTGCCGGACACGGTGAGGTTTCCTTTCAGAAATTCCGATACCGCCACCGCCATGCCAACCGCCGCGCCGCCGTATGCTACGATGTCCATCACGCTCGTTGAGTTGAGCTGCATCGTCAGAACTTTCATCGTGATCCGGCGGAAGTTCTGGGATTCCACATCCATCTCGTCGGCTTTCTGCTGGTCGGCCTGATAGATTTTTAAGGTCGTCAGACCCTGCAGATTTTCAAGGAACGAATCGCCGAGCCCTGTGTAAATACTCCAATATTTGTTCAACAGCTTCTTCGCAATCTTCTGCACGACCACAATCGAAATCGGGATCAGCGGTACGCAGATCAGAAGGATCACACTCGCTTTCATGCTCACCCGGCAGAGGATGGCGAACAGCGTGAGCGGTGCGAGCTGGCTGTAAAACAGCTGCGGCAGATACTTTCCAAAGTATGTTTCGAGCTGCTCCACACCTTCGGTGGACACCTGTACGACCTCTGAGGAAGACACCTGCTCGCTGTACGATGCCCCCAGTTTCAGCATTTTCTCATAAATTTTTTCACGCAGAATCCGTTTCACATCCACACACGCAAGATACGAAGACCGCGCACCCATCCGCTCGCAGAAAAAGCGGATCACAACAACAATTGCCAGTGTAAAAATCGTCCGTTTCACAGCCGCTGCCGTTACCGCACCATACACGACCCATTCCAGCAGATCGGCGATCGTAAATACTGCGATCACCTGCGACAGAAGCGCCGCCCACTGCCACAGAATCGTGTACACGATATACTTTTTCGCGTGGGACAGCAGCCCCACCAGTCTTGTTTTAATCATAAGTACCTCTCTTTTATGCTTTTGCTTTTCGCTTCTCTCTCATGCTGCAAATCAAATGCCAGATAGCTAAAATCGGATGATACAGCAGCATCCTCGGTCCCGAAAACCGCATAACGGCGCGGATCTTTTCCCGCATTTCCGGCTTGTAGCAGTGTACTTTGCAGTTTGCGCAGAATGTTTTCTGTTCCATGAAGGGACATTTCTGGCTCCGCTGTTTTGCATAGTCCGCTAATTTCTGACATTCCGGACACATCCCGCCGGATGCATTCCCCTTTTTTCCATGGTTCTTCCGGCAGTACAGGCGGATCATCTCTTCCACGACGTACTGTTCTTTCTGCCGCTTTTTTTCTACTTTGTTCATTTTGTTTCTCCTAGGATATGATCTTCTGTTTTTACGGTTTTGACCCGCAGGAAGAAATACAAAATATGGCACATCCATACCACAGCAATACAGATTCTTCCAATCGGCACATTCTTCATAGCAAAAAAGCCGATCGCCATCACAACCGTTACCATCCCGATAATTTTACATTTCGTTCCTACCGTCATCGCCCGATGCTGTACGAAGCTGTCGAGATGCTTCTTATATAACTGAGTTCCAATAAACCAGCTGTGCAGCCGTTCCGAACTTTTCGCAAAGCAGAACAGGGTCGCCATATAGAATGGAACTGTCGGCAGGATCGGAAGCACAATGCCGATGGTGCCAAATCCCAGGCACAGAAAACCGAGTATAATCCCAAAAATTGTCAGTGGATTTCTCATCATTTTCCTCCTTTCTTATCGAATAATAAATAGAAAAATAGCCGCCCATGGTTCTTGGCGAATACATGAGCGGTTAGTTATCACTTACGCTAGTTATAGATTAACATTGTTTGCCTTTCGTGTCAAACACATTTCACTCCTTAGAGAACACTTTGCAATCGTAGGGCAGTATCCTCGCGCACCTCCTTATTTTAACTCATGCTCCCACGAGGTGAGTGACCATTTCCTTTTTCTTTTCCGATGACTCGCGTCAAATTTCCATTCTTTCTTCTGCTAAGATAGCAGCGATCGTATCTGATATTGTGCTACCGTATGGCGTATTTCAACCTTTGTTCCCCTAAAGGGAGCGACCGTCCTAACGAGTTTATGACACCTACTGTATTTTGATTTCAATCCACGCTCCCGCGAGGGGAGCGACAGTCTCTATTGTCGGAATGATGCCGGAAAAAACAAATTTCAATCCACGCTCCCGCGAGGGGAGCGACATGGTACATCGGTAATAACTTATTGGAAATTTAACATTATTTCAATCCACGCTCCCGCGAGGGGAGCGACTATATTCCGGGCAATACACATGCTCTTCATGCGCTATTTCAATCCACGCTCCCGCGAGGGGAGCGACCCCACTGCTGTATTTCTTCTACATTTTCCATCAATTTCAATCCACGCTCCCGCGAGGGGAGCGACGGCAGGAATCACGGCAACGCAGAACTTGTCACAGGATTTCAATCCACGCTCCCGCGAGGGGAGCGACACGGTTTGTTCTCCATTTGTAATATCATCACAGTATTTCAATCCACGCTCCCGCGAGGGGAGCGACTTGCCCAGCTGGTGTATTTGGTCGATGGCGTCCATTATTTCAATCCACGCTCCCGCGAGGGGAGCGACAAAAGTTACAGTACATTTCAACCAGAACCATAGCAATATTTCAATCCACGCTCCCGCGAGGGGAGCGACTGGAGACGCAAAAGACATCTGGCTCGCAGTCAGAAATTTCAATCCACGCTCCCGCGAGGGGAGCGACATACAGCCCACACGAAATAAAAGAGAGACTGCAGATAAATTTCAATCCACGCTCCCGCGAGGGGAGCGACACCATTCGGTCGCATTTTCCGTCTTTTTGCTGCCATTTCAATCCACGCTCCCGCGAGGGGAGCGACAGACGATCTCCTTGCCTTTTTAGGACAAGATCAAGATTTCAATCCACGCTCCCGCGAGGGGAGCGACCTCCATCGTTTCCGGCACGTTCTCGTTGTTGTAGGTATTTCAATCCACGCTCCCGCGAGGGGAGCGACATGCCAGAGCTGAGACTGACGTGCGGAAAAAAAATTTCAATCCACGCTCCCGCGAGGGGAGCGACTGCGACCGCGTCGGTCGGTTTCGCGAGGTTTGTAAATTTCAATCCACGCTCCCGCGAGGGGAGCGACGTTTTGCCATCTGCTCGCCCTCCTTAATACTCGGAATTTCAATCCACGCTCCCGCGAGGGGAGCGACGGCCCCTCGGACGTTACGCTTTTGACCGTACCCGTATTTCAATCCACGCTCCCGCGAGGGGAGCGACGAAGATGTAACAACAAAGGTTGACAGCCTGGAAATTTCAATCCACGCTCCCGCGAGGGGAGCGACATCCACTTATCAACATACACATTATAGCACACGGATTTCAATCCACGCTCCCGCGAGGGGAGCGACGGATTTTTCGGACTTTTTCAAATTCTTTCTTCGTATTTCAATCCACGCTCCCGCGAGGGGAGCGACTGTAGATCCCTTTTTCGGTTCTCTCGATCATGTGATTTCAATCCACGCTCCCGCGAGGGGAGCGACGTTCGGAACCTTACGCAGCATTCCGGCCGCATCTTTATTTCAATCCACGCTCCCGCGAGGGGAGCGACTCCTTTGCGGCGCCAACCTTAAACTTGTTATCCAATTTCAATCCACGCTCCCGCGAGGGGAGCGACGCAATACTCAGCCGCGATCCGCGGAACGCAGAAATTTCAATCCACGCTCCCGCGAGGGGAGCGACGATGCAGGCGCAGAAGCGTGCTATATTGCAGCGCATTTCAATCCACGCTCCCGCGAGGGGAGCGACTAGAAGCTTATTTCGCATAGCAAAAGCGGGCAGTTATTTCAATCCACGCTCCCGCGAGGGGAGCGACGTCAACCCCTTGCCCCGTAGGGGTGCGAGCATAAGATTTCAATCCACGCTCCCGCGAGGGGAGCGACACGTTACCCACTGGCCGCCTTGCATCTTGTAAACAGATTTCAATCCACGCTCCCGCGAGGGGAGCGACGTATATCCTGTCGGATTTTTGGTTTCTACTACTTTATTTCAATCCACGCTCCCGCGAGGGGAGCGACATTCTGCAAGCGTCAGTTCTGACCTCCATAGTGCATTTCAATCCACGCTCCCGCGAGGGGAGCGACGCATAATAAATCAATATATAATTATGTCCCTTGTGATTTCAATCCACGCTCCCGCGAGGGGAGCGACCCATTCGGTCGCATTTTCCGTCTTTTCGTTGCCATTTCAATCCACGCTCCCGCGAGGGGAGCGACAAGGGAACAATCTGAACCAGATAGCCAAGAAGCTATTTCAATCCACGCTCCCGCGAGGGGAGCGACTTCAATTTTATCTAAAATTCACCCTATGTTTTTAACCATTTCTCACAACGCTTCATCTTTCTCCTCCTTCCCTTTCCATTCTTTTCTTCCCCATCTTCTCAATTCCAGCACCTTTTGTGCACTTTTTCAGGTGCGAATCTCCCGGGCTTTTTCTGTGTACTACCGATTCGCACCTAAAAAATCAACACCTGATCTATAGCTGTACCACGTTCTACACCGATATGTTCAACTTTAGTTTTATAATTGTTTCCCAGATAATAAAACCGAAGACTGTCTTTTTCTTCATCGATAATGTCTGCTAAAATAGATTTTAATACAATACACTGTGCATTATCCAATATACATTCGAATACAGAATTTTGCACCCGTCTTCCGTAGTTGGTACATTGTTTGGCGACTTTACGTAAACGTTTTTTCCCCGCATCAGTTTCCGTATTGACATCATATGTGATCAATACCAGCATCCTCCCACCTCACTTCCACAAAAATACAGGATAGCTGTCCAGATCCCCTCGCAGATATCTTGCGAGCAGCATCGCCTGCACATGAGGAACCATTCCCCATTCCACTTTTTCGTTTAGATAGGGATGCATAATTGTTTCTTTTTTCTTATTCTGCCACTCTGTCAGCAGTTTCTTTCGAAGTTCATCGTCCATCAAAACTGCGCCATTTTCTTTTCTGGTAAAATTCTTTCCATTGACGATTTTCTTATTAACAAGTGACAGCACAAAGCGATCCGCCATAACAGCTCTAAGTTCTTCAATCATATCCAGTGCCAGCGAAGCTCTGCCCGGTCTTTCGGTATGCAGATAGCCCATGTAAGGATCCAGACCGACCCCTTCCAACGCCGCTGCAATATTATTCGTCAGAAGCGTATACACAAATGACAGCATTGCATTCATGTTATCCATAGGCGGTCTTTTGTTCCGCCCTTCAAACTTGAAATCTTTCTTCTGCTGCAAAATCAATTCGTCAAACACGCCAAAATAAACACTTGCTGCTTCACCCTCAAATCCTCTTAACTGCTCTTTTGACTCACAATTTTGAATCAGCTTCAAAGAATTTTTCAGATTCATAGACGCCGTTTTGACCCGCTCCGCATCAATCTGCATTCCGTGGTCTCGCACCGCTCGTTCCAGTACCCATCTTGCATTGTATACTTTTCCCAGAATACAATTTTTCGCAATTTCAAGACTGATTTTCGAATCCATGCAGCTATTGTATTGCTGTTCCCGCAGAACAATATTTCCTTTTGTTTTTCCCGTTACTCTAGCCAGAAACTTTCCTTGTGGTGTCAGAAAACACAATGCTATATTTCGATCCGAGCAAGCTCCCATTAACGCCGGACTTACTCCACGATAACCAAAGGATACAATACTCTCCAAATTATGCAGCGGCAATCTTCCGAGTTCTTTATCATCCTCATAGATAACAATATTTTCCCCGTCAAGTCCCAGATAACTGTTCTCAGAAGTAACATACAACGTATTTAATAGCTTTTTCATTCCTCTTCCTCCAGTCTCTGTTCGATATAGGTTTTCACTGAAACCGTCTTATTCAGTTTCGGAAGGCAGATGTCCTTTAGTGAACATGCATTACATGCTTTGCTCGGTTTCACTTTTGGTGTATACTTTCGTGCATAATATTGATGCATTTCCGCCAACATATGAATTACTTCTTCCCGCAATTCTTCTGTAATTTCTATCTGCTCCCGTCTTCTTGTTTCGCCATAGAAAATTGCTCCCTGCGCCACTCTGGTCGAAAACATTTCCTCCAGACATAACGCCTGTGCCACCACCTGAAGCTTGTCTTCTTCCGTAAGCTTAGGTTTGCCTTTCTTGTATTCCACAGGAAACACAGAATACAATCCTCTATGTCCATGCAGTTGAATTCCATCTTCACACTTCTGGAATTCAACTACATCACACTCCCCGCTGATTCCAAGTTCTCTCGAAGAAACCGGCAGCGCACGAACAATAATCGTATCTTTCCGTTTTTCTGTCAAATAAGGATCGTGTGCCTTTTTATGCATTAGTTCACCCGTGACGGTATGTACGTTTTCAGCCCACTGCTGCTCCACATGAATCAATGCCCATTGTCTTCGGCAGAATTTGAAATGCTGAATTCCGGATATCATCAGATACTCATCTTCTGTATATTCCATCAGACCATCCTTTTCACCTGAATTGACTCAGGAATGTCTTCTTTGTGCAAAGTAACTGTATAGTCCTGATATTTTCTTGGATATTCTACATCTTCCTTTCTTTTTACTTCTACCGCGTCAAATAACTTATATGCAGGGCAGTCACCAAGTTCTTTACTATGCTTGAATACAATCAGTTCACGAACCGCCATTTTGCCTCTCGCTGCAGAATGGTCATGCTCAAACATATTGATAATTGCTTCCCACAGCAAATCAAGATCTTCTTCTGTAAATCCCGTTACTTTACGGGCAAGGTTTGCTGAGATGAATCCTTCCGCACGGTATAATGCATAAGGTACAATACTTTTACGCCCTATCTCTGTGTTTTTATCTTCTGCATCCTTTTCCGTTGTGATGGCAACTCTGGTAATTGTAACTTCCTGACTGATAATCGGATCAATACTGCGTGCAAATCCAATCTGCACCGGGCCTCTTACCTGACCACAGTTCAGTGATGCTTTCACAAAGGTCGTCATGACCGCACCAAAGGTTCGGATATCGAAAAAGTGATCACACATATAATTTCTTAATTTTACATCTGCATCCGGATCATTTCTTTTCAATTTTTTCAGTTCTTCTGTCACTTTTTTGTCTTCTGTTTCATTGACCCCCACCGATACGCATGCTTCCCGATCACCTCGGTTAAGCGGAACATCTTTTTTAATATAGATTTTATAGCCATCCTCGTCTTCTTTTACGGTTTCAACATAATTTCTGATCTTTCTTTTCAGGCACACATCTGTAACAAGACCTAAGCCACTTTCAGGGTCAACACGCGGCATATTTCCAGCATCTGGATCTCCGTTTGGGTTGCCATTTTCCACATCAAACAGTATTACAAATTCATATCTGTTTTTGATTACATCACTCATTTATTTTTCCTCCTGTTTTTCATTTTTGCTCTGTTTCTGATGATAATAGCCCAAAATAAATTTTCCCTGTTCTTCCAATGATAATCTTTTTGGAAAATATTCTACTTCTTCGAAAATTTCTCTCAGTCTATCCTCATAATATTTTGCCAAATTTGGTTTATCTCTTTCCAATTTTCGTATATGACTGTTTTTCAATCTCATCAAAATCGGAAATACCATCGCTGGCGTTACGCAGGCAGAGTTAAAATAACGATCTCGAATGGTAGATTTTATTTCTTTGTTCGTATTTATCTTATTCGCACCAATCTGAATTGCCTCCAAGATCGAAAAAGCCTGTCCTAATTTAAAAGCAACATCATTACTTGTTTTTCCTGAATTCATACACGCTTCGCCTTCCTCCCATTTGTAATTTTTAATAAGATACGCTTTTATAATCGCTGCTCTTCCCCAGGTTACATCTCCCTGATCGGAACGTATTCTTATCAATGTATCAATATACAAGCTTGCCGGATATCTGTTATCCGAAAGAATTGCCTCCAGCACCATTGCTGCCATATGGGCAATAGCCTTTTTGTTTTTGGTTCTTTGATTGATTGTCTCTTGTAGCAAATCATCGACCCCAAGATAATCTATTTCATCCTTTTTCAGTTTGGGAATATTAAGCCGCTGGTAATGTTTTTCCAGATTTTCCAACATATTTCCAAATGAATTTTCATAGAAAAATCTCACGGACAATCTTGCTGCATTTGGTGACAGACACAAAACATAAAATTTCTGATCCTTATTGATTTTTATATCTTTTACGTCTATATATTGCCCTTCTGTAAGCTTTTCCAATATGTCATGCACGATATCCTCATTATCCTTCGTTGGATTCAGAAATGTAGAAAAGAAATCCTGATATTCTGTTTTAGCTCCTTCCGCCCAATAAACAACCATGGACTCACCTAATGAGAATTTATACTTTTTTTGCGTCAAAAGATAATTCAACGATGTAGTATAAGCAAATTCTGCATATTTTCCAACAGGTGCATTGTAACTTTGTGTTTTTCCATAGGATTCAAACGCTTTTTCATTAAATGAAATCAACGAAGCTCCACTGCTCTGTGCACCTGGAATACCTTTAATATTTTTATGAATTCTGGAAATTTCATCCAAATTTCCTGTCACAAGACAAATTCCGGTTGCTTCTCCCTGTTTCTGATCCTGTGTCTTTTCCCATGCTTTCTGAACTTCCTCATCCTCCTGCGCATATTTCCCATTTACCCAGAAAATCAGATTGCCTCCTTCTGTCAGCTCCTCCCATGTTTCGGCAACTACTGGATTTTCCTTGGCCTGCTCTGGTTTCCAGCTTTCAAAGAATGCACAAATTGCATTTGCAGTTTCTCCCTGACTATTCTGTAATATCTGCAGATGTTTTTCTTTCGTCGCCTGAAAACATTCCTGCATTCTTTTGCTTGTTCCATCTTTGTCGATCCCTAACATGTATTTGGAATTGTCGCATAGAAAGTTAGCAGCTACACCTGATGATCGTGTTACCATCGTCGGCACAAATAACGGCTGCGGACTTAATATTGTTTTTTTTCCTGCCTGCACTTCTCTTTTCAAACTTAAAATAGCCTGAATTTTTCCATCGCATGACAATTGAATCCCATAAGAAATTTTTTCTGTGCACCATCCTCGCCTTGAAATCTTTCCTTGTTTTTCCAGGTCTTCGTAATACTTGACCAATGCTTGAAGAATCATCGTATCACCTCACAATTCCGTAAATCAATGACACCCTTTCGCATAACCGCTCGAAAAAACATTGGTTCAATGTTCTCTGGATCGGAATAATCCATGCCGAAAAGCATCAGTCCCATATCTTTTTCCTCTACATTCTCATACGCAGTGTGAATCTTCTCTTCTCCGCATAACGCAAAATGCGCCGGAAATTCTCGGCAACCAAAATAGGGCATGTGATAACATTCCCCTCTCTTGAGCCTTCGAAGCATAATGTCTTTAAATTTGCCTGGATTATCCGTTTCATTGGCCTTGTCCGTCATCTCAAAATGAGCTTCTATCACGTACTCTACATCTGTCAATATCACAGAAGCTCTCTGTACAATGTCCTGTTTTGTACTGATATACAATGGTTTTTCTGCTCCATTATATACTTCAAAAACCTTGCTTGCCAATGCCTTACTTTTTACTTCATTTCTTCGAACGCTGGTAAAACGAATCGGCTTATTCACATAGATTCGATCAATTTTCCATCTCAGGCCCGGATGCCAATAGATGGCCTCCAGGATGCCTCGCGCTGCGGAAGGTGTCATCACGTCGTAAGAATATCTTTCTACTTTTAACTCTGGTCTTGAAAAAAGTGCATAATCTCCCCATACTTTAACTTTTACTCCAATTCCCATAGGCGTTTCCTCTTTTCCTTGTTGTCAGACTTATGTCTTTCTTCCATTTTGCACTTGTATTATTATGTTTTCATAATACAATACCTTCTTCTGTAATTCAATTCAAATTTTACATAAAAATGTATTGAAATTTTTATGTATTTTGATTATAATAATCTTCGACAGGATCTCCATCCTGCGGATTGAAAAAATACATTTTTTTGTAGTGAAAAAACGAGAGGGAATGGAAAGTTTAAATGCTTCCATTCCCTCTCGCTTTCTCATACAAATAATGCTTTTCCCAGTTCAACTGACAAATCCAGTCCCATTTCTTCTGTATAACGTTTCAGATCTGTCAATTCATAAAAATCTTTTACATCGCCTGAAACTTCTCTTACGATTCCTGCTTCATAAAATTTTTCACACTCATTTTTCCGAATATTAATACAAAATTGTCCGGCTTTTCGCATATTACTTTTAGTGAATCCCTGACCCTTTATCTGCTGCAGAATCTCCTGAGCCTCTTTTGTACAACCAATAAATACTGCTACCGTAGCTCCATCAATTAACTGAAATTTCTCTGCTGTTTGTCTGAAATTATATTTCCCTTTTTGAAATTCCTGCAGAATTTTCTTTTTATCCAGATCTTCTCCCCTTAAATAATACAACCTTTCAAAATATGTTTTTATGGTTCCTAAATCTGAAATTTCAGCTTCATCTGCAATCAGACTTTTTGCCACATCAATTTGCTGTCTTTGTCCTGAAACGGTTTCTTTTTCATCGAATTGAAATATAAACACATTACTTTCAGAAACATCATACTGCCCTTCTCTATTGCATCTTCCCGCCGCCTGAATCATCGAGTCAATTCCCGCCAGTTGTCTGTATACTGTCCGGAAATCCAGATCCACTCCAGCTTCCACGAGACTGGTCGCAATTACGATACATTTTTGAGGATTCTTTTTGTCCAATCTTTTTCGTATCTGCTCCAATACTCGCTTTCTATGCTTCGGATACATACTCGTTGATAAGTGGTAACAGCCTTCGCCTTTTAGTTTCTGATATAATTTCTGCGCTTTTTTCCTCGTATTGACAATACATAATGTCTGGAATCCGCCTTCCAATCTGCTTACAAGTTCTTCTTCACTTAGATAGCCAAGATTTTTATAGCGCACTCGCTCAAAAAATCGGAATTGTTCTTCCATCCGCGGACATAGTTCTATTGCATTTCTCTCCTTTTGAAAGAGAGACTGCAATGCTGGCTGTGTAGCCGTACAGAGTACCACGCTTGATCCGTAACGGTCAATCAATTCTTCCATCGCAGCAATACACGGTTTCAGATAATCAACTGGCAGCATCTGCGCTTCATCAAAAATAATTACACTGTTGGCCATATTGTGGAGTTTTCTGCATTTTGATGATTTATTAGCATACAAAGATTCAAAAAACTGTACATTCGTCGTTACTACAACCGGTTTATCCCAGTTTTCCGCGGCAAGCTGCATCGGTTTGAATTCTTCTGAACTATCATAATCAACATTATAATGATTTTCCAGAACATTCTGATCTCCCAGAATTTTCCGGAAAACTTCTGCATTCTGCTCAATGATGCTCGTATATGGAATCACATAGATAATTCGATCCATATGATTGTACACACCATGTTTTAATGCAAATCCCAACGATGCAGTTGTCTTTCCGCCGCCCGTTGGAACCGTTAAGCGAAACAGTCCTTTCGAATTTTCCCCTTGTTCCATGCAGTTTCTTAAAATTTCCGTTCTTCTTCCATTAACTGACTCTGTTTCCTTATTTTTCAACCAATCTTCAACATGTTTCTCCAGCTTCTGCAAAAGCGTCGTCAGGTTCTCCCCCGCCTCGCGCTGTGTCTTCCCTGCTTTCATAAAATCTTCTGTATCCAGAAAATCTGCATCTACAAGGCAAGAATAAAGCATCCGCATAAAAAAGCTCAAAGAAAAATCTGGATTTTCTGTTTCTGTTGGATTGAATGGCAACGTTGTTAATGCCGGAATTTGTACTTCTGTTTTGTACGCTTGATAGTCTTCGATCCGCTTTTTCCTTCTCCCTGCCAATGTAGATGCACTTCCCGTATCCAGTTCATTCCCATAATCAGGCAGACCTGCATGGTGTCCTGCAATGCAATATTCTAATAGTGGATACATTCCCTGCTGTTCCAGACATAATCGAGCACCCGCTGTCGCGTGGTCTACACTGATACTATTATCTTCCTTGATTTTTCTCTGAAATTTGTCGCTGTACTTTCCAATATCATGCAGCATTCCACAGCAATAGCCCCATTCCCCTTTGCCAAATTTTTCCGCAAAATCCCTTGCCCGTTCTGCTGTTCCCAGCAGATGCTGCAACAACAACTGTACTCGATCTTCCTCTCGATGTGCTATATATTCCATTGTAAAATTCCCCCTTTGTTCTTAAAAATATATTAACCTAACTACTGCTAATTGTATATAAAAATAATCACCTGCTGTAAAAACAGATGATTATTTTTGAACTCAATTACATTTTATATAAAATGGATCGGTAACTATTTTCTTTTTTCAGATTTCCCGGAATCTCCGATACCTCTCCTCTACCAGCTCTTCCGCATCCAGCTCCGCATATTTCCCCATAAATTTCAGAATCTTCCTTCTCAGATCTCCACAAACCGCAGGTAATGTCTCCACCGTAAACTCTTCCGGTTCCGCCACAATCTCTTCTACGATTCCAAGCTCTTTCAAATCCCTCGCCGTCAGCTTCATCACCTCGGCGGCCTCCGGCGCGCGTTTGCCGTCTTTCCATAGAATACTTGCAAATCCCTCCGGCGACAGGATGGAGTAGATGGCATTCTGCATCATCCACACTTCATCCGCCACGGCGAGTGCCAGGGCGCCGCCGCTGCCGCCTTCGGAGATGACGATGGTAAGGACTGGGGTTTTTAAGGATGACATTTCATACAGATTCCGCGCAATCGCCTCGCCCTGGCCGCGTTCTTCGGCTTCCATTCCGCAGAAAGCACCTGGGGTGTCTACGAGGCAGATGACCGGGCGGTGGAATTTTTCGGCCTGTTTCATCAGACGCAGGGCTTTGCGGTAGCCCTCCGGGGACGGCATGCCGAAATTGCGGTGGATGTTTTCTTTCGTATCCGCGCCTTTCGCCTCGGCGATGACCGTGACCGGTGTGCCGTCAAACGACGCAATACCACCGATGATCGCCGCATCATCGCCATACAGCCGGTCGCCGTGAAACTCGATAAAATCCGGAAACAGCTCCCGAATATAATCCCCTCCGACCGGCCGGTCTTTTTTCCGCGCTTTCTGCACACAATCCCAGGCCGACGATTTCCGCAGATTCTCCCACTCCGTCTCTTCTTTTTCTCCCCGAAGCGATTTTTCCTGTCCGTCCCTGGCAGTTTCCGTATTTTCAGTTTCTTCTGCCAGCGCCTTCACGCTTTCTGCCGCAGTCTCTTCTTTCTGCAGTTCCTTCCCGTTTTCCTCCGGCACAGAATTCTTCATCAAATCGCCACTGCCCGATGCCATACCTTCCGCACGCTTCCCATGCATCCGCAGAATCTCCGCCAGCACCTCTTTCGCCTCTTCTCTTGGCAGAATCCGATCCACAAACCCATGCTCCACCAGAAACTCTGCCCGCTGGAACCCTTTCGGCAGTTTCTGTCCTATTGTCTGCTCAATAACCCTCGGCCCCGCAAACCCGATCAGCGCATGCGGCTCCGCCAGAATAATATCCCCCAGCATCGCCCAGCTTGCTGTCACGCCGCCCATCGTCGGGTCCGTCAGCACACTCACATACAAAAGCCCCGCATCACTGTGTCTTTTCAGCGCCGCCGACGTCTTCGCCATCTGCATCAGAGAAACAATCCCCTCCTGCATCCGCGCCCCTCCCGAGCACGCAAACAAAATCACCGGCAGCGAGAGCTTCGTCGCCCTCTCCACCGCCCGCGTAATCTTCTCCCCAACAGCCTCACCCATACTTGCCATCATAAACCTGCCATCACAGACCCCGATCACCGTCTCCATCCCGTTGATCCGTCCCTTACCAGTCACAACAGCCTCCGTAAGTCCTGTTCTCTCCTGCAGAGCCCTCACCTTCTCTTCATACCCCGGAAACCCCAGCGGATTCCCCGCCGTCATCCCCTGATCCCATTCCTCAAAACTCCCATCATCCAGAAGAAACTCAATCCTCCGATACGCATGCACCCGAAAATAATTCCCACACTTCGGACAAATATAAAGATTCCTCTTCACATCCTCCGTAAAAATGGCCCCCTTACAAGCATTACACTTCTTCAAAATCCCCTGCGGCGCCTCCGGCACCACCCCATCCGCCGTGTGCTCCTTCCGAAACACCGTCTTCTTAAAATACTTACCCAGCATCATACCACCATCACTCCTTACGTCATAACACTTTCACTCTATTGTCACCATAACAATCTTCCAACCACACACCTCACCCATCGAGGCATTCATTCTCTCTTCACCGCTCACTCCTGTCATCCCAGCCGCACCGCCCCGCGGTGTCGCTGACCACACTCTCCCAGTCGTGTGTCTGATCTCAGCCGCCCGGCAGTACAGCAGAGGGGGACGGCGCATTTGCAGGAGGAACTATAGCAAGACCCGAAAATAATGCAAAAAAGGCAGTGCTGCAGAGCGCGAATTGCAAGGAACAGATTTGAAGGCGTACCGGGGTACGACGAAAATCTGTGACGCAGTAATTCACGCTCTGCGGTGCTGAATTTTTTGCATTATTTTCGGGGATTGCTATAGAAACACTTAGGCTTCCAGAATTTGCGTTATTTTCAAAAATCTAACTGTCTGAGCGACAGCGGGTTTTTGATTTTTGAAAATGGTTTTAGCAAATGCTGGAGTCCTTAGTGTTTCTTTCCTCTGAAACCGCGCCGTCCCCCTCTGCTGTACTGCCGGGCGGCGTCCGTCTCTTACAATCTCTCCGTCAACCGCTCCACAAACTCAATATCCGCCCTCCCGGCCAGATACTCCTCTTCATTTAAAATAGAATACAAATAATCAACGTTAGTGTCGACTCCCTCGATGACGACTTCCCCCAGCGCACTCCTCATCCGCGCAATCGCCTCCTCACGCGTCCTCCCATGCACAATCAGTTTCGCCAGCATCGAATCATAAAACGCCGGAATCACATACCCGTCATACGCCGCCGTATCCACCCGTACTCCAAATCCACCAGGCAGATGCATCTCCGTAATCTTCCCCGGACAAGGCCTGAAATTCTTCGCCGGATTCTCCGCATTAATCCTGCACTCAATCGCATGCCCCGAAAGCCGGACCTCCCCCTGCGTCACCGACAGCGGCATCCCCGAAGCCACCCGAAGCTGTTCCTGAATCAGATCCACCCCCGTGACCCACTCCGTCACCGGATGCTCCACCTGAATCCGCGTATTCATCTCCATAAAATAAAAATTCCCGTCCGGCTCCAGCAGAAACTCTATCGTCCCCGCATTCACATAATGCGCCGCCTTCGCCGCCCGGACCGCCGCCGAGCCCATCCGCTCCCGCAGCGTGTCATCAATCGCCACACAAGGCGACTCCTCAATCATCTTCTGATGATTCCTCTGAATCGAGCAGTCCCGCTCGCCAAGATGAATCACATTCCCAAACGAGTCCGCCATAATCTGAAACTCCACATGACGTGGATGACGAATCAGCCGCTCCACATACATCGTCCCGTCCGCAAACGAACTTTTAGCCTCCTTCTGCGCCGTCTGAAACGCACTCTGGAACTCCCCGCGCGTCTCCGCCATGCGCATACCCTTGCCGCCGCCTCCAAGCGCCGCCTTAATCATCACCGGAAAACCAATCCGGTCGGCCTCAGAAAGACCCGTCTCCCAGTCAAAAACAGGTTCCTTCGTCCCCGGAATCACCGGCACACCGGCTGCCTGCATCGTATTTCGCGCCTCAGACTTATTACCCAGACGGTCCATCACCTCAGGCGACGGCCCAATCCACGTAATGTGGCACTCCTGACATCTCCGCGCAAACGTGCTGTTCTCCGACAGGAATCCAAATCCCGGATGAACCGCATCCGCCCCCGTCACAAGCGCCGCACTCAAAATACGTTCCATATTTAAATAACTGTCCTTCGACGGTGCCGGCCCGATGCACACCGCCTCATCCGCGAGCTGCGCATGCAGTGCCTCCCGGTCCGCCTCCGAATAAACAGCAACCGTGAGAATTCCCATCTCACGGCATGCCCGGATAATCCGGACCGCGATCTCCCCACGGTTTGCAATCAAAACTTTTCGAATCATTGTGCTGCCCCCACCATAAAGGTCAGTTCCGCCTGCGCGACCACCTTGCCGTCGACCGAAGCAACCGCTTCCCCGACACCCATCGGTCCCTTGTGGCGGATAATTTTCGTCTCCAGACGAAGCTTGTCTCCCGGTTTCACTTTTCCCTTAAAGCGGCACTTGTTGATGCCGCCGAAAAATGCAATTTTTCCCTTATTCTCGTCAAGAGAAAGAATCGCAACCGCACCGACCTGCGCCAGCGCCTCGATAATCAGCACGCCCGGCATCACCGGCTCCTGCGGAAAATGGCCCGCAAAAAAATCCTCGCGGTACGTCACACATTTATACCCAATGCCGAATTTGCCCGGCTCAAAATCTTCTATGTAATCCACCAGCAGAAACGGATGTCTGTGTGGAATAATCTCCTGAATCTGTTTCGTTGTCAAACTGTTCATTCGCTGCTTCCTTTCTCGTCCCGGCTTTACGCTTTCACCCGGAACAGCGGTTTTCCGTAATCAACCATCTCGCCGTTTTTCACCAGAACCTCCGCAATCACGCCGTCCACTTCACTCTCGATCTCATTCATCAGCTTCATGGCCTCCACAATCGCTACAACCTGTCCCTTTTTCACGGTGTCGCCGACCTTCACAAACGGCTCGGCATCCTCTGCCGGAGCTGTATAAAACGTTCCGACCAGCGGGGATGTCACAAAAACGCCTTCTTCTGCTTCACTGTGCTCCTCAGCCGTTGTATTTTTTCCTGCCGTTTCTTTTCTCTCCGGCATGGCTGCTTCTTTCGCTGTCACGCCATTTGCTCCGCCCATCATCTCTGCCATCTGCAGACCGGCACCGGATGGAACCCCGCTCATCTGCACCTGCACCGGAGCTGCTTTTCCATGCTCCATGGCAATCTTGATCCCATCAGCCTCGTAATCAAACGCGGTCAGCGAAGAATCCGAAACTTTATCAATCAACTGTAAAATCTGATCTAATTCCATCTTATTTTCCTTTCTGCACCGGAACACGATGCCGCTTTATTCATATTTCTGAAACAGCAGCACCGCATTGTGGCCGCCAAAACCAAGGGAATTGCTCATTGCCAGTTTCACATCGGTTTCCACCGGAGCGCCGATGCAGTAATTCAGATCGCATTCCGCATCTGCTTCCTTTGTTCCAACCGTCTGATGCACGAAGCCGTCCTGAATGGATTTCGCACAGACAACAGCTTCCACACCGCCTGCCGCGCCGAGCAGATGACCGACCATCGATTTCGTCGAGTTGACCAGCACATGGTCTGCCGCATCACCGAAGGCTTTCCGGATCGCACGCGTTTCAAACAGATCGTTGTGATGTGTAGACGTTCCGTGTGCATTAATATAAGTAACTTCTTCCGGTTTTACTCCCGCTTCTTCCATCGCAAGCTCCATCGCACGTGCCGCACCGCTTCCATCTTCCAATGGAGAAGTAATGTGGTACGCATCGCAGGTTGCGCCGTATCCGACTACCTCTGCATAGATCTTCGCGCCGCGCTGTTTCGCGTGCTCCAGCTCCTCAAGTACGAGAATGCCGGCGCCCTCGCCCATGACGAAACCGTTCCGGTCTTTATCAAATGGAATCGAAGCCCGCAGCGGATCTTCCGACTCGGAAAGTGCGGTCAGTGCCGAAAAGCCTGCCACGCCGACCGGCGTAATTGCACTCTCCGCACCACCTGCCACGCAGATGTCCGCGTCGTTGTACTGAATTGCGCGGAAGGCATCGCCAATGCAGTGCGTTCCTGTCGCACACGCCGTTACCACGCTGGTACATTTTCCTTTCGCGCCGAGTGCAATCGCAACATTTCCCGCCGCCATGTTCGCAATCATCACCGGAACGGTAAACGGGTTGACGCGGGACTGATTTCCGGCATCAATTTTGGCTTTCGCCTGCTCGCATGCATTCAGATCACCGACGCCGGAGCCCACCAGAACGCCGACGCGGAACGGATCTTCATTCTCCATGGAAATGCCGGCATCTGCAAACGCTTCTTTTGCTGCCGCAACGGCATACTGGGAGAAAGTTCCCATTCGTCTTGCCGCCTTGAAATCCATGCGTTCTTTTGCCACGAAGCCTTTGACCTCGCCTGCCAGATGTACTTTATATTCTGCTGTATCAAATTTCGTAATCGTTCCGATTCCGCAGGCTCCCTTGCGGACGCCGTTCCAGAATTCCTCCACGGTATTTCCAATCGGGGTTACCGCACCCAGCCCTGTGATGACTACTCTTCTCTTCATTCCAACTCTCCTTTTCTTAGATCACCATGCCGCCGTCGCAGTGAATCACCTGTCCGGTGATGTAAGCTGCCGCTTCAGATGCCAGAAATGCAGCCAGGTTTGCCACATCCTCCGGCTTTCCGAAATGGCCGAGCGGAATCTGGGATACGGATGCTTCTTTCACTTTATCCGAAAGAACCTCCGTCATATCGGTCTCAATAAAGCCCGGCGCAATCGCATTGACGCGGATGCCGCGGGATGCCAGTTCCCGTGCCGCTGTTTTCGTCAGGCCGATCACACCTGCTTTCGATGCCGCATAATTTGCCTGTCCTGCGTTTCCTGCCACGCCGACCACAGAAGCCATGTTGATGATGCAGCCGCTCTTCTGACGGATCATCGGCCGTGCCGCAAAGCGGATGCAGTTGAACGTTCCCTTGAGGTTTGTCTCAATGACACGATCGAAGGCTTCCTCCGACATGCCCATCAGAAGGCCGTCCTTTGTGATGCCCGCGTTGTTGACCAGAATATCGATTTTCCCATACAAAGCAAGAATTTCCTTCATCCACGCTTCACACGCCGCAAAATCCGATACATTGCACTGCATCACACAGCCGTCTCCTCCTGCCGCGCGGATTCCCGCAAGCACGGTTTCGGCCGCCTCTTTCGAACCATTGTAATTGATGACAACAAAGGCTCCCTCCGCCGCCAGTTTTTCTGCAATCGCACGCCCGATTCCGCGGGATGCGCCCGTTACTACTGCTGTTTTTCCACTTAACATCTCATTCTCCTGCTGCATAATCCACTATCTATAATAAAGTTTCGCACACCTGATGCATTTCCTCATAGGTGCGGATATTGTAACCTTTTACATCCCGGTTGATTTTTCTTAAAAAGCCGGTCAGTGTTCTTCCCGGTCCGATCTCCACGAAGGTATCAACGCCGTCCGCAATCATTGCCTCGATGCTCTGCTGCCACCGCACACCGGATGCCACCTGCTGGATCAGAAGGCCGCGCGTCAGTGCAGTATCACGCACATACTGGCCGGTTACATTCGTCACATACGGAATCTTCAACTCCATAAAACCGACGCCCTCGAGCGCTTCGGTCAGCCCCTGGGACGCAGCTTCCATCATCGGGGAATGGAACGGGCCGCTTACGTTCAGCGGAAGTACCCGCTTTGCGCCTGCTTCTTTTAACTTTTCCGAAGCCTCTGCCACTGCCGCCTCATATCCAGTGATGACAATCTGACCCGGGCAGTTGTAATTGGCAATGTAGGCGCCGGAAATCCCGCTCAAAATCTCTTCGATTTTTGCATCTTCCATGCCGAGCACCGCCGCCATCGCGCCCTCGCCTGCCGGAACGGCCTCCTCCATCAGGATGCCTCTTCTGCGGACGACCTTCATCGCATCCGCCATTTCCATACCGCCGGCGGACACAATCGCGTTGTACTCGCCAAGGCTGAGGCCCGCTGTCACATCCGGCGTAAGGCCGCACGCCCGGATGGACTGCTCCATCGCCATTCCGGTTGTCAGCAGTGCAATCTGGGTAAACTCTGTCTGATCCAGATGTTCATTTTCCTCAAAACAGAGTTTTTTCATATCAATCCCGATCAGCTCGGATGCCATATCGTAGACGGTTCTCGCTTTCGGACATGCTTCATAAAAATCCGCGCCCATGCCGACACACTGGGAACCCTGTCCCGGAAACATAAATGCTGTTTTACTCATAACCGCGCCGGTGCTCCTTTCAGAAGTTCTTCCATCTCATTCATCATCTGCTCTATGATTTCTTTGCAGCTTTTCTCGTCTTTTACCATACCTGCAATCTGACCGGACATCACGCTTCCGGTTTTGACATCGCCGTCCACAACGGCTCTTCGAAGACCGCCGAGCGTCAGTTTTTCCAGCTCTTCGAACGGAGCTCCCTCTTTTTCCAGTTCCAGATAATGGCGTGTCATCTCATTTCGGATCGCCCGCACCGGATGACCGGTTGTGCGGCCTGTCACGCGGGTATCAATATCTTTCGCCTTGATCACCAGCTGCTTGTAATTTTCATGCACAACGGCCTCTTTCGAAGCGACAAAACGCGTTCCCATCTGAACCGCCTCGGCACCCAGCATAAAGGCTGCTGCCATGCCGCGTCCGTCCGCAATTCCACCGGCCGCAATGACTGGAATTTTTACGGCATCTGCCACCTGCGGAACGAGTGCCATCGTTGTCGTCTCGCCGATATGGCCGCCGGACTCACATCCTTCTGCCACAACGGCATCTGCGCCTGCGCGCTCCATTCGTCTTGCAAGAGCCACGGAAGCGACCACCGGGATGACGCGGATACCAGCGTTTTTCCACAGTTCCATATATTTCTCCGGATTTCCTGCGCCCGTCGTAACGACTTTTACGCCTTCCTCGGCAACCACTTTTGCCACCTCATCCGCATACGGACTCATCAGCATGATGTTGACGCCGAACGGTTTGTCCGTCAGTTTTTTTGCTTCGCGGATTTCATTCCGAACCCACTCTGCCGGTGCCGCCGATGCTCCGATGAGGCCAAGGCCGCCGGCCTCGGAAACTGCCGCTGCCAGATGATGCTCCGCCACCCAGGCCATGCCGCCCTGAATGACTGGATACTGAATCCCGAGTAATTTTGTCACTTCTGTGATCATGAATCGCTTCCTCCTGCTTCCCGATCTTTCTTAGTTTTTGTGCTGCTCCAGATACTCTGCAACATCACCGACAGTTACCATCGTTTCCAGATCCTCGGTCGGGATTTCCACGCCGCAGGTGTCCTCGAGGGACATGACCATTTCAAACAGATCCAGGGAATCTGCTCCGAGATCCTCTTTGAAGGAAGTCTCCGCTGTGATAGTATCGATGTCTGCTCCCAGTGCTTCTGCTACGGTTTCTTTTACTTTTTCTAACATGTTTTTGTCCTCACTTTTTTTCTTATTCTTCTTATTTTATATGGGCGTTTCTTACCATTCCAGGTACGCCGCGCCCCAGATCAGTCCTGCTCCGAAACCGGAGAGAACGATTCTCTGTCCTTTTTGGGCTCTGCCGGACCGGTTCCACTCATCCAGCAGAATCGGAATGCTCGCCGCACACGTATTGCCGTATGCTTCGATATTCCGCGGAAATTTTTCTTTCGGCGCCTTCAGTCGTTTTGCCACGCCGTCGATGATGCGGCTGTTTGCCTGATGAAGGATAAACGCATCAATCTCCTCGACCGGCACCTCGGCTTCCGCGAGCACCTCGCGGATGACTTCCGGCACGCGGGATAAGGCAAACTGGAACACGGCACGGCCGTCCATCTGCAGATACGTTCCCTTTTCGCAGGTCAGCGACACGCCTTTTTCTCCATCGGAATGGATCTTTTCGCACGCTTTTGTCTCCTGCTCCTCCGCCGTCAGCACAACGGCTCCCGCGCCGTCCCCGAACAAAATGCAGGTTCCGCGGTCACTCCAGTCCACCAGGCGGCTCAGGGCATCCGCGCCGATCAGCAGCACGTTTTTTGCCTTGCCGCTCCGGATATACATCTGGCCCAGCTCATACACCGCAAGAAATCCGGTGCAGGCGGCGCTGACATCGAGACAGGCGGCACGGAAAGCTCCGATCTCATCCTGCACAAGACAGGCGGTATTCGGAAAGATGCTCTCCGACGAGGAGGTTCCGACGAGAATCAGATCCAGTTCTGTCGAACAGATCCCGGCATTTTCCAGCGCTCTTCTCGCCGCCTTTACTGCCATTTGGGCAACCGTCTCCTCCCCGGCTATGTGGCGCGCACCGATTCCTGTCCGCTCCCGGATCCAGGCATCGCTCGTCTCCACCATCTTTTCCAGATCTTCATTTTTCCATATCGTCTCCGGTACGTAAGAACCGGTTCCCGCAATTCTGCCGTTTTTCACCTTACTGTCCTCTTGCTTATTTCATTCTCAAACATTTTTCTTTTCAAATGTTTTGATATTCAAAGTATATCATCAAAATTCATTTTGTCAACCTTTTTTTATTGCTTTTTCCATTTCCCACTTCTATAATGAAACTATGTTCGGGATTTTTTCGAAACTATTTTTTCCGGATTCTATTATTTTGAGCCCCGGCGCAGGTTCTCTATCGAACACTCCGGCAGGCTCCAGAAAGGACACCAGACTTATGCAGGTTCCAATGTCATCCTATCTTGTGGAAATCAAACCACAGATTCAGGAACTGATCCGTCTGCTCGAGCGCGAATTCGATTATGTCAGCGTGCTCTGCACCGATGTCAAAGGCACGACCTACCGCGTCAGCATGCATCAGACCACCGTCGGCGATTATCACTTCTGTGAACGCGGCTTCGTTGTCCGTGCATGGCAGGACGGTTCCTACACCGAATATTCCTTCAACAACCTCACCGATGCCGCAGATCTTGCGGAGGAAATTACTTCCGCGCTGAAATCCGAATTTCAGGCATTAAAGGCACTCGGCATTGCGCAGATGGAGTCTCCTCTCGTGCAGGAAGAAGCCATCACCAAAACGATGCAGAACGAAATCGAGATTGACCCGGAGACCGTCTCCGCAGAGGAGATTCTCTCCCACCTTCGGAAGCTCTGCGACGCCGGCGCTGCCCATGAAGGAATTCTGGAATTCCAGAGTACCGTCAGCTTTGCCCGTGTCAACAAGCTGTTCCTCTCCTCCAAAAAGGATCTGATGCAGTCCTACGCTTTCTCGGAGGGCTCCCTTTCCGCAATCGGCACAGAAAACGGAAAACAGAATATGTCGTACCGTTCCTGCTCCGGCCTGAAAGGCGTGGAAATCTTAAATGAGATGGATGCGATTGTTGAGGAAATCATCGCCGTTCTGTACGACAAGCTCCACTCCGATCCGGTCACCCCTGGCATGTACGATGTCATCACCGCACCGGATGTCACCGGCGTGATTGCACACGAGGCATTCGGCCACGGTGTCGAGATGGATATGTTTGTCAAAGACCGTGCACTCGCCAAAGAGTATATCGGCAAGCCTGTTGCCTCCCAGCTCTCCTCCATGCACGACGGAGCAGTCGGCGCACAGCAGGTCAGCAGTTATCTTTTTGATGATGAGGGAACGCTCGGCACCGACACCACAGTCATCGACCACGGTACACTCGTTACCGGCATCAGCGATCTCGTAAGCGCACTCCGCCTCGGCACCACGCCGACCGGAAACGGAAAACGCGAGAGCTTCGAGCGCAAAGTCTACTCCCGTATGACCAACACCTACTTCACCGCAGGCACAGACAAACTCGATGATATGATCGCTTCGATTGAGCACGGCTATCTTCTCGAAAGCGTTCAGTCCGGTATGGAAGACCCGAAACACTGGGGCATCCAGTGCATGGTCGGACTCGGCCGCGAGATCAAAGACGGTAAGCTGACCGGAAAAGTCGTATCTCCTGTCACCCTGACCGGCTACGTTCCGGATCTCTTAAAGAGCATCTCCATGGTTTCCGGCAAAGAAGAGCTCTTCGGCTCCGGCATGTGCGGAAAAGGTCACAAAGAATGGGTCAAAGTCAGCGATGGCGGCCCGTATCTGAAATGTAAAGTGAGGTT
The DNA here is from genome assembly GCF_003479155.1 of Blautia sp. AF19-1. Taxonomy (NCBI): domain Bacteria; kingdom Bacillati; phylum Bacillota; class Clostridia; order Lachnospirales; family Lachnospiraceae; genus Blautia; species Blautia sp. AF19-1. The sequence goes on from NZ_QUGQ01000003.1 coordinate 202,603, forward strand.
AGGCTGATGAACGAATTATACGATGTATTAAAAACAAGCAAAGCCAGCGACTTTCTGATCCGCGAAGAGCAGACCGAATCCCGCGAGGCATTTTTCATCGGTCAGAAGCTCGACATGAGCCGCGCGAAAAAAGTAACGCACACGTTTCTGACTGTCTTTGTCGACAGTGAGGATGGGAAATTCCGCGGAAGCGCAGAAAAAGAAATCCACCAGGGCATTTCCCGCGAAGAAATGCAGCAGGAAATTGACCAGGCGCTGTTCGCCGCACAGTTTGTGCAGAACCCATGGTACCCTGTTGCAGAGCCATCGGATGCCCAGGCAAGCGCCGACATGGCTGATGCTTCCCGCGATCTTACCGCTAAACTCGTAAAACTGGTGCAGGCTATGCAGGAAATCAAATCGGAAGAGGATTCCCGCGTAAACTCTTATGAGATTTTCGTCAACCAGAAGCAGACACACATCCGCAATTCCCGCGGTGTCGATGTCACCTTCTCCGGCTTTGACTGTGAGATCGAGGTTGTCACAAACTCCCGCAAGGATGATCATGAGATTGAGATCTACAAGGATCTCCGCTTCTCCGACAAATCTGCCGAGAAGATCATCGCCGAAGTGCACGGAATGTTCCACACCGGCCGCCAGCGTCTGAATGCTGTTCCGACCCGGCAGAACGAGCACGCCGATGTTCTCTTAAGCGGAGACGCCGTCGGCCGCTTCTTCCAGTATTTTGCCATGCATACCAACGCTTCTTATCAGTATATGGGCGTTGCAAAAGCAAAAATCGGTGAATCCATCACCGGCGCGGATGCTGATCCGCTGAATATCCGCCTCGTGCCGACGCTCGACGGCTCTGCCAAAAACGCGCCGTACGACGAAACCGGTATGCCGGTAGCCGAGCGCGTTCTGTTTGAAAACGGCATCTGCCGCTCCTACTGGGGCAGCCTTCAGCATGCCCATTATATCGGCATGAAGGATACTACTTCCATGAATAACATGGTAGTTGAAGGCGGTTCGAAAACACTCGACGAGCTGCGCAGCATGCCGCATATAGAAATCACCGATTTCAGTGCGTTTGATATGGATGCCGTAAGCGGCACCTGCGGCGGTGAGATCCGGCTCGCGTATGAGAGCGACGGAACCACCTCCCATCCGACAACCAGCGGATCACTTTCCGCCCGTTATGACGATGTGCTGAAAAATCTGACTTTCTCGAAAGAGACACAGCAGCTCAACAACCGCGTGGTGCCGTGTGCGGTACTGCTGCGGGATGTGACGGTGGCGGGAGAATAATTTTTCATTCTGCAGCATACGAAAAAGGAGCATCTCCAGGTTTCAAGTTCGAAACCGGAGATGCTCCTTTTTAATTTTCTGTGTTTATATTCAGTCTTTTCTTCGTCTTCTGGATTTCTTTTTGCTTCCAAAATCCGGAACAACGACCAGGGTGTTAAGACCCAGATAAGTTTCAACATCTTCTGCCGTTTTGATATTGTCATTCAGCACAGTCTGCAGTGTCAGAATTGCCAAAACAAGAACAAAATTTCTAAACAGTAATGGGGTCTGACCCCAATGTGGTTATTTATAATCGTGTGTTTTCAGTGTTGTCGTAATCAGGTTGTGAACCGGCGTATCGTCTTCCACAACCAGTATCAATGTCTTATTCATTTAAATTCACCTCACTGAGCGGCAGCGTAAAACGAAAATGACAGCCGTGCGGAGCGCAGTCACGAAGCACCAGTTCCCCGCCATGCGCATTTACAATGGAACGGCACAGCGCCAGCCCAAGGCCAAGGCTTCTGCGGCTGTCACTCACCTTATTTTTTCCGGAATAGAACATTTCAAATACATGCTCCCTGCACTCCGCCGGAATGCCGGGTCCATTATCCTCCACCGCAATCCATACGTTTTTTTCTTCTTTTCCGGCTGTAATCCGGATCTTGGATCCTGCCTGTGTATATTTTACTGCATTGTTGATCAGGTTTACCAATACCTGTACAATCAGCTTTGCATCCATGCGGGCGAGCAGTATGTCTTCCCCGCAGTCCACCGTAATTTCATGTTCGTTTTTCCGCCGTTCTACATGGCGCAGCGCCTCACGTACTACATCCTCAACCACCTGATCGGATAACTGCAGTTTTACACTTCCATCTTCTATTTTCGTAAGCGCAAGCAGATTTTCCACCAGTTCAATCAGCCATCCGGCATCCTCATAAATATCCGAAAAAATCTGTTTCCGCATCCCTTCGTCCAGTGCGTCAAAGTTACTGATCAAAGAGTCTGCATTGCCGAGAATTGATGTCAGTGGTGTGCGCAGATCATGGGAAATCGTCCGCAGCAGATTCACCCGAAGCTGCTCATTTTTCGCCATGACTGCCGCCTCTTCTTTTTCTCTCGCACTTTGTTCCCGATCCAGTGCCATGGCGCACTCTCCCAGAATAGAAAGCAGGATACTGTTCTCAAACACATCCAGTGGCTTTTGTCCGATGAAAATGCCGATCACACCATATCTGTTCTGTGCCGCATAGATGGAAAGGTACAGATACGGTTCTTCAGAAAAACGTTCTGTCATAGCTCCCGCCCGTTTCCGGTTTTTCAGAACCCACTGCAGGATTTCCTGTTCTTTCTCATTAAAAACTTTTTCTGATTTTATTCCTGTTTCGGCGTTATAAAGAGTTCCCTGCACAATGCCGTTTTTCTTTTTTTCTACCGGCGCCACAACCAGATTTCTTCCCAGAAGCTTTATCAGCTGCGTTGCCGTAATATCAAAAATTTCCGACGCATCCTCTGCCTTTTGCAGAAGCTGGCTGGTATTAAAAAGAATCTTGGTTCGAAAGGCATCTCGTGCAGAAAGCTTTGCATTTTCTTTCAATTTTGAAGCAAGCGTACTGGTCAGGATTGAAGTGCCAAGCATGATCGCAAAAGTCACCGGATAGCCGGAACCATACGCATGCAACGAAAGCCTTGGCTCTGTCATAAAATAATTAAACAGGACAACACTTGCCACAGAGCTGACCACACTACAGGTATAACCGCTGGTCAGAATAGATGTCAGCATGACGCCAAACAGATATACCGTAATAATATTGGCATCCGTAAAACCAAGCCGAAAAAAGATTTCTCCGATTCCGGTCGCAGCAGCCAGAATCAGAACCGTAAGCATCAGTTCTTTCCAGGAAGGCAGCTCCATCCACTCCGGAAATTTTTTTCGTTTCTGATATCTCCGGTACACATCTGAGTCTGGAATGATGTGAATTTCCAGATCAGGCACAAGATCCGTCAGACGCTCGGTCCACACCCTTCGCTGATGGAAATAGCCCTGCTTCATCATGCTCTTTCCAATGACAATCCGCGTCACCTCGGAAATTCTTGCGTATTCTGCAATCTGCAGGGCAATATCCTCACTGTGTGTCGTTACAATTTCTGCCCCGCTCTGCTCTGCCAGACGAACATGCTTCTGCAGCCTTGCCAGATCCTCCGGTGTTTTTTCTGTTTTTTCTGCTGTCTGCACATACAATGCCGTAAAGCCGGCCTGAAACGCCTGTGCCATCTGCGCCGCAGTCCGAATAATTTTTTCATTGGATGGCGAAGAGGACAGACACACCAGGATATGCTCTTTTTTTTGTTTTTCTTTTTCCAACTGTCTCACCCCGCCTCCTATTGTAGATCATAAACGAAGAGAAAGCTATAGTCAGGAAATCTTTTTTTCTCCCGTTCCCTGTTCTTGTTTTCTGTTTTCCGTGAAATTTTGTCCCGTTTCCGGTTCCTCTCTTCTGTTTTCCGTGAAAAATGTCTCTATCTGATCTACGAGCACGCCTCCAGACAAAAAACCGACCAGGGTAACGAAGAGCAGTCCTACACTTAACACAGAAATCACCTCTCTTTCAGATTCGAAAACATTTCTGGATCGCTTTATATTCACCAAGAACCAATATGGTAGCATCGCCATCCAGAACTGTCTCCGGAGACACCGCAACATCTGTTTTTCCATATTTTCTTGTTGCCAGAATATTAATACCGTATTTTTTCCGGATATCCAGCTGGCCGACATTTTTTCCAATCCAGTTCTCCGGGATTTCAACCTCAAAAATCGCATACTGACTGTCAATTTCAATATAGTCAAACACATGATCCGAGCTGTAACGAATTGCTGTCCATTTTGCCATCTGTTTTTCCGGATAAACAACCTGATCCGCTCCGTTCCGCAACAGGAATTTTTCCTGTACATCCCGTTCTGCCCGGGACACGACCCATTTTGCGCCCAGCTCCTTCAAAAGACATGCGGTTTCCAGCGAATCCTGAAAGCTGCTTCCGATCGTCACAATACAGACATCATAATTTCCCACACCAAGGGATCGCAGAAAGTCTGCATTGACACTGTCACCGATCTGTGCATTTGTCACATACGGCATCACGGCGTCGATCCGTTCCTCATTTCGGTCTACCGCCATCACCTGATGTCCAAGCTGATTCAGATGCATGGCAATATGTCTCCCAAATCTTCCTACTCCAATCAGTAAAATATTTTTCATCTCATCTCTTCCTCTCTTCTTATCCTACATTTATTTTTTCCAGCGGCATTTTTGCATGTGCGCTCTTTCTCCCCGGCATCGCAGCATAAACAAGCGTCAGACCGCCAACCCTTCCAAGAAACATCAGTGCGATCAGAATTCCTTTCGAAAGAACACCGAGCCGCGGCGTAATTCCAAGCGTCAGGCCAACCGTTCCAACAGCAGATGCTGTCTCAAACAGACACTCAGAAATCGGCAGATTTTCTGCCACACTGATCACCATTCCTCCCATTAGCACCAGAAAAAGATACATCATCAGAATCGTAGATGCATTTTTTAATACCTCCTGGCCCACCCTGCGTCCAAACATCTGTGTGTCCTCTCTCTGACGGAACGTAGCAGACGCATTAGCTGTCAGCACGGCAAATGTGGTAATTTTCATTCCGCCAGCCGTTGATCCCGGTGCTCCGCCAATCATCATCAGAATAATCATAATCGCCTGGGAGGCACCTGTCATCCCGGAAAGATCTGCTGTATTAAATCCGGCCGTTCTTGTTGTCACAGACTGAAACAATGCGCAGAGCGTCCGCTCCTTGACCGGCATTCCGGCGAAATCCCGGAAGAAAAAGAAGGCCGCCGGAACAAAAATCAGAAACAGACTTGTAAGCAGGATCACCTTGCTTTGCATGCAGTACTGACGAAAATGGTATTTTTTTGTATAGATATCATCCCAGGTCAGAAATCCGATTCCACCTGTTACAATTAGCCCCATAATCGTAAGATTAACCAGTGGATTTCCCACATAAGAAGTCAGGGACGGATACAGATGATCCGTTTTTCCAAGAAGATCAAATCCTGCATTGCAGAATGCGGATACAGAATGAAACAACGCCATCCAGATTCCTTTTCCGCCGTAATCCCGTAAAAAAACAGGCAGAAGAAACAACGCCCCCAACAGTTCAATTCCAAAGGTTCCTTTGAGGATAAAACGCGTCAGGCGCACAATTCCGCCCACCTTCGGGGCAGAAATCGCATCCTGCATCGTGCTTCGCTGCATCAGGGAAATTTTTCTCCCGGAAAGCATCGCAATCGAAACAGCGATCGTAACCACACCAAGACCACCGATCTGAATGAGCAGCAAAATCACGCTCTGTCCAAAGACGGACCAGTAGCTTCCTGTATCCCTGACTGCCAGTCCTGTCACACAGACGGCTGATGTTGCAGTAAACAGTGTTTCTGTAAATGGCGTTACATTTCCTTCCCGCGAAGCCACAGGAAGCATCAAAAGCAGTGCTCCTGCCAGAATTACCCCCGCAAATCCAAGAATGATAATTTCAAACGACGACCATTGTTTCCTGTATCGCAGTTTTATACTCCACATTTCTCTTTTTACTCCTTCTTTTTGATTCTTCCTTATTTTAGAGACTTCCGTTTTAAAAACGTATAAATACCTTTTCCATGGCATTAAGATTGTATAAAGATTTTTCGAATTTCAAGCCCAAAAACAGGAACCGCCCAAAAGTTTCCCACAACAGTAATGAGGTCTGACCCCAATGTGGTTCAGCACTACCTGGAAATATATCCAGAACCCTTCACAATCTCCTTCGACCCGAACTCATACGTCATTCCGCCACCTCCATTTCCCCACGAAAAAAGCACCAGCCAACCAGGTGACCGATGCTTTCGTAAATATAATCATCCCCGTCCAAAACAATCTTTCCAGTCAGGTTCCACACCCCGGACCACGGAGGACCATCATCCCCCGGAACACAGAAGGACAGCCTTCCATCTTCCAGAATAACAGGAGCCACCGCAATATTTTTCATCCGGTTATTAAACCGCTAATTGAAAGGGACTTATACCACAGAACAATTACTTCACACTTTAAAAGACATAACATTTGCGGATATAGAAGAACAGGGTTTCATGCCGGTATATGAACGTCAGGAAATCACTGACGATCTCCATGAAACCTGCGGATTCAGAACGGACTATCCATTCATAACAAAACGGAAAATAAAACGTTCCTTTTTCCTTTGTCTGCTACCTCGTCTTGTAAATGTATTTGAAAAAAATCCTGTTATGAAAAGGGAGTGCGAAAAAACGTAACTTTGCTTTTTCGCACTCCCTTCCTATAATGTCAAGCCCTAAATCACTTCCGCGAGCCCCACTTTGCGGTATCGCTTGCTTCCTTTGGCTGCCGCAGCTCTCGTCTTACTTCGCGCTGTCTGCATCTATCACAGACTGGATCTGTTTCATCAGCGTATCATAATTCTCCTGATTGTCGATTCCGCCAAGCATCGGTTCTCCCACAATATTTCCATTTCGATCGACTAAGATTGTGGTCGGAAATGCCATAATATCGGAAGCATACTTTCCTGCAGCGGAAGCAGAGTCAATGGAAAGATTGCGGTATTTCGCACCCTGGCTTTCAAGAACCGCTGCTGCTTCTTTGATCGCATCCTGATTTCCGTCGAAGGTTTCTGTGTTGATGCCTACAACCTCGCCTCCCATGGATTTGATTGCATCGTTTAATTCGTTCAGCTTGGATAACTCAGCAACACAAGGCTTGCAGCCAGTAAACCAGAAATTCACGACCGTTACCGCATTTTTGGAAAACAGACTTTCGTCAACGGTGTTGCCATCATAATCCTGGCCCGAGAAATCCCGGAACGGAGATGCCTCTTCGGAATCGTTTTTCGCGTCGCTATCTTCCGATGCTGTATTGCCGTTTTCTATTTCCGCCATCTGTTCCTCGATTGTTCGTATCGTTTGAATATCATCCGTCAGTGTTTTCAGCTCGTCCTCTGAAAAAGAATCCTTGTTGGCTTCAACCGTGTCTGCCAGATAATCCGCATAATTTCCGCTTGGATCCGCCGTGCTTTTATTCATCATGCCAAACACCTTGTTCCATACATCCGCATGATCTGCAAAAATCTGGTTCTCCTGCTGATATAAATCGTCCAGCTTTGTGCCGGAAGCCCCTGCCGTTTCGGTTCCGGATTCCGCAACAGATCCCGTAACAGCTTCTGTGCCGGATTCCGTCTGGGTTGTCTGCGTTTTCTTTGTGTCTGCAGCCTCTTTTCCGTTGCATGCGGTAAGTAATAATGCTACGCTGAGTGTAAAAACAGGGATAAAAGTTCTTTTGGTTTTCATAAATTATGGCTCCTTTTAAGATAGTATAATGTAAAAAACAAGAATTCAATATCATCCTTCGATGCTTCGTGATCTGCTGCTGATCAATGGTTTCTGATCTCTGACTGTTGATCTCCGGTGTCCTTTTTCTGACACGTTTTTCCCATAAACTGATAGTGGATCGCATCCTTCGGGCAGGCCTTGATGCAGGCTCCGCATCGGATGCATTCCGGATGATTTGGGGTCCGGCACACGTCGATATCCATTTTACATGCCCTGGAACACTGATTGCATCCGACACATTTGCTGTTTTCAATCGTGATATGTAAAAAGCTTACCTTATTAAATAAGGAATAGATTGCCCCAAGAGGACAGATCCATTTGCAGAAGGGTCTGTAAAACAAGATGCTGAGCACGACAACCGTAATCAGAATACAGAATTTAAACGAAAACAGCTTGCCCAGTGCAGACCGGATTGCGGCATTTCCGATGGAAAGCGGGATCGCCCCCTCCAGAACGCCCTGCGGACAAATATATTTGCAGAAGAACGGATCTCCCATCCCGATCGAATTCGTTGCAAACATCGGCAGAAGAATCACAAAAACAACAAGGATGATATATTTCAGATACCGCAGCGGCTTCAGTCTGGCCGTGGAGAATTTCTTTCCAGGGATTTTGTGAAGCAAATCCTGAAACCATCCAAACGGACACAAAAAACCACAGATGAATCTTCCCAGTGTCACGCCGAGTAAAATCAGGAACCCGGTTATGTAGTAGGAAAACTTAAATTTGGATGATCCGACAACCGCCTGAAAGGCTCCGATGGGGCACGCTCCCGTCGCAGCAGGACAGGAATAACAGTTTAGGCCCGGTACGCATACCGTTTTCGCCTTGCCCTGATATATTTTGCCCTGAAAAAAATTGGGGATATGAGGATTGGTAAGCAGTGTGGCCGCTGCCTGGATCCACCCGCGTATTCCGGCTATTTTCTTTGATCGTAACTTCTTTTTCTTATCCAATTCCGACACACTCCAGACATAATTTAATTGCTTTCCCAAGCACAGCAGCCGCTTCCCCTCTGACGGCGCCATAGCCCATCATCGCTATGCCTGTGATAACTAGAACAATTTGAGATATTTTTCTGCATTTCAAAATGTGGTTGCTCCTTTGATTTTATTGATTGACCAGCTGACTCTGATATTATACAATAGCTGTTGTAAAATCATTGTTAAGAAATGGGCAGGTGAAAAAAATTTTGAGATTATTAATCGTGGAAGATGAGAAACAAATGTGTGACACAGTTGCCAGAAGTCTGTACGCCGCCGGGTACGAGGTAGATACCTGCTATGATGGGGCGGAGGCTCTGGAATGCATCCTGGCAGAAAATTATGATCTGATTGTCCTGGATCTCAATCTGCCCGGCATGGACGGAATGGATCTTCTAAAAGAGCTCCGGAAGGAAAACGAAGAAACGAAGGTGCTGATCTTATCTGCAAGAGGACAGATTGCAGACAAAGTAGAAGGACTCGATGCCGGGGCAAATGATTATATGGAAAAGCCGTTCCATCTGCAGGAGCTGGAAGCGCGGATCCGCAGTCTGACAAGAAGAAAATTTGTGCAGAAGGATGTCTGTCTGGAAAGTGGCGGGATCAAATTCGATACCATCAAACGAGAGGCCTATGCCAACGGAACCCTGGTTTCCCTGACAAGAAAAGAAAACGGAATTTTGGAATATCTGCTTCTCCACCTTGGCAGACCGGTAAGCCAGGAAGAATTGATCGAGCATGTCTGGGATGCCTCCGTGGACAGCTTCAGCGGATCCATCCGCGTACATATGTCTTCGCTTCGGCGAAAGCTCAGGGCGGTACTTGGATACGATCCGATTTTGAATAAAGTAGGCGAAGGATATCAAATACGAGAGGAGTCCGACCGATGAAAAAAATATCACTGCAGTGGAGACTTACCTGTATCATTACCCTGTATATTGCGGTCATCTGTGGATGTCTGACCCTGCTTGTCTATAAAAACGGAATTTATTATATCGATTCCCTGCAGGAGACCGTAGATGCCCGGGGCGATGATGCCGGAGATCAGGGCGGAGACGGTACCGCAGACGGTTCCGATCAAATCTATATCAGCATTCCGGAGGACAATTGGGATGAATTTGCCAGAGATTTCTCTGTTCAGGTGTACAACAACAAAGCAGACTACAAAAGAAACAGCCTGATCCTTTCCGCTTTATTGGCCCTTCTTGGCGGTGTCGCTACCTATTTTATCAGTGGCCATGCGCTCAGACCCATTCGTGAGTTCTCCGAAAAAATCGAGGAGGTGCAGGCACAGAATCTGGCCGATTCGCGCATTGAAGAAAACAAAGTAAAAGAGCTGAACCAGCTTCGTATTTCGTATAACAAGATGCTGGAACGTCTCGCAGATGCTTTTGAAATCCAGAGACAGTTTACGGCAAATGCAGCACACGAGCTTCGAACCCCATTGTCTGTCATGCAGGTACAGCTCGATTTATACCATTCCACCCCGCATCCGGGCAATGACGCCGACACCTTACAAACACTGAAAATGATGACGGAGCAAAACGGCCGACTCAGCAAAATGGTCAAGACACTGCTCGATATGAGTGAGCTTCAAACAGTAAGCAGGGATGAAACCATTGCCGTTGATGCCCTCGTCGATGAAGTACTGGTGGATCTGGAACCGCTTGCCCAGGAAAAGGAGATAAAACTGATCGGAAACTGTAAAGATACCACGATGGTCGGAAGTGACATTTTGATTTACCGGATGGTATACAATCTTGTTGAGAATGCAATCAAATACAACCATTTCGGCGGACAGGTTACCGTAACCGCATACCGGAAGGGAAAAAACATCTGCCTGTCCGTAGAAGATACCGGAAGCGGAATCCCGGCTGAATTAAAAGAACGCATATTTGAACCATTCTTCCGTGTAGATAAATCCAGAAGCCGCCAGCTTGGCGGAGTAGGCCTTGGGCTGGCCCTGGTTCGTGAAATCGTGCGCGTACATGACGGCAGAATAACCGTTCAGTCCAGCCCGTCCGGTGGAACGATCTTTGAGGTAGTCTTTACACAGTGACATCATCCCAAAAGCCAGTCGATGACATCATCTGTTCTGGTGTGACTCCATTTCTTCTTTTTTCTCAGTATGGCATATTATACGCAGGACATCAAAATATTTTCCCATTTCGGAAACTTTTATTTTATTCAGCCCAATATTTTCCCGTTTCAGAAGCAAAACCGCATAAGCCACAGCTGCACTTCGGATTACACCTGGGTGCTGTCTGTGGTTCATGCGGTATGAGGCACAGCCTTCATGCTTCCTTCCGTTGGGCAAAAAAAGAGCGAACCAACGCATTATCACATGTATCAATTCGCTCAAAATAATACTGATTCGGATGTGCTTCAGTCACTTTCCTCAGCGAAAAGAAGCCCCGTTTATCACACATTTGCTGTTTTCTGTTCAATCAAAAAATCACGCACATCTTCATCAAACCGTTTTGCTTGTGGACATTTTGCAACCACATCATCCCAATTTTCACAAACAGTTTCAATTAACTTTTCGTATGTCCGTTTTTCTTTTTTAGGACGATTTTTAATTTTCACTCCATGATATTGCGGTGAATGTGCAATGATGTTAACCCACGGATCAAGTAATGTTTCATAATCATCGTACTGATCACAGGCTGCCACAATCCATGTATCCGTTGCATCAAACGGAATCATATAGCTCACAGCCAGTCCATCTTCCGGAAGCAACAACGTCCCTATGAATGTTCTTAAAAAATCAGCCTCTGCATCTGGAGTATTTCCATGGTGTTCACACGGTAACGCAACCGGACATTCGTTTCTATCTCCAATTATTTTTTCACAGGTAAGCGGATGTGCTCCTTCCGGCGCATCACAAAGTGCCCTTTGACAAACACAATGGACTTCTTTCTCGCATCTTTGGACATCTCCATCCATATGGACAACCAAAAGATCAAGTACTGGTGTCAAGGAATGCATATAGGCCTTCAGCTTTCCCTGATTGTCTTCACACCATTTCCAGACACCTTTCCAACCATTTCCAAACTGTCCGATCATGTTGGGTTCTGGCTGAATCATTTGATAATTGTTTTCTTCATTGGTAATTGTATCAATGACTGCAGCAATCAGTTCAAAATCCCGTGGGCCTTCTGCAACAATTCCTATCGTTTTCATTACAGATTTGGTACGCCCCCTAACCGTCCTTCTGTCCACAATCTCGACAGAGAATAACCAGAATCCATTAACTCCTTAGTCACCTGAATTCTCTGTAAAGATGTGTGACCTGATTTTCTGCTTTTGTTTACTGCAAACAATCTTATATCATCATTCATTAAATCAAGTCCGTCCAAAACCAGAGGGTTGTGGGTTGTTACAAAAACAGTCTTATCCTGTTCCAGAATTGTTTTACAGAACAGCTTTGTCGTCTCTCTCGCAAGTCTAGGATGCATTGCATGATCAAAACTATCCACAGCAAAAATGCCCGGTGCATCAGGGTGCAATGCCAAGCAAAGAAGAAACAGAACATACAACGCTCCTTCACTGGCATCGTAAGCGGTAAAGCTTGTTTTTGAAGTCAAATATCGATCTTGGAACTCCAAAATTCTTCTCGTCGTCGGAACAGCAGCATTTACGCTTGACTTTTTAGGTGCAGTCACATCAAACCCACTTGCCCAATCGATCAGTTCCAAGACTTCATCCAGTGGAAGATTCTGCAAGTAGCTTTCACCGTCTTCATCTTGCCTCATGATTTCTTCAATTGCCTCTGCAAGTCTGCCTCCGCACAAACCGATAGGATTAACCTGATACGGATCAGGGAGCGTTCCTCTCAATGCTTGTGTGTTAGGTTGATAAATCGCATAGTTCTTAAACTTCTCAATTTCCGGTCTAACCTCAGCAAGTTCTTCATTAGGTTCGAGCATCAGTAACCCCACATACGGATCATATGTTGTTTTTGATGCACCGCTTCTTCCCCACAGTGTTTGATTATTTACAGTCAATTTTTCCGAATGATAACGCCACATGTCTCGTCTGGCTGAATCCGATTCATTTGGAACATTCAAATTGACTCCATATTGATAGTTCTTTTCATTTTGTCGCCAAGACACATCAAAATTGATGGTTGGTGCTTTTCTCCTTAAATCGGAGAATGCCGACTTATAAAGTCCCGGAACACTAAGACGAATACCTTTCCGCTGCATACTTGCGTTATCTACTCGATCTGTCATAGCAGCACAAAGCAAACCAATAGCCTCAAGGATTGTTGTTTTTCCAGAGCCATTTGCTCCAATAAAAACATTTACACGTCCCGGCTCAAACGACACCTCTTCCAATGTCTTGAAATTTTTAAAAACTAGCTTTTTAATGTTCAAAGCACTCACTTCCTTCATAAAGCCAGCTCAAGCTTAACATAAGCTTTGCCATGTTTCAAATTAAGTATACCAGTTTTCTAAAATAATTACAAACTTATTTTAGAATTTTTCTTCGTTTTGAAAATTTGTACTCGATATACAGGTTTCTTTTGTCTTTCCATAATAAAGACCCTCCTAACGATATTTATTGCATCACAGAAAAACCTTCTAAACATTATTTTACAGAAAAGTTTCATACTCTCGTAAATGATGCTAATGATGGCATAATATCAACTCCGCGAATCAAAATGGCAAGGATTCGTATACTGTTATTTTTCGTTTTTTCATCCAAACGTGCATCTTCCATCTGCCCAACAATAAATCAAGTCTTTCAAAAACTCCCTGTACTGTGTCTCAATTTTCTCTTCTTTCACATCATCTCCCGTCTTTTTTCTGTACACTGCGATGTAATGAATCACTGCCTTTCCACCCTCTGAATTAATAATACGATCTATAATTTCCTGACTCTTTTCATCAATTGGACATCCAATGAATTGATCCATAAACGCTTTGATTCCTGCCCCATAATCCCATAATGGTATCTCCGGATACTTCGCCAGCATTCCAATCTGTGCATGATATTGTTCTTCTGCATTTTCAATTCCAAGCATCGGATATTCTTCCATTCCAATCATAGCCACATATCCCTTCGGATCATGGCTCCGCTCTACTTCTTTCCAGAATTCTTTAAATATTCTCTTTTTCGTCTGTGAATCTATCTGTACTCCGTGTGTGTTACTGTTATGAATGCTGAATTCCATCCTTCTTTCGTCCATACTTACAAGAGACATTCTGTGGAAAACCGGAAACAGTTCACTTATATATGTCGTAAATGGTCTCCTTAAAACAATCGTCTCTTTATTCAGCATATCTTTTGCAACTTCAGATAATGGTCTGATTCGATAAAACAGTTTCCAGTTAAGATAGGACTCTGTGCAGAATTTACGCCATACTTTTTTCTCTTTTTCTCCAATCGGGCAGTTTTCCCCTGGTATGTCTAATACAATTTCAGGAATCCCTGAAAATCTCAGGAATATTTCCAACGGTTTTACATTTGAAAAACAGTGCTCTGCTCTCCATTCCACAAACACTTTATCCAAAGCCGAATTCGGCAGGCAATATTTCCATCTAATAAAATCCGGAACTCTGTTCCTGAATTCCGGTCGCCATCGAATCAACCCGCTTATGGCACTCTCCTCTACGCACTGATACATATCTTTTGTAAATTTCCATTGCGAGCAGAACGGAAATGCTTTTTGATAAAATTGAAAGCTTTTCTGCGTAATCAAATTTTTATATTCAAACAACGTATTTTTTTCGTTATCGTCAAAATTCACTTTTTCAAACGCAACATAGGAAAATCCAATTCCTGCAATCTGCAGAAAATGCCACAGCAGAGTTCTCATCTGCTGATCAAAATACGACTGTTGAAAGGATTCCCCGTGCATTCCGTTCCAATCCATTTTCCATCTTTTAATCAACTGATCTGCAAGGCAAAATATATGCTGCACCTCTTCCATCCCAGACTCTGGATCCCACAGTTTTATGCTTTTATCTAACATTTTTACAATTAAAAAATATGGCAGTATCTTTCTGGTAAGCATTTTATGGTTCCACCACTCTGGCACTCCCCAATATTTTTTCTTAAGTTCACAGCCCTCTGTCCATATTTCTTTCAATGATATCTCTTTCTTCTGATAAATTCTATTTGCCATTGCATCAATATCATTTGTGAGATTTCTAATATCATTGTCTTGATAAAATTCATCCAACATGAAAACATATATTCTTTTTGCAAATGCAGTAGCCTCTTCCACAACGCTTTCCAGTTTTCTGCGTGCTGCCAGAGATAATTTCATTCTTGCTGCGTCCACCCAATCATTTCCTGCACCATCCAGCACATCCATCTGATTCAGATATAAGCTGTCACTGCATTTGCCAGATTCCATCCTTTCTGTAAGACGAATCCCCTTATAGCAAACGTTATTTCCTTCCATGCTCTCCATTCCAAAACTTAATGCACAATCCTTCTCCCGATCCCACACCATTATCGACCGGTAGTCATCTGTAAACGCAAAATGATATCGTTCTGACTCGACAGACTGATCAATCAATTGATTTTCTTTTTCTGTTCTGCTCAGTTCATTGTACCAGGTCGACTGCGAAAAAGCTGGTATTCCATAATCCTGATCCGCATAGATGGAAACCATAGGTGTTACGCACCACGTTTCCATTATCTTTTTAATTTCCTTTTGTATTCCATCATTTACATTTTCGAGAAACAATTTTCCACCATTACTTCCGGTTACCCATTCTTTCAGTTCTTCCGTTAACAGAAACGAAAAACTAAATTCTGATCCCCTTTGCAGAGTCTGATTCGTTTTCTTGCAAAATGCATAACCACCTTTTTTCCCTGAATATAATGTCATCTCATTTGCCTTGTTCTCACTATCGGACTTAGTTCGTATCGTCAGGGAATCTGTTACTGAAAATACCGTATGCAGTCCAATTCCAAATGCCCCTGTCGGTCTCAGCCATTCCGGCATTCTTTTGATTTCATCCTGGTATTCTTTTCGTTCCGGCCAGCTTCGTCCTGTTGTCAGAATATTACGTTTAAACTCATCCATGCTGATGCCAATCCCTTTATCCCGAATCGAAAAATAAACTTTTCCCGTTTCACGACTATAGTCTGTGTGAATCATAATCGCATGTTCCTCAAAAATATTGGGATATGCTCTTTCTACATCAAACGGCGATGTTTTTTCATTAAATTGAAAGCCATACGCAGACAACGTCCTGTATAACTGCATCTTTGTTGCGTCCAGTGCATTCTGTATCAGTTCTCTCACAAAAATCAATTTATTATTCTGGTAAATGCTGATATCTTCAATCAGTTTAAATGCCTTTTCAGATGAGAAAAGAAACTTCAGATTTTTATGTGTAGATTCAGATTCCTCTCCGTCAATCAAAATCTTATACTTCAGTTCAGGAACAGAAATAAACTTTTTCTCTGGAAATAATTCCATTGAATGCATCTTTCCTGCAGTAACCTCCTGCTCCAGCCAGGATTTCCAGTTAATATGCTCTTTCACCGTATTCTGAAATATATTTTTCAGCGCAGAATCCCGTTCTGCTTTCTCCATATGTTTCAGCCAGTTCTCTTCACATTCCCTCTGAATCATATCATAACAGACATTGGCAACAACTACTATCCCATCCGAAGATATATGTAAAGTCTCTACACTCTTATGTTTGAAATAATGTGCAAGATTTTCTTCTCCGAGATTGCCGAATACTTTGATTCCAACACCATTAAAACGATTATTATCCATATCACATAAATCGCCCATACGGATCAGATATGCAACCATTCTCGGATGGAATTCTTCAACACCGAATGAATCTGCCAATGGCATTTCTTTTAAAATATCCTCAAACGACCAGTTGTGCGCCATGGATATCCGATAGATGTTATGAATAATTCTGTCTGGCAGGAATGAATCATCTATCGACAGTAATGAACCAAATTCACTTGTTCTGGCATCTGTCACATGCTTGATTCTCTGGCCATGTCTTGGGCGGAAATACTCCATCAGAATCACAGCAACAGAACGGCGTACTTCAAGAACCGAACATCCTTCTCCTTTTTCTGCCTTATCAATCTTCCGCGCAGCTCTTCCTACTTCATCTTCTCTCTTTCTGGCAGAAGTGAGAAAATCCTGAAATCCCTCCGTTTCCCATAATTGTTTCACTTCTTCGTCCGAATACAGCATTCCTGTATCATGCATATAAGCACACATTAAGATTAAAAACGTATCAATGCCCGACATTTTCTTAATCGTCTTTTGTCCAAGAATCTTTTCGATCGCTGAAATAATATTCATGGAATGAACGGCATCGTGCGTACTATAAGTGGGAAACGATGTAACGACAGAGCCGATATATCTTATAACTTTCTGCTTCTGAATATTGAATACACTTTCCAGATTTTTTACAGTTTCATCATATTCTGCTATCTTGTGCAGATGCGTTTCTAAGGTGATTCGTCTGGTTTTCATTTGTATTTTGCCCCTTTACTATCAAATATGTTTTCTCGTATAACTAAAAGATTTTCCCATATAATTTTTGCATATATTCACCTATACCGGCTTCGCCACCCGTTTCACATCGGTATCATATTCTTGATTTGTCACATCTGATCTTGTATATCTTTCCTCTTCTGTTCCATCACACAATTTTACTTCAATGTGCATTCCTAACGCCGAAGCGTATTTTTGCAGCACGACCAGTGTTGGAACCCTTTTTCTGCTCTCCAGCCGCGCCAGATTCGGTGCAAGAATTCCCGTCATATCCGCTAAGTCCTGCTGTGTCAGCCCCTGCCTGCGTCTCTCCTCTATAAGTTCTTCTATCACTTTGGACGATTTCTGCAAAGTGATCGTTTGAATCGCTTCCGCATATGCTTCCAACCGCTTCGCACGAGCTTCTTTTTCTCTTTGGTAATCCTTCTTATTCATTTCAATATCGTAATCCATATATTTTTCCTCTCGCATATATTATATAGATCATATCATAAATGATAGGATTTTTAAAGTCTCCTAAAAAATTTTATATTTTCTTCAAGCATATCTTCTCTTCCCTTCTTCTGTTTTTTATTGCCTCGATCATTTTTCTTTTCCTTCACTTCTTTCGGCACATCGATCAGTCCGAAGCGATAGAACATCCCATAGATGTAAGTCACACCCCGGATGTCACTCAGAGCCTTTGGTCGTTCAACTACTTCTCCTACCTTTTTGATATTCCCCAGTGCCAGCAGCACAGAACTCCACGCCAGGCTTTTGCTCTTCCCTCGGCGGTCGATCCACAATTCCTTTGTATATTCGCCGCTTCTGCCCTTTCGTATTTCATAGGTAAAGGGTAAGCCGGAATAGGTTTTAAATTGCACACCACAATAAAGCAAGACCGTCTCCCACAGGTGCTCCTCTGTCGGCTCTGATCTCAGTTTTCTTATCGCTCTGTATCTCCGCTGCCGCTCTGCTCCAACACTGATTTTCTCTTTATCTGCTGTACTCGGGAAGTACACGCCTTTCTGATATGGCAGGTATGAGGTGACGGAGGCTTTGGAAAGTTGAAGAGTATTTGCGGTTGAGAGGATGGCTTCTTTATAACTCTGTGTTTCTCGATACTTCTCAAAGGTATCCTGTACCTTCTCCGCCACTTCCGATTCATACACACCGGCCGTGATAAGCAGCTTTCTTCCTTTTAAAAAGTGCAAATTCATTGTAAGAAAATCATAAGAGGGTCTGACCCCAATACTCTCCACTCTGTATGAATTCCTTTAAATTGAAGGTACTGATCATAAGTGTAATGGCGTCTGTCTGTTGGAGTACGGTTGGCTTTTAAAATTCCTTCCCGGTCCCATCGCTGCAACGTTTTGACCGAACCCCCTAATAATTCAGCAAAATCTTTTGGTTTATAATTTCTGATATTTGACGTGTTCATCGTACACTGCAAATTACGCTTAAACGGAACGCCAGTTCCGCTACTGCGGAACGGCTATTCCATTTTTAACGGTACGAAGTACCGCTAGATTACATCATTCTGTTTCACGCATATTTATACCGTTCATCTCCAGACGATACGTATGGTGCTTATCCGTGATTCGTATAAGACACGCATCGGCGTAGGTGTTATCGGCAAACATATCGAACCATGTGCTGACTGGAAATTGTGAGATGACTACAGTTGATTTTCTTCCATCTCTGGTGTCAAGGACTTCAAAGAGAGCCCGGCATTTATCAAGGTCGAGATCCATAAGACCGAAATCATCGATCACAAGCAGATCCAGCTTGGTCAGTTTATTCAGGTAATCCAGATTTGTGGATTTGATGCGTGCCTGTTGCAACATATTGGCTGCCACGATCCGAATGGATAATGAATGGTTGATCGATATTTCGGCGAGCTTTGGCTTTGTTTATAGTATCAATCACGCAAGATACTTCCAGTGTTTCTGAAAGCGTCCAGGCTATAATTTTTCTGGAAAATAAATCCATAACACTGGTCAGATAGACAAATCCATCTATTGTCCAGATGTAGGTAATATCCGAACACCAGACTGCATTCGGACGATCAGGATTAAATTGCTCATCAAGGATATTTTGTAATTCAGTGCTAAAATCGGAATCTTTTGTGGTGATCGTCCATGGTTTGCTCCACTGAGCACGAATTCCCATTTGGCGCATATATGTACCAACGGTTCTTTCCGAAATGACTTCACCAGTTTTTCGAAGTTCTACAGTGATTTTCGGAGCACCGTAGTTCTGCTTGGAATTATCATAAATATCCTGTATTTTTGCTTTTACAGCTTTACGACGTTTTTCTGTATCAGAAGGTACGTGGTGGAGCCATGCAAGATATCCTGAGCGAGAGACACCTAAAAATTTCAACATTCCGGAAACGGAAACCCGGCATCCAGCCTTTTTGGCAGCTTCCGTCTTCTCAGACACTTCAAGATAAATGGCTTACCATCATTCATCATATCAAGTGCTGTTAGGATTGCTTGCTGTGCACATCT
>NZ_QUGQ01000030.1:0-23264 GCF_003479155.1 Blautia sp. AF19-1
TACAATTCAAAAAAATTTCAAAATTCTCTTGACTGTTTATAGTTTGTCACCTCATTTCCTACTCTGGCAGTTCAAAGATACCGTGTTCTGTTACTAAAAATTTCCCGTGTTCCTGCAAGTGAGAAGCGTAGGCTTCAAAGTCAAAGTAGTATTCTTGACAGTCCTCGGATAAATGCTTGAACATCGGGTCGTTCATCAGCTTTTGCCTTGCAACATCTATCATGCTTTTACAGTCGGGATAAACAATAATCACGTTCCTGCAAATATAAAGTGCTTCTAAATTTTCAAACACCGTAAGTAGTGATACATATTCTTCCTGCATATCACTTGAAAGCTGGCGGTACATAAAATCTAATTCGTTGAGCTGGTACACGCTGGTGTGTTCGTGGACTTCATCAGCATAAGGCAACACCTTTTCGATAATACGATAATCCCCACTTTCTGCACCGATACCTAACTTTTCTTCAAACTCGGCAACATCTATCGGCAGGTCGAACCAGTATGATATTGTTTCTTCGCCAGTTGTTCCTCTCGTTTCCACCAGCACCCTTGTTTCCTGCATTGTTCCTCACGTCCTTTCTGTTGCTTCATCACATCTTTTAAGCTCTGGTACGACATACCAAACACATACTTTGAAAAATCTTCTAACTGTTTTATATCATAATTCGTAAGCGGTAATCGCTTCATTTCATGCCACACTTTACGCTTGTAAGAGGGCAGGTTAGAAATATAATCACAGCCGACGTTTGCCTGCATATCCTTAAAAATATCGCTCATTTCATCACTCCAATCTGATTTTAGGTAAGAAAAAAGCAGTCAATCCTAAGACTAACTGCTTTATGTATATGGATATAATTTGATTAAGTTTTAAAACCAGTTTGTTTTTTCATCTCTAAATTGAGGGTTATCGCTGTGTTGATATGGATTATAGTTATTCAGATTGCAACCATATTCTTTTAATGATTTGATTTTGTTATCTTCTGTCCATTCAATTAAGGAAATACCGTCAAATTCTTCAACGCTTCCCGTATTCATTTCATTTTTAAAATACCATTCTACGACAGTTTGATTTTCTTTATGAAAGAACTGTTTAATATCCCAAATAATGACTTTACCACGAGTATTCCATTCATTAAACCAATGTTTTACTGTTTTAAGATTTTCATATTTAGGACACCAGCTTTCCGTATAAACAACATCTTCTGTAAAAATTTTATCTATTCCTAAGTCTTGCTGTTTCAACCACATATCAAACCATAAACGAATAATTTTTTCTCTCTCATTCAAAATAGAACACCTCGATTACTTCTTTTTTCACATTATAGCACCCATACATCAGCCCCACAATAAAATTTTATGCACCGATAATCTTATTGAACAGCTCTAACAGTACATCTTTCACACCGCCAGCATTGAATACCAAGCCGACAGCAATCAAGGCAACTACCAAGAAACCGATAAGTTTTGAAAACTCACGCTTGAACCCTAAGTAGATACCGATAACCACAATCGACATAAGCACTAAGCTCTGTGCGTTGCTTAAAAACCATTGATACAAATTTTGCCCGAAATTCATGTTATTTGTCCTCGCTTTCTTTTAATTTCTTCATTTCATAGTCAGCTCCTTTGCCAACACTTAAAATACACATCAAGGCTACGCCGATACCCGTTCCAACAGATACCAGCAGGAAGTCTTTCAATAATTCCCACATTTTTTCATCACTCCTAACTTTCTACTAAATCTTTTGCAGGGGTCGTCTGCTGTTTGATTATCATTTCATGCTTTTCTGTGAGCTTTGCCTGCTGTTCGATAGTTTTCATGTAGTCTGTTCCGTTTCCCTTATCAATCCTTTTCAGCATTTTCAAGGTCGGTGCTACCTGCCGTTGTACCCACCGCAATGTACGGTCTAAGGTGTAAGGCTCTGGCTTTGTCGTCAGCTTCAAGCTCTGTCTGTTATCGCCGATAAACCACGCCCAGCGGTCATTGAGTTTCCAGTCATTTTTTCGCTTGTCTGCTTCTTCATCAACAAACCGCACATACTGGTTGATGATAGAAAAGGCAGTCTGCTCTGCGTCATAATAGGTCAGCAAATCTCGTACTGCATAATAGGCACGTTCATTTCTAAGCCGTATCTCAAAACGGTTGATAATGTCGGCTTCTTCCAGCGGTGTCCCTAACTTGACGTACTGCTCATAGTCCTTTTCATAGATACAGAAATACACATCTGATTTTAGCGAACCAAGATAAAGGGTGCGTCCCATATATTCTCTGTCGTCCTCTCTATGCTTGATAAGCTCGCCCGACTGATAAAACTTATAACTTCTGGACTTTCCGATATATTCCCGTTTCCTGCATTTTTCCGCAAGCTCTGGAATATCCAAAATACCCGTATGGTCGTTGATAGCAAGGTCGATACGCTTCATCACGCCACCGTCTATGAGTGCGTCCATGAGAAAGTCATACCAACTTCTTTGTTGTGCCAGCAGGTAACTTTCAAACTGTCGGCAACCACGCCCCTTTAACTCTAAAAGGACACCTTTTTCTTCGTCAGCCGACGTATAGATAAAGATGTCCCCTAAAGAATAATGCTCCGTATAACTGTAATGTCCGTAATCTTCATGGAGCATATAATTGATATTCAGTTTTAATATATCTTTGATGATGTGCTGTATATCCAGCGTGGGAAAACGAATTTTCACATAATCAAACAGCATGGTAAGCGGTACTTCTGGATTGAACCTTGCCAGTTCCTTATGCAGAGTTTCCAGAAGTTCCTTTGACGGCTTCATTTTTCCACTTTCTATCTTGTTGAAATATTCCCTTGTGATACCAGAAGCCACCGCCAGCCTGCCTTGTGAGATACCGTAAGCAATCCGTTTCTCCCGTAATTCTTTTATCCGTTGTTCTTCATTCAGAACCATACCCCCAATCTGTAAAGTGTGAAGTTTTTTAAGGCGACTTCACAGCCGATTTTTGCTAGAAAACCATGCCAGAAGCCTTATGTTTCCTATGTTTTTTGTCTATTGTCTATTTGCAAACGTACCCCTCTGTTAGATACCGAGGGGTTTTACCTGCTGGCGTGGCTTACGCCACACCAGCAACGGCTAGTCCGTGCCGTCGCCTTTCGCTTCGCACGTCGCCGTCCCGTCCTGCCTTGCTTGTGCAAGAGAGCCGATAGTCTGCAAAAAATCATGTCCTTTCGGGACTAAAGGCGTGTAAAATTCGCTGATAACACTTGTTCCCACATCACAATAGCCACGCCCCTTGATACGCTTCTGGAAAAACTGCTTTTTCACATCTGAACCGAACAGCATACCGTAGCCTAATTCGCTGATACGCCCCAATCCCACACGGAAATTAAAGTTATCCCTTATCCCGTCCGAGAAATACTTTGCGTCTGGGCGCTGGCAGGCGACAATAAGGAAATAACCTGCTTGTCGCCCTAACATAACGATTTTCTTTAGCTGGCTAAGTAAGCTCACGCTTTCTTTTGTCCCCAGCATTTCAAAAAACGCCACATATTCATCAAAGATAAGAAAGCAGGGTGGCAGTCCCAGATAGGCGTAGTTTTCGCCCGTCTTATAGTTCGGGTGTCGCTTCATTTCCTCGCTTCGTTGTACCATGCCCTCATAAAAGGCATTGACACAATCAATCATTTCTTCTTTGGTATGATACACATTTCCCATGACTGTTCCTAAGTCTGCTAAGTCCGCATTTTTCGGGTCTAAGATGTAAAGGACAGCGTTGGTATGCAGTAGGGCTTCAATGAGCGTCAGCAGAAAATAAGTTTTACCGCCACCCGTTCCACCAGCGATAAGGGCGTGTGGAAGTGCGTCATATTCCCAGACAAGATTTTTCATCAGTCTAAGACAGCCGTTCTCTGCCCGTACTTCATCAATGGTAATGCGGTTCGCTATCATATCATAAAGTAGGGTATATTCGATATAACCGTCATGCAGGGTCTTGTCTGTCAGCTCACAATACAAGCCACTTTCCAACTTATCCTCCAACCGTAAAAGCTGGTCTTGATATTTTCCCAGCGTAATTTCACAGCGGATATGAAGAAGTCCTTTTTCCATTTGATAATAAATCTTTGGAAACCAGACGATTTTTTCCCTTGATCTGCTTTGCAGGTCAGTAAAAAAACCGCTGTCTTGTACGGTATCGGCTTCATACCACTTATTTTCCAGTATCATTCTTGCCAGCTTTTGACGGTGCAGTAGCTTCTTGAAACTGTCGTAACAGAAGCGGTAATACCCAAAAGCGACCAATGCACAAACACCAGTCGCTATCAATATGGTTATGAAGTTGTAAGGGGAAAGCGTCAAGCCGTTTTCTAACAAGCTGAAATGCTCCCAGTCGGTACGCATGAGCTGTTTGCTATTCAGTAGCAGGAGAACTGCCACGAACACAAACAGAAGCGTCTCTATGGAAAAATGATAAACAAGGTGCTTGTCGCTGGCTCTGATACGGTGTCCTTTGTTCCAAATCATACGCATAAATCAATCACTCCTTTCTGGGTATGAAAAAAGCAGTCAATCCTAAGACTAACTGCTTTGTGTGTAGGGATATAAAATTGTAAAACTAAGATTGCATTTCAGATATGGATTTGAAACCCCTCATAGCTGAATATACCATTCCCTTGTTTTAATTTCCCTTCATTTGACAAGTTGTGAAAAGCTGTCTCTATCTTGTCAATTATAGTAACTGGAATAGATAAATGATGATGTCCTGGCAAAATTCGACTTATCTTTAAAGATTGAATTTTTCTAACAGACTTCCAAAATTCTTGTGGGTTTGTTGATGGATAAAAAGCATCAAGGCAACCGCTATATATCAAATCGCCGGAATACAGATATTTTCTATCCGCTTCATAGAAACAACAATGTCCGGGAGAATGACCGGGCGTGTGAATAACTACCAACTTTCTGTTCCCTAAGTCAATACAATCTTCATCATGTAAAATCATTTGCGGAACCCCTTGAAAAATCTGATATTTCTCTACCTTAAAATCCGAGGGGAAATCACATGGATTGCACATAATATTGTTTTTTACCACTTGCAAAGGTATAGGGAATTTGACCGATAGCCATTCTTTTTCTGCTTCATGAACTGCAATAGACCGAAAATATTTATGTCCACCGATATGATCCCAATGAACATGAGTAGTGATTACTGTAACGGGCAGTTTCGTCAATCCATCAATAACCTCTCTGATGTTGGAAACACCTAAACCTGTATCAATCAGAATGGCTCTTTTTGTCCCACACAATAGATAACAATGTGTTTCTTCCCAGTGTTTGTATTCGCTGATGACGAATGTATCTTGGTCTATTTGTTCGACGGTAAACCAACTGTCCATATACTATTCTCACTCCCTAAAAATTTTAATTTGTCGCTTTCTTCATACCCATATTATAACAGTTCCGTATATCCTCTACAACGAAAATCTATTCAGCAAGTCTATTTTTTCGGTTGTCCCTGCGGTGTATGGTTCTGTGTATTGCCTGCGTTCTGGTTGCTTTTATTCTTCAATACAATATCCTCTGCCTTTACATACCAGTCCACATCTGCACCCGTATAGGTTTTTCTTGATACCGTATCGGCTACTGGATTGACAAGCTCCACAACTGCATTGTAAGGAAATTCCCTTAACGGTACTTCTGGCGGTACAGACACGGGGATAATTCCACCGTGCAGACTGCACTTCAAATCATAGATACGCTTTTTAAGCTGGGTACTCGGTGTCCCGTCCTCATTCTGCAAGAACACATCACGTACCGCTGTAAATTTTAATTCTCCAAATGTTTTCTCTTTGTCAATAACAAACCCGTTTGATAATCTCATAAATTTTCCACTCCTTTACTTTTCTTCAACTGCTACAATATCATCAGCAACTAATACATAATCGGTATGTCCCATATCCCCGATTGCGTAACCTCTGCCGTATAACTTCGGATTGACAAGTTTTACTTTCTGCTCATACTTGAAATGCTTTTCGCCAGCCTGCACAGGAATTTCCACCACAACATTTTCGCCTTTCTGTATGTCAGAATAAAGGTTATAGCTTCGTCTGGCTATGACCTTGCGATTGTTTTTATCTCTTTCAAAGATAGGCTCGCTTTCCCCTGCAAATTCAAGAGTTCCAAAAGACTGTGCCATATCTGGCACGACATATTTCATTTCCATATTGTTTTACCTCGTTTCTTTCTATTTTGATAATTGATAAGTTAATTGATTGTGATTTCTTATTCTAGCGGTTTGGGAAGTACCAGCAATCCCACAGATAGTAAAGGGTAAAATCAATGCTTACGCACCCTTGACTATCCGTGTTCTTGCAGGTTGTTGGCAGACAAGCCAGAATAAGCAAAAATCTGCCGCTTGACCGCTTCGGCGGAGAACGTGATTTTTCTTTCATCATACCGTTACCGCCTTATGATTTTTTCATTTTACGGAGTTTGTAAAGATATGTTCCAGCCAGTCCACCAGCAGACGCAAGCAACATCACGATAAATGCCATTACATTTGTACTGTCGCCCGTTTTTGGACTGTCGCTAGGTCTGTT
The DNA here is from genome assembly GCF_003479155.1 of Blautia sp. AF19-1. Taxonomy (NCBI): domain Bacteria; kingdom Bacillati; phylum Bacillota; class Clostridia; order Lachnospirales; family Lachnospiraceae; genus Blautia; species Blautia sp. AF19-1. The sequence goes on from NZ_QUGQ01000030.1 coordinate 6,567, forward strand.
AGGCTTTTCCGGTGTCGGTGGTGTTTCGGGTTTCTCTGGTTCTTCTGGCTTTTCCTTAAAAGTAATCGTCTGTCCCTCGTCCTCAATATCCTTATGCTCGGTAACTTTCTTCGGCTCGTCTGGATTGCTTAAATCGTATAATTCCTCAAAAGTTACAAGCTGTTTTCCGTCAAGGGAAGTAGCGTCAAAGGTAAAGACAACTTCCACTTTCATGTTTTCGCTGTCAGCAGTAAAGGTGTAATCACTTTCCACACGTTTTCCATTGATAAGAAACTCTGCATTTTCTTCTTTCAACATCTGCCAGCCCACAAGTTTGTACTGTGTACCGACTTCTAAGCCCTCTAAGGTTACGGTATCAATGATTGTAACGTCTTTTCCTGCTTCAATCTCTTTGTTGCCGTCCTTATCGGTAGCAGTCGTATGAATTTTGATGATACGCTCTGTGATAAGTACCGTCTGCCCGTCGTCCTCAATGTCCTTGTGTTCCGCAACTTTTACGGGTTCGTCTGGATTGCTTAAATCATACAATTCCTCAAAGGTAACAAGGTTCTTGCCACCTAAAGCAGACGCGTTGAATGTATAGGAAATTTCCACTTTCATTTCTTCATCATCAGCGACAAAGGTATAATCGTTTTCTACACGTTTCCCGTCAATGATAAGCTCGGCGTTTTCTTCCTTTAACATCTGCCAACCTTTGAGCTGGTATTTTGTGCCTTTTGTAAGTCCGTCTAATTTGACAGTATCAACAATCGTAACCTCTTTTCCTGCAAGGATAGTCTTTTCGCCGTCCTTGCTGGTTGCTGTGGTATGGATAGAGATTTCTTTTTCGTATTCATCAGTCAAAGTCCCTAAATCAATCACAAGATTATTTCTTGATACCACGATTTCAAAAGGTGGGATAAGTTCAAAGCCTTTGTTACTGTTGCAACGCATTTCTTCAATGATGTAGGTATCATAAGGCAATGCACCTTTGCTGTCGTCTGGTTCAGAAGTTCCAAACCACACACCGTCCTCGCTGGTCTTGCCTGCGTTAGTATTGTGCTTGTGAGAAGCCCAGTCAGCAGAAGTGGAGAATTGCCCGTTATCATCAGTTACCACCACATGATTTTCGCCCGTCGTCTTGCTTGTGATCCTAAAGGGAACATCAGCAAGACGCTTGTGTGTGCCTGCACCGATTTTTACGCCCTCAATATCGCCACGCTTAATCTGATTATAGATAGAATGGGCTTCGTCGATTAAGTCCACGATTTTTCCGTTTTCTGTGATTGCAAAATCAATCGGTTTTGCACCGTCTGTCAAATATCCGTTTGGAGCTTCACTTTCAGCGATACTGAAATTTCCATAAGGTAAAAGGTCAGCAGAAGTGGAAGCGACACCCTCAAGGTTTGTATGAATAGTCTTTACGACTTCATTTTTCTTGTAGAGCTTGCCCTCAACCAATACCGCATTATCATTTAAGGAAATGATGTCAAAGGCAGTATCTTTCAAAGTGGCACTTCCTTGTGGTTTGGTATCGCCCGTTTCTAAATCTCGTTTCTGAATTTTGACACCGCCACGGATAACCTTGTCTGATACGGAAAACTGGTTACTTCCAGATAATACGGCAAGGTCGCCGTCCTCGGTAATCTGTGTTACATATAAGCCTTTTATCTGTTCGGACTTATCGCCAGCCTGCATATATGCACCCTCTAACAAGTAGCCGTTTGGAGCTTTTGTTTCTTCTACGGTTAGCGTCCCAAGTGGAAGAACCGCTTTGCTGTCCTGCATATAGAAGCTGTCGCCAGATACCTTGTATGCGTCCGCTAATTTTGTAATGTAGTGGGCTGTCCCGTCGCTGTCTGTTTCAGCGATTGTCTTTGTAACCCATGTACGAGTAGCTTCGGCAGGGAGATTGTCTTTATTATAGAAGCCAGCATAATACTTCCATGTAAATTCCGCGCCTGCTAGAGAAGCGTTCCCTTGCGGATTGTTTTTCTGTGTTTCCATGTCAATCTTGAAAAGCTCAATCAAAGTGTCCGTTACTTTTGGCGTATCAGATACTTTCAAAGTCGCTGTCTTTCCAGCTTCAACCTTTAAGGAATATACAGTTTTATCTACCTTATATCCTGCTGGTGCGGATAATTCCTTGATATAGATTGTGCCTGCTTTTACCTCTACAACATCTGTATTTCCGTTTTTATCAGTCGTAAGGGTGGCAAGCTGTTTTGTGCAGTCCTTATCAGCAAAGACACCGTATGTTGCACCAGCAATAGAGTAATTTTCGTTACCGTCTGTAATGCCGGTATTACTGGAAGTCTTTTGAAGTGTAGCATTTCCGACATTCAACTTCGCCCAGAATTGCCCTAATTCCTGTCCCTCGCCAGAGTAGATATAACCTCCACATTCATAGCGTCCTTTATTTTCTTTGACAAAGGCTCTTGCACCAGAGAAAACTTCGTCCTGCGTTGCCTTTGGAATTTCATCATAAGAAGCTCGCACGTTATCACATTGCCAGCCGAGATGTACGCTCAATCTCTGCCAGACTACACATTGTTCCAATAGATAAACTTGTTTGTAGTTCAGTTCCTTGTGGGCTTCGCCATACTGTTTGACATATTCTAAGGATAACGCCACATCTGAAATCTGGTCGGCACTCATGCGTGAGCTTGCGTCAGCTCTGGTCTTGTAGCCATTCTTAAAATCTGTATTGATGTCGATACAATAGGCAGTTTCGCCCTCAACTTTCATCATGCCCTCATTGAATGTAGAACCAATAGAACCGTCATTCATTACTTTTTCAATGATACCGACACGCTCTGCACTTTCCGTCCAGTATTGCTTACTTTCTGCATGAACGGGTGTAGTCGGTAAAGCAGTAACGACAGTTGCAAGAGCTAAGAAGCCCGTACACAATCGTTTTAATATCTTTTTCATAAATCTAATGCTCCTTTCATTTTGGGTAATAAAATAGCCGTCCAATAAGAACGGCTGAAAATAGAAAAGGAACGTCATTTTAGGCGTTCCATAGTCTATGAAATATTCAATTTTTTCTTGTTTCAATACTGATGTGCTGTACCATATCTTTGCATATCTAGGAAAACTTGCGTATCAAGGCTCATTCGTTGGTAGTAAATAAGTAGTAAATTGATGAGTTTGTTTCCTTGAAAATGCTGATAGATACTGTATTTTAGCGGATAATCAGATTTTTATTGTGTTTTTAAAAGAAAAAACTTTCTAAAAAAGATTGACGAAAGGAAAAAATAGAAGTATAGTGTAGATAGTTTAGTACCATACTAAATTTTACATCATAAGTTCAAATAACGATTTATCGAAAACGCCATCGTTAGATGGTCCACAGTGTGTGGAACGAAAACTGTTGTCTTCATAGACAGCAGTTTTTTTGTTGTCTAAAATTAGAAATGAAACATGGTTATGATTCAGTACTGTGAGAACAGCAAGAACCAGGAAGTAGAATTGTTGAAAATAGGAAAGAAAAGATGTAAAAAATCAAAATATATGGTAAAATTAGATAAAATGTAGAAAATGGAGGAAAGAACAGATGAAAGGGGAATATTATCTCGGACTTGATATGGGAAGCAGTTCGGTTGGATGGGCTGTGACAAATGAGAAGTACGAAATTTTGCGCGCCCATGGAAAAACACTTTGGGGTGTACGGCTATTTGACAGTGCACAGACTGCAGAAGAGAGAAGAGGGTTTCGGACAGCAAAACGAAGATTGGATCGTCGTAATTGGAGAATAGAATTGCTGCAGAAAATTTTTGCGGAAGAAGTAGAAAAGATAGATGATGGATTTTTTCGCAGAATGAAAGAGAGTCGTTACTGGCCAGAGGATAAGCGTGACAGGCAGGGAAAGTGTCCGGAACTTCCCTATGCATTGTTTGCGGATGATGATTACACAGACAAAGAATATCATAAACAGTTTCCAACCATCTATCATCTGAGAAAATGGTTAATGGAAACTGACGAAACGCCTGATATTCGCCTGATATATCTTGCTCTGCATCATATGATGAAACACAGAGGCCATTTTCTATTAAACGGAAATATCGAACAGGTAAGAGAATTTCAGACAACATTTGAACAGTTCCTTGAAGCAGTGCGGGCAGAAGAACTTGGCTTTTCTTCCGAGATTGGAGTGGAAAGAAGCAAGGAAATAGAGGCAATTTTAAAAGACCGAACATTGACCAAATCTGCGAAAAAGACAAAAGCAGTAAAAGCAATGCGGGCAGAAACATCCTGTGAAAAAGAGTGGCTGGGATTGATTACCGGTGGAACAGCAAAACTGGGAAATCTGTTTGGGGAAAAACAGATGGATACACTGGAACGGCCAAAACTTTGCTTCGCAGATGCAGGTTATGAAGAATACGCTGGAGAGATCGAAGCAGAGCTGGGAGAAAAATATGTATTAATTGAACACGCAAAAGCAGTGTACGATTGGGCTGTTCTGGCTGATATTTTGCAGAACTATTCTTCTCTTTCAGAGGCAAAAGTGGCACTTTATGAAAAGCATAAAAAAGATCTGAAAGATCTGAAAAAGCTGGTCAGAGAGAATCTTTCAAGGGAAGAATATCAGAGACTGTTTGCAAAAAAGGATGAAAAAGCTAATTATTATGCGTATATCAAGGCACCAAAACAATGTAGTCAGGAAGACTTTTACGGTTATCTGAAAAAGAATATTCTGGGCAAGATATCAGATGTGACGAAAGCATCCTGCATGCAGAAGGAAATGGAAATGGGAACGTTTCTTCCGAAACAGACTGTAAAAGACAACAGTGTCATTCCATATCAGATTCATTTATATGAATTAAATGCAATCCTGAAAAATCTGGAAGATAAAGTTCCGCTACTGAAAGAGAATGGAGAGAAGATTCAAAAGATTTTCACATTCCGCATTCCGTACTACGTAGGACCCTTAAACGGAATTCGAAAAAAAGGGGAGAAGAGTAACTGGGCGGTACGAAAAGAAGGCAAAATATATCCATGGAACTTCGATGAGATGGTAGATTTGGAAGCAAGTGCAGAGCAGTTTATTCGAAGAATGACGAATAAATGTACTTATCTGCCAAGTGAAGATGTTTTACCAAAGTATTCTCTGCTGTACAGCAAATACGAAGTTTTAAATGAATTAAATAATCTGCGTTTGGATGGAGAAAAGATATCTGTAGAGCAGAAACAGAAAATATATGAAGAAGTATTCCAGAAAAGCAGAAAGGTTACACAGAAAAAACTGAAAAACTATTTAGTGAAAGAAGGAATTACCGGAAAAGAAGTTGAAATTACCGGAATTGATGGTGATTTCAAGAGTTCTCTTACGGCATACCATGACTTTAAAGAGAAATTAACAAATCTGTCACTGAACCAGGCGGAAAAAGAATGCATCATCCTGAACGTAACGCTGTTTGGAGATGATAAAGCGATACTGAAACAGAGATTAAAGAAACTGTTTCCGGAGTTGACAGAAAAACAAAGAGACAGCATAAGTAAACTGCCGTATCGTGGTTGGGGAAGACTCTCAAAAGTGTTTTTGGAAGAGATGGAAGCACCGGCACCGGAAACGGGAGAGGCATGGTCTATTATTCGGGCTTTGTGGGAGACGAATGACAATCTGATGCAACTGCTTAGCGAAAAATATTTGTTTGCATCGGCAATCGAAGAAAAGAATGGAAACGAACAGAAAAAACGGGATATTTCGTATGAATTAGTCGAGGAGCTTTACGTATCACCGGCAGTGAAGCGGCAGATTTGGCAGAGCCTTTTGATTGTAAAGGAAATCTGTAAAGTGATGGGAAACCCACCGAAACGTGTTTTTATAGAAATGGCAAGAGAAAAAACCGATCAGGGAAGAACCTCTTCAAGAAAAAAGAAACTGCTGGAACTTTATAAAAAATGTAAAGCGGAAGAAAAAGACTGGATAGATGAGATTGAAAAGCGTTCCGATGCGGAAATGAGAAGAGACAAGCTGTATTTGTATTATACGCAAAAAGGAAAATGCATGTATTCCGGTGAAACAATTGAACTGGAGGAATTGTGGGATAATCAGAAGTATGACATTGATCATATTTTTCCACAGTCCAAAGTGATGGATGATAGCCTGGATAACCGGGTACTTGTAAAGAAAAAGTGTAATCAGATGAAAGAGGATAAATATCCGATCGATGAAACAGTTCGGAAAAAAATGCAGCCATTCTGGAAATCTTTAGTGGATGCCGGATTGATCAGTGAAGAAAAATATAAACGGCTGATAAGAGGAAATGGATTTGAACCGTCTGAATTGGCTGGATTTATTTCCAGGCAGCTGGTGGAAACTCGTCAGAGTACAAAAGCGGCAGCAAGTATTCTGCAGCAGGTGATCCCGGATACACAGATTGTTTATGTAAAAGCGCCAACCGTTTCAAAGTTCCGTAAGGATTTTAAATTTCTGAAGGTACGGGAGATGAATGATTATCATCATGCGAAGGATGCTTATTTGAATATTGTCGTTGGCAACGCATATTTTGTAAAATTCACATCAAATCCGATTCACTTCATTAAGGAAAATCCGGGAAGAAGTTATAATCTGAAGAAGATGTTTGAACAGGAAAGAATTGAACGAAACGGAGAAATTGCCTGGGAAGGCGGGAACGGAACCATTGTGACAGTCCGAAAGTTTATGGAAAAGAACAACATTCTTGTGACGCGAAGATCGTATGAGGCAACAGGTGCATTGTTTGACCAGCAGATTGTCAAAAAAGGAAAAGGTCAGGTTCCGATCAAGAGCAGTGATGAACGGCTTTGTGATATACAGAAGTATGGAGGATATAACAAAGAGGCGGGAGCTTACTTTGTACTGGCAGAATCGGAGGGCAAAAAGGGAAAGAAAATACGAACAATCGAGTATGTGCCGATTCGTCTGAAAAAGGAAATTCAGAAGTCAGAAGAAAATATAATTCGGTATCTGGAAGAGGAAAGACAGTTAAAGAATCCGCGAGTGCTGGTGCCGGAAATCAAAATAGATACTCTGTTTTGTGTGGACGGATTTTATATGTGGGTTTCCGGAAGATCAGGGGATCAGCTATTGATGCAAGGTGCAAATCAGCTGGTACTTTCCCAGGAAGAAACAGAAATACTGAAAAAAATAGTACAGTACGTGGAACGTAAAAAACAGAATAAAGAACTGAAAATTTACGATTCCGACCATTTAGAAGAAAAGAAGGTGGTGATGCTGTATGAAACCTTTTTAAATAAATTAACAAATACGGTATATGCAAAAAAACTTGGAGCACAGGCAAAGACATTAACGGAAAAAAGAGAAAAATTTAAAGAATTATGCATAGAAGAAAAGTGTATCGTTTTGTATGAAGTTTTACATTTTTTCCAGTGCCAGAGTGCTGCCGCTGATTTGAAATTAATTGGAGGATCTGGAAGAGCAGGAATTTTGTGTCTCAACAAAAATATAACCGATTGCAGTCGAATCGAAATGATTCATCAATCGCCAACCGGTATCTACGAGCAGACAGTAGACCTGAATGCATTATGAGCTGGCGGATTGTGGTTATTTCCAAACGGGCAAAGCTGGACTATCAGCTTGGTTACCTTGTGGTGCGAAATGAGGAAGTAACAAAAATACATTTAAGTGAAATATCAACCATTCTGATTGAGTCAACAGCAGCAACAGTCACAACAAGTCTGCTGGCAGAGCTGACAAAAAAGAAAATAAAAGTGATTTTTTGCGATGAAAAGAGAAATCCATCGTCGGAACTGGTTGGGTATTACGGAAGTCATGATACCAGCAATAAAATCAGAAAGCAGATTCAGTGGAGCCGGCACAGTAAAGAAGCGATCTGGACAGAAATTGTGACGGAAAAAATACGAAAACAGAAGGAACTGTTAAAAAATATGGGAAAGGAAGAAGCGGGTCTGTTAGAATCATATTTACAGGAGATTGGCTGGAACGATGAGACAAACCGGGAAGGGCATGCGGCAAAGGTATATTTTAATGCATTGTTCGGTATGACATTTACCAGAACTGCGGATTGTCCGGAAAATGCAGCGCTGAATTACGGATATAGCATTTTGTTGTCTGCGTTTGCGAGAGAAATTGTAGCGAGCGGTTATATTACACAGCTCGGACTCTTTCATGATAATATGTTTAATCAGTTTAATCTGGCGTCCGATTTGATGGAACCGTTCCGTGTTCTGATTGACCGGGAAGTAATCCAAATGCAGAGGAAAGAATTTACGCATGAGGAAAAAATACAGTTGGTCAATGTATTAAACAACGAAGTCATGATAGACGGGAAAACACAGTATGTGAATAATGCCATAAAAATTTACTGTAAAAGTGTATTTGATGCCTTAAATGAGAATGACAGTGCATTGATCCGGTTTTATGGCCTATGAGTTATCGTTTTATGAGAGTATTGGTACTGTTTGATCTTCCGGTGCTGACGGGCGATCAGAGAAGAGAATATGCGAGATTTCGAAAGTTTTTATTGAAAAGCGGATTCCTGATGCTCCAGGAATCCGTATACTGTAAGCTTGCGTTAAATACAACTGTAGTGAATGGAATCGTGGATCAGATTCATAAAAATAAGCCGGAAGAAGGTCTGATACAGCTTTTAACGGTGACTGAGAAGCAGTATGCGAAAATGGATCTGATTGTTGGGAACGTAAAGAGTGAAGTGTTGAATACGGATGAAAGGCTGGTGATTTTATGAAACTGGTACATGTGGACTTGGAAAAACCTATTGCGATTCATCGGAACTGTCCCACGGAATGGATTATAGAATCACCGGAGCTGTTTTTAAAATATGTGGAGCAGCTGCAAAAACAAAATCAGGGAGAGAAGGGAAATTTCGTACTTTCTAAAGCTGACACAGAGCTGAATATGAAAAGAGATGTGGAATTGGTATTAACGCCCTTTTCTCTTGATTTTGCGGATCACAGAATACAAAAACGGTTATTTACAGAGCTGGTCAAAAGTGCGCAAAATGAAGAAATGTTTCTGGAAACGCAGAGAATTATTGCGGAACTGAAGAAATACATCTATCAATTGGAAGCTGTCAGTGGGTACGAATTGGAACAAAATGAGGAAATCGATTTGAGCGCACTCCTAAAATTGATGGGAGTTCAGACAGAAACCGAAAAAGAGATGGGGCTTCTGGAAAAATTAACGCAATATATCAAAGTTATGGCCGAACTTCTCCAAAAAGAACTGGTGATTTTGGTCAATATTCGATCCTATCTGAACGAAACACAAATAAACAAACTCTCCCAAATGGCATGCTACTATGAAATATCCTTGCTTTTCATAGAAAATATACAAAGGGACTTTTCGAATCAGAGAGAATATTATATAATTGACAAAGATGGATGTGATGTCTATTAATATCCATCGGATGTTTGAGTACCTGTTTTGTGCAGATGAAAGCAGTTCATTTTTAAATTTGAGGTTTGAGAATGATGTAAAAATGTATGGTACTCAAACTGATAGATTGCCATACCTAATACCTCCATGGTTTGAGAATGATGTAAAAATGTATGGTACTCAAACAGGTTCTAATATTATTCCACTTGCAGGAAAGTTTGAGAATGATGTAAAAATGTATGGTACTCAAACTGAGGACGATTTCTATTCTGCAGGCATGAAGTTTGAGAATGATGTAAAAATGTATGGTACTCAAACATCAGGAACAAACGTGAAAGTCGAAAACCAGTTTGAGAATGATGTAAAAATGTATGGTACTCAAACTACTGTATATGGTGCGAATGATGGTTTTAAGTTTGAGAATGATGTAAAAATGTATGGTACTCAAACCTGAAAACGTCATATGACGGCGTAAAAGACGTTTGAGAATGATGTAAAAATGTATGGTACTCAAACACGATTTGAGCGCGTAAATGACAGCTTCTAGTTTGAGAATGATGTAAAAATGTATGGTACTCAAACCGCTCGCTGCTCACTATCCATCACCGCCTGTTTGAGAATGATGTAAAAATGTATGGTACTCAAACTTTCCACCTCCCCTAAATCTGTAAGTAATGGTTTGAGAATGATGTAAAAATGTATAGTACTCAAACATTTTCAGGGCAAATTCTGCTAAATCGTACGTTTGAGAATGATGTAAAATTTATTTTTGTGAACAACAAGAATAGATAATTCAAAATGAAATATTCAGAAGACAGTATGAAATCGACTTAATTGTCTTTTTCTTGCTGTCTTTTTCCTTGTCTCAAAGCGCCGCACCATGTATAATAAAACCACAAGAATTTCATTTCATAGTTTTTACAGGAGGAACCTGAATCATGATCCTTGCAATAGACATCGGCAACACGAACATCGTCCTTGGGTGTGTGGAAGGGAAAAAAACATACTTTATCGAAAGACTCTCCACGGACAAGGCAAAAACAGAGCTGGAATACGCAGTCAGCCTGAAAAATGTACTGGAACTGTATGAGATTCCGGTGGAGCAGATCGAAGGAGGTATCATCTCTTCCGTTGTTCCGCAGGTGACAGAGCTCTGCCGGAGTGCGGCAGAAAAAGTGATTAAAAAGCCGGTCAAAGTTGTCGGCCCCGGTGTGAAGACCGGACTTAATATCAAACTGGACGACCCCGCAACGGCAGGAAGCGATCTTGTTGTTGTAGCAGTAGCAGCGCTGAATGAATACACATGTCCGCAGATTGTTATCGATATGGGAACTGCCACGACGATGAGTGTACTTGATCAGAAAGGAAGCTTCATCGGAGGCGTGATTCTTCCGGGACTTCGTACTTCGCTGGATGCTCTCGTATCAAATGCCGCGCAGCTTAGCCAGACCAGTCTGACAGCACCGAAAAAAGTCATTGGCAAAAATACGCTGGACTGTATGAAAGGCGGTATGATTTATGGAAACGCTGCCAGCATCGACGGCATGATCGAACGGATGGAAGAAGAACTTGGCTGCAAATGCACGATTGTGGCTACCGGAGGTCTGGCGAAAGCTGTGATTCCGCACTGCAGACATGACATCATCATCGATGAGAATCTGCTCCTGAAAGGTCTTCAGATCATCTACGAGAAAAACAGGTAGGGAAACCGTTTGTTGACAAAGTTTGCGAATTGTTATAACATATGTATAACAAAACGATACGAGAAAGCAGGGTGTAACTATGTATTATGAGACAATACAGATCGATTTCAACAGCGATGAAGCGATCTATATCCAGCTGAGAAATCAGATTATTCTGGGTATTGCCACTTCCAGAATTCAGGAAGGAGATACTCTACCTTCGGTAAGACAGCTCGCAGACAATATCGGAATCAACATGCATACCGTAAATAAGGCCTACAGCGTACTCCGGCAGGAGGGGCTTCTTTCGATTGACCGAAGAAAAGGAGCCGTTATCTCTATCGATGCGGATAAACTGTATGCCATGCAGGAACTGCGCGAAGATCTGCAGGTGATTCTTGCAAAAGCCGTCTGCAAAAATATATCAAAAGAAGAAGTACATCAGCTTGTAGATGAAATTTACAGCAATTACGCAGACGAAACATGAAGGAGACAATAGTATTATGAGAGAAGGATATACCAGTCAGGCAAAAAAAGCACTGGCATATGCGGTTAGGACAGCTGAAAAATGTGGACATAATTACGTAGGAACCGAACACCTTCTGATCGGACTTCTGAACGTGGAGGATGGCACAGCAGGCATGGTGCTTTCTGAGTTTCACGTAGATGCCGGACAGCTTACCGAACTGATTGACCGTCTGATTGCACCAGGCGGAAACACCGTGACCGAATCCCGACCGGGCTATACTCCGCGGGTACGCAGAGTGCTTGAAAATGCAGAAGCGGAGGCAGCGCGTTTTAAGAGCAGAGCTGTGGGAACCGAGCATTTGCTGATCGCAATCTTAAAAGAAAGTGACTGTGTTGCTACCCGTTTGCTTTTTACCATGGGGATCAACATTCAGAAACTATATGGAGCAATCCTTACTGCCATGGGCGAGGCACCGCTGCAGGGCGGTGCAAGCGGAAATGCAAATACCGGCCGCGGACCGCAGACAAGAGGTGGAGCGCAGACCAGCGAAACGCCGGCACTGGACCAGTACAGCCGGGATCTGACTGAGCTTGCGCGCGAAGGAAAACTCGATCCGGTTGTCGGCCGTGGGCAGGAAATTGAGCGTGTCATTCAGATCTTAAGTCGCCGGACAAAAAACAACCCGTGTCTGATCGGAGAGCCGGGTGTCGGAAAAACGGCGATTGCGGAAGGTCTGGCGCAGCGGATTGCCCTTGGCATTGTGCCGGAAACGATCCGCGATAAGCGAGTTGTTGTCCTTGACCTTTCCGGAATGGTAGCCGGAAGCAAATACCGCGGTGAGTTCGAAGAGCGTATCAAACGTGTCGTCAAAGAAGTGACGGACAATGAAAATATTCTGCTGTTCATCGATGAACTTCACACCATCATCGGGGCCGGCGGTGCAGAGGGAGCACTCGATGCATCCAATATCTTAAAACCGTCCCTTTCCCGCGGAGAAATTCAGCTCATCGGTGCAACCACGCTCGAAGAATACCGTAAATACATCGAAAAAGATGCCGCATTGGAGCGCCGTTTCCAGCCGGTCAAAGTAGAAGAACCGACGGAAAGCGAAGCACTTGATATCTTAAAAGGCCTGCGCCCATACTACGAACGCCACCACGGCGTGGAAATCACCGATGAAGCACTGGAAGCAGCCGTAAAAATGAGCGTCCGCTACATCAACGACCGTTTCCTGCCGGATAAAGCCATCGATCTGATCGATGAGGCATCCGCAGGCGTACAGCTCGCCGGCTACCAGGTGCCGGACAACATGGCAAAAGAGGAGCAGACACTGTTCGAAGTACAGAAAGAAAAAGAATCCGCGATCAGTGCCGGCGATTTTGAGCAGGCAAAAGAACTGCAGGCGCGCCAGCAGGAGCTCGAAAAAGATCTGGAGCAGATCCGAAAACGCTTTGAACGCCGTTGCAAAAACAAAAAACTGCAGGTAACAGAAGAAGAAATCGCAAAAACCGTATCCACCTGGACGAAAATTCCGGTACAGCGTCTCGCGGAAGGAGAATCGAAACGTCTGGCAAGACTGGAGCAGACACTCCATAAACGCGTTGTCGGCCAGGAAGAAGCCGTGACAGCTGTGGCAAAAGCCGTAAAACGAGGCAGAGTCGGATTAAAAGACCCGAACCGTCCGACAGGATCCTTCCTGTTTCTTGGACCGACCGGTGTCGGAAAAACAGAACTTTCCAAAGCACTCGCCGAGGCAGTTTTCGGTACAGAGCAGGCCCTGATCCGCGTCGACATGTCGGAGTACATGGAGAAACACAGCGTCTCCAAACTGATCGGATCCCCTCCGGGATACGTCGGCTACGAGGAAGGCGGCCAGCTCTCCGAAAAAGTGCGCCGCAACCCGTACAGTGTGATCCTGTTTGACGAGATCGAAAAAGCGCACCCGGATGTCTTCAACATTCTGCTGCAGGTGCTTGATGATGGCCATATCACCGACGCGCAGGGCAGAAAAGTTGATTTCAAACAGACCTGCATTATCATGACATCCAATGCCGGAGCACAGAACATTGTAGCGCCGAAACGCCTTGGATTCCTTTCGACAGAAGATGAGCGGAAAGACTACGAATACATGAAGGGCCAGGTGATGGAAGAAGTCAAACGGATGTTTAAGCCGGAATTCCTGAACCGAATCGACGAGATTATTGTATTCCATCAGCTTACCAAGGCGGATATGAAGAAGATTCTGCAGATTCTGCTCAAAGATCTGGAGCGCCGCTGCAAGGAGCAGATGGACATTGAATTGGAAGTCCGTGACACCGTGAAAGAATATCTCGTGGAAAACAGCTTCGACAGCAAGTACGGTGCCCGCCCGTTAAAACGCGCGATCCAGAGCAAAATTGAGGATCCGCTCGCAGAAGCCATCCTGAACGGAGAAGTGAAAAAAGGCGATACCGTTGCGGCTGGAATGAATAAGAAAGAGATTACATTTAAGGTTCTTGAGAAAAAATAATATAAAATTCCATAAATTATATGGTAAAATCTTTTTGATTATGGTATGATTTTCACAAAGAAACGAAACACCACAAAAGACAAGACCAGGAGGGCATTTACAAATGTCAGTAGTAAAAGAATTAATCCGCACAGAGGCAGACGGAGGCATCAGCTTCGGAGATTATGAGCTTGCGGCAAAGGCAAAAAAATCTGATTTTGAGCACAGAGGAGATCTGTATAAAGTAAAAACCTTTAAGGAAATCACAAAGCTGGAGAGAAACGGACTGTTCGTATACGAATCCGTTCCGGGAACCGCAGTTACCGATCTGAACGTATTCGACGACGGCATGACCTTCAAAGTAGAAGGACCGGAGGATGCACAGATCACCGTTGAAATGGAAGCAGAGACCGAATACAAGGTGCTGCTCGACGGCGTAAACGTTGGCCACATGACCACAAATCTCGGCGGAAAACTTTCCTTCAGCGTAGAGCTGGAAAAAGCAGAGGATGTAGCAGTAGAAATCGTAAAAGCATGATGAAATAAGAAAAGAAGGCTGTCGCAGAACGTGTGCGGCAGCTTTTTTTGACAATTATAAGGGAGACACAACTATGGCAAAAGCAAAAAAAACAGCCTTTTTCTGCCAGAACTGCGGATATGAGTCAGCAAAATGGATGGGTCAGTGTCCGGCGTGCAGAGAATGGAATACGTTTGTGGAGGAACCGATGGCGGCCAAAACACCGGCGGGAAACCAGGGGCTCGGAAGCCACAGCGCAGCGGGCAGAAAGCCGGTGCATCTGACGGAAATTTCAACAGGAAAAGAAGAGCGTATCCCGACGGGAATCGGAGAACTCGACCGGGTGCTCGGCGGAGGAATTGTGCCGGGTTCCCTGACACTGGTCGGCGGCGATCCGGGAATTGGAAAATCCACACTCCTTCTGCAGGTGTGCCGCATGCTGTCCACAGCAGGACATCAGGTTTTATACATTTCCGGCGAGGAGTCCCTGCGCCAGATCAAACTGCGCGCCGTGCGGATCGGAGAATTTAATGAAAATCTGTCCTTGCTCTGTGAGACGAATCTTGACATTATCCGCGCCGTCATGGAAAAAGAGAAGCCGGAGATTGCCGTCATCGACTCGATCCAGACCATGTATAACGAAGAGGTCAGCTCCGCGCCGGGCAGTGTATCCCAGGTCCGGGAATCGACGAATGTGCTGATGCAGATTGCAAAGGGAATGGGAATTTCGATCTTTATCGTCGGTCATGTGACAAAAGACGGTAATGTGGCCGGCCCACGTGTGCTGGAACACATGGTAGATACCGTGCTGTACTTCGAGGGCGACCGTCATGCGTCCTACCGGATTCTGCGCGGCGTCAAAAACCGTTTTGGTTCTACAAATGAGATCGGCGTCTTCGAAATGCAGACAGAGGGACTCGTGGAAGTGAAAAATCCATCGGAATACATGCTGAACGGACGGCCGGAGGGAGCTTCCGGTTCGGTTGTCGCATGCTCCATGGAGGGAACGCGCCCGATCCTGATCGAGATTCAGGCACTGGTCTGCCACAGTAATTTCGGAATCCCGCGCCGCACCGCAGCAGGATGCGATTTCAACCGTGTGAACCTGCTGATGGCAGTGCTGGAAAAACGCGCAAGAGTCAATCTTTCGACAAGCGATGCCTACGTCAACATCGCAGGCGGAATCAAGATGAATGAGCCGGCGATCGATCTTGGCATCGCACTTGCCGTCGTATCGAGCTACAAAGATCAGGTGATCGATGAGAAAACGGTCGTATTTGGCGAGGTCGGCTTAAGCGGTGAGGTCCGCGCCGTCAGCATGGCGGAACAGCGTGTACTGGAAGCAAAAAAACTGGGCTTCGAGCGGGTGATTTTACCTGCTGTCTGCATGAAGTCCGTGGAGAAAATCGGTGGAATCGCACTGATTCCGGTGGAAAATATTCAGGATGCGATTCTGCGCGTGGGGAAAAATTAGAAGGAAGTTGTGGAAAAAGGACCGGCGTGTGATGCGTACGGTCTTTTTTAAAAAATTCAGATAAAATATAAAATATGCAGAATTAACTATATTTTTCTAAAAATAAGAAAATTCGAAAAAAGGTGTTGACTTTTGCTTTGGGCGGTGTTATTATAACTAAGCTGTCAGTGAGAGCTGATGCGAATGAGTTTCTTTGAAACAGAAAAATCTAGTTCGGAGCCGGGTGGCTGCCGCGGGTTGGAAAAACTGCTTCAAAAAAACCTGAAAAAAGTTCTTGACAAAAGCAAACGAGTTTGATAAAATGAACGAGTTGCTGATCGAGAGAACAGCAAAGAAGTTCGAAAGAGCTTCAAAAAATAAATTAAAAAAGTTCTTGACAAACGAAAAGTTCTGTGATAAAATAAACGAGCTGATCCGAGTCGGAACGGCAGAGATCCTTGATAATTAAACAGTGAAACACATCCTCGAAAGTTCTGAATAAGTAATTCAAAACGATCGAAAGATCCTTTAAAACAGTAAAAGGGATAAATTAGCTAGTATGTTGATTTTGAACTTGGAACAAACATTTTATCAGAGAGTTTGATCCTGGCTCAGGATGAACGCTGGCGGCGTGCTTAACACATGCAAGTCGAGCGAAGCGGCTGAATTGATTCTTCGGATGATTTTCAGTTGACTGAGCGGCGGACGGGTGAGTAACGCGTGGGTGACCTGCCCCATACCGG
>NZ_QUGQ01000031.1:0-22391 GCF_003479155.1 Blautia sp. AF19-1
TAACCAATAGTAATTAATCAACCTGCTGAGCTTTGCTCAGTTTGAAGCGGAATGGCGCTCCGTTCCTCTGGAACGGATGCGCAGTTCTTGCGGAATATGCATTATGGCATAACTTGAAGTGAATAAAAAGGTACTCGTATTCTACCGTTTACATGTTTTCTATGCAGTTATCATACCATATCTGTCTGGTTACGTCTAATTGCTAATTTTTTTGAGTGGCTATAGGATTTTCTTATAGTAAAAGGCCAGTGCCGCATTCTCTGCAAATGAGCACTGGCCTTGTTTTCGGCGCTTTTTGTTTTTCAGATTTTTCCTTCCCGGCGCAGATACGCCAGAAAGCCGTTGCATCCCTCCACGACATCGCGGTACGTCGCCTCAAAATCTCCCGTATACCACGGATCCGCAATATCGCGGCCGGAACCGGTGAAGGAAAGAAATTTGTAAACCTTTCCATCCGGATCATTTTTCAGCATCCGGTTCAGATTGCGGATATTCGCGGTATCCATGCCGATGATGTAGTCGGCGCGCTCGTAATCCTTCCATGTAATCTGCTTTGCGTGATGCGGCACGAGCGGAATGTGCTCCTCGCGCAGTTTATTGACTGTCCCGTAGTGCGGCGGATTGCCGATCTCCTCGCGGCTGGTGGCGAAGCTGTCGATTTCAAAATTGTGGGCAAGGCCGAGGGAATTTACTTTGTGGGTGAATACGCTCTCAGCAAGAGTCGAGCGGCAAATATTGCCGTGGCAAACAAATAGTATTTTTATCATGTTCTTATATCTCCTTAAATCGTCACATTTCCTTGTATTTGAAAGTTCTTTACAATTTTCATTTTTCTTATAGTTTCTGTATCTTCTTATAAACCCTCATATTTTGGCTATCAAAAGTTGTAAAATAGGTATTAATATATATACTCTTCTTTTAATTTTTCTTTCGGTATGATAACCATTGGCACATCTGTTTCTCCTTCTTTCCAATATGGCACATAAAACACCGCTGCTTCAACACCCAAAACTTCCATTTGAGCTACAAATCCTTTTAATTGATACTGAGATACCCCTCTAACCACCCAATTTTCTGCATCTAGTAATTTTTCCCTCATTTTTTCTGCAATTACTTTAGAATAGAAGAATGGTACTATCGGCTTTCCTTCTGGCAAAGAAAAATAGGTTCCTGTTATTTCACCTGATTGTATTTCCATTAATGTCCAGAAAGGAGCCCCTTGAGTGGCTTCATCTGGAAGAAATGCCTCTTTAATTACACCAGCAACTATTTCTCCTAAAGAAGGTAAGTCTTTTGTTTCCATTAAATGAATGCCATTGGATTCTGCAAATTGTTTTGCGCCTTCTTGATAACCTGATTTAGCCACCATCATCCCCGAAATATTATTCAAATCATTTAATTTTGACAAAAACTCTCCCACCTCACCTTTACTTACAGGAGTATTCCAATCTTTGCATTCTATAGCAATACGATGTCTCATATTCAAATGCTGAAATTCATAGTATACATCAAACTCATGCTTAACTCCCGATTTTCCTATTACTGATACATTAGATGATACCATTGCACCTTCATCCATAAAATCCAACAATTTTTGATATACAAATTGTACATAATTTTCCAATTCTTTTCCTGCCTTCATACTGTTTTTTCCTCGTATTATATCTTCATATCGAAATATCTTTTAAAAGTTGTAAAACTCTCCCTATTTTACAACTAACCGATTACATGCTTGTTCACTTTATTCCTAAAACAGCGTATCAATATTCAAGTCTTGATATGCTTCTGTTTCACTAATTAGCATTTGTAAAAACTCATAAGTTCTTATCTGCGTACAATATCTTTTAGAAAGTTTATCTCCAAAATCTAATGTAATATAGACTTTCTTACGCTTTGAAAAATATACATCACAATGAGTAATATATTTTACCATTCTAGTGGCATTAGCACTAATTTTACAATAAGAATTCGGAGCAACAAAAAATTCAATATTATCTGCTAGCAAATCATCTTGAATGTCTAACATTTCTATAACACAAAATGATTTTCTACTCCATTTTCCACTATACAAAATTATACGATTTATAAACTGTCCTTTTTGACTATTGTTCGTTACAACAAATGTAGGTTTTTTATCCACGTTATACATAAAAGAAAAATAAATATTGAATTTTCTCATATATGGTAACATTGCAATACACCCTACCATAAATGTAATTAATATTCCTAAAATTTGCCCTATGGCACTAATTGCTTCCCAATTCATTATTTTTTACTCCTCCAGCAGTATGAATTTTAGGTTAGTAAAAAACTCAATCTATAATACATTTTATCTTATTTTCAGAACACTTTCTGTATATACGGCTTGTGGACAATATTCTTTAATCAACGCAATAGCTAATATTTTTTCCGCTTCACTCATTTTAGGTCCAAATACAATTTCTATTTCTTCTAGCACTTTATCATCTATTTCTAAAAACAATTGATTATATGGTGGCTTTGATAATGTGTCCTCAATTCTTCTAATTTGTTCTTGATGTTTTTCAAAACTAGCCGGATAAGCCTCTTTTAATCCCATAGGAGAAAGTGAAATTATATATCTCCACTCTTTCTGAAAAGCCCAATTTGTTCTTTTAAATCGTCCTATATCTTTTAATGAATAGGAAATAGATATATTACCCTGGGTAATATCAGACATTGTTTTGGCTTCCAAAAACTTTTTAACTGCATCTTCACAAGATTCTGTTCTAATTTTGGGAAATAACTTATCTTGAGAATCTGTATATTCAATCTTTTCTAAATGTGGTTCTGTAGAAACAATACTAGCCTTGTTTTCTTCGTATATTTTCTTCAAATTTATATATGTATCTACATCTTCAGATAAAAAATATTCTCCTTTTTTAAATCTATATTTTTTAAACGGAAATTCAGGCATTCGTATTCTAACGCCATGCATATTCGGTGTATATAAATTCCACAAAGGTATAGATTCCTCTGAATCTTCAGTCCAGC
Source organism: Blautia sp. AF19-1 (assembly GCF_003479155.1). NCBI lineage: Bacteria > Bacillati > Bacillota > Clostridia > Lachnospirales > Lachnospiraceae > Blautia > Blautia sp. AF19-1. Next base: position 3,013 of record NZ_QUGQ01000031.1, read on the forward strand.
AACTCACATAGACAAATTTTCCAAACTTCCCCATATCTTCTGTTTCTGCTTCATCAAGGTCATCAACGTACAACAAGTTATTAAAGCAAATTGTTTTATTTCTCAAAATCAAAGCTAATGTTTCTAAACTTGTATAATGGTATAAATATTTCATTCTCTACTATCTCCTTTTTCGTCATATCGGAACATTTTTCAAAAGTTGTAAAATCGTTGTAATACACTCTCCTATTGTAAGGAAATCTGCATAAAATAAGGAGATTTGGGCAAAAGAAAAACTCCTGCCGTGGCAGATGAATAATATTTTTATCATTGTTTTGTTTCTCCTTGTTTTGACCCGGAATGCCCTATTTTGCAAGGGATTCCGGGGTTATTGTAAAATACTCTGAAATTACAGATTATGGCAAATCAGAGCAGAACCCTGCAAGTTGTTACTACCTGTTAGTAGTAAAATTAGTAGTAAAAGGGAAAGGGTTACTACTAAGGATTGTTTATTAAAAAAGCTGTTGTATCTACTGACACAACGTAAGTAGGTAATCATCCGTATCTGTTTTTTTGTTTTTTATTCTGCTACAATCTCCTTTTTGTATAAGTACAGTCCTTTGACTGCCTGACATATACAAAAGATACGATATGAACAAATGAAATGTTAGTTTTTGTACGGGGTATCGTTCGCCATTATGTCGCTTTCACTGGAAGTAATCTGCTTTACCAGTTGGAAAAATCCCTTCAAGTCCGTAAAGTTGTTGTATCCTCCAGTGCAATCGTTCAATCCTTTTGCAGAACGGACGAGAAATCCCTTAGAGTTCATCATGTCGAAATCTATGAGGTGGTTCCTGCATTCATGGAATGAAAAATATGCATACTTTTTTTGTTTCGTTGTCCTTAAAATATCCGCACATATCGTAATGCCCCGTCTCAAAGGTAATAAGCCTTAATCCATATTTTGCGGCATTAATTTTCATGCTCTTTTTCATGTCATTTGCAAAATCTATAAATTCCTTGGAATTTTTCCCATAGTCATCTTTTATTGTTTTTCCCTGATATTTTCTGTATAGTTCTTCCAAAACGTTTTCTTTTCATATTCTGAACTTTTGAAATGATGTCGCCATTGATAACATTTTTATTATACAGGAATGAGGCGGTAATCGCAAACACAATCCACAATACAAAATGGTATTCTTTTTTTCTGGATGTTTCTGTGATATACTTATACGCGGTCGTATCAGACCGGAAAGGAAATATTATGTTACAAAAATTATATGTTTTTTTCAGGAAAGAAACCGTTTTGTCAATTGCAGTGATCCTGGCGCTTCTTTCTATGTTCTGGGTCAGACCGGATAAGGCTTATTTTACTTATATCGATTTCAGGACTCTCGGGCTCCTCTTCTGTTTGATGGCAATTGTAGCTGGTTTGAAGGCTGTTGGTGTTTTTGATATACTTGCCAAAAAATTGCTGATGGGAACATCGGGAACTGTGGGTGTGATCAGGCTGTTGGTACTCTTATGTTTCTTCCTGTCAATGGTGATCACCAATGATGTGGCATTGATTACTTTTGTTCCTCTTGCACTGATCATTGTGCATAAACTGCCAAAGGAACTGGGCAATTACTGGCTTCTTAAAATAGTAGCCATGCAGACAATCGCCGCTAATCTCGGAAGCATGCTCACACCAATCGGAAATCCGCAGAACCTTTATCTATATGCCAGAGCAGGGATGTCCGCGGCAGAATTAATAACCCTGATGCTTCCCTATTCCGCCACAGCACTTATCCTTCTTCTGATATGGATACAGGTAGCCGCTGCCAAAGCACCTCACGTATGCGGTTCCGAAAAAGATAAAACTCTTTTGGGATTCTCTGACAGAAAAGAACTTAACATGGAATACCTGGCCGCTTACCTGATCTTATTTACAATCTGCCTGCTCACTGTTGCACGTATCATTCCATACCAGATTCCTCTTGTATTGGTTCTTATATATATGCTGCTAAGAAACAGGGAAAATATAAGCAGGGTGGATTACTCCCTGCTTGCCACCTTTATCGCATTATTTATTTTTATCGGCAACCTTGGAAGGATTCCGCAATTCAGCAGTTTTCTGGAAAGAATCATGGCAGGAAGGGAAACACTTACTGCTGTTCTTGCCAGTCAGATTATGAGCAATGTTCCCGCTGCGCTTCTTTTATCCGGCTTTACAGATAATTACCGGGCTTTAATTGTCGGAACCAATATTGGAGGTCTCGGCACTCTGATTGCATCCATGGCAAGCCTGATAAGTTTCAAATATATTGCAAAAGAAAACAGGAATCTGAGAGGGAAGTATTTGGGAATATTCACAGCCTCCAATATTATATTCATGATATTCATGTTAATATTGTATTTTTTTCTTAAATAAAGGTTTTCCCGGAATTACAAAAGCTATAGCAATTCTTTCTTCGCAAAAAATTCTCCGCGGCACTCTCCCATCCTGGAAGAAAAGCCGCGGAGAAATAAATATATTTTCGGTGCCAATACAAAGATCATTAATCTTTACACCACTTTACAACTTTTTCATAAAAAATATCGTACAGGGCTTTCTGATGTATAATGAGTTTGCTCCAAAACATTCCAAAGGAAAGTGACCCTGTACGACAAAGACATTATACAACGAAAAGACTCTGACTGGTAGACTTCACAAATATTTTTTGATTTATTTTGAAACTTTTTCTGCTCCAACGTAAGTAGGTAATCATCCGTATCTGTTTTTTTGTTTTTTATTCTGCTACAATCTCCTTTTTCTTCAGAGATATAAGCTTCCGCTGTTTTCTCAATCGGTTCCTTTGTCTTCTACAATGTGATCCAATGCAGCCAGCGGCTCAAGTCCTTTCTCCTTCGCGATTGTCACACGTGTGCGGCGCTTTGGACGATATGGGCGATACAGGTCTTCTACTGCCACAAGCGTTTCCGCTGCCAGAATCTGTTTCTTTAATTCTTCTGTCAGTCTCTGATTAATATCCATTCTTTTTAGTTCTTTCCACTTTCATAGGCGTTCTGCACCCGTTCGGTCAGCACTTTTCCACCGTTTGCATACCATTCTGCCACAAAAGTATCAAAGTAATCCACTGGTTTCTCCCCACTAATGATCTGAAGAAATGCTTCCTGTTCCAGTTCCTGTAATTCTTGCGGAATTTCTGCATTTACATTTTCCAGAGGCAATGTCGATGTACTTGTTATTCCTGCCTTCTGCAGTTCCCCCACAGCCTGAATTCTTGACGCATACGCCGCCCATCCATTCGCGGTTGTCAGCTGTCCATTCAAGTAAGATTTGCATGTGTTAAAATAAGACTTTTCCAAACCGCTAAGCCCTGATACATCAAGCGTCTTATCCAGTGCTGCCTGAATATGTTCTGTCGTACGGTAAAGTGCATCCTCATAATCCACATTAATATTCAGTGGCCGGGCCGTCGGATCTACATTAATAGAAAAATAATCATTCACTTCTCTTGCCGCACTATCATTTGCATATCTAGACTGATCAAAAATCGCACTCACATACTTTGCTACAATTTCCGGATGCTCATATCCTTTACGCACCACCACATACATCCACTGGTCATACGATTCAAAAACTGATATCTTCTGCGTCTCATTTACCTGTTCTTTGTCTAAAAGATACGGTTTCCACTCTGCATTTGAATCGACATTATATGCTGCACTCAACGGGTTATTCGGAGCCCACCAGCGTCCACAGATAGCACCGCAATGTCCGGTTTTTAACAAATCATCTATGTTTTCCGTCTTTCGTAGCAGGAATCTCTGGTCGAGTATCTCATCCTCATATAGATTGTGAAGTTTCAAAAGCGCTTCTTTTGTTTCCTGTGTTACTGACCCATAAACTACATTTCCATTTTTATCCAGGATCCAGTGACATGGCATTGCACCGGCATGTATAAAAGTTGCATCCACTCCATAAGTCTGATCCGCACCGGCAACCACGTCTGTACTACAGGCAAGGCCGATTGTCTGACCGTCTCCTGCTGCATCCTGTTCTACAAATGCCCGGATCACTTCCAACGCTTCTCCTACTGTTTCCGGTTCCTTTAATCCCAACTTCTCAATCCAGTCTTTCCGCAGCCAAAGAAGCGGAGTTCCATCGTCAATCACCGTATTCGGAAATGCATATAGCTTTCCATCCACGGTTGCAGACTGTAAAAGAGAATCTCCATAACTTTCATACATTTCTTTGATCGTATCTGTCGTACACTCTTCATACGTTTCTGTAAGTTCTTCGATCAGGCCTGCTTCAATCAGGCGGAGCAGGTTATCTCTTCCCTTCACAACAAGCACATCTGGAATATCACGATCTTCAATCGCTACATTGACCGCCTCTTCATAAGTATTGCCATCCTGCAATTCAAAGACATCTTCATTCTGAATATTAAGTATTTTCTTCAAATATCTCGTATATGCATTATTTTCGTACGTATCTCCTACAGGAAGATTCGAATTATTCGCCCCTGCAATCTTGCCAAGTGTATAGGTAACAGTCTCAGGATATTTCCCAAGTGGTGTATGCATCGCTTTATACATCAGCTTTCTTTTCACTTCAACTGCATTGCTTGCACCAGACTCACTTTGAGATGCTTCTAACTGTTCCATCTGTCTTTGACTTTCCTTCATCTCAAAATAGGTTCCGCACCAAAGCATCAGCAATAAAATTAATGCAAGATGGGCTGAGAGAATTCGCTTTTTCATATCGTTTTTCATAACACCTTCGCCTCCGTGTTCTTCGGAATCCGGATAAAGACCCGCGTTCCTTTTCCTGGAGTACTTTCTATCTTCATCTCACCTTTTTCTCCATAAAGGACATGGATTCTGTCACAGACATTTCGCACACCATAACCGGAGGACTGATATGTCAGAATCTGATCCGCCTTCTCCTGCGTCATTCCCGCACCATTGTCCCTGATTTCAAAGAAAATGTGCTCAGCCTCTTCACGAATCGTCAGCCACAACGTCGGATTCTCATTATCTGACACATCAATTCCATGATCGATTGCATTTTCTGCAAGTGGCTGCAGGATCAATTTCGGTATCAGATAATCATTAAGACCATCCGAAATCTGTTCAACCACACGGAACTCGTTGTCATGCATAACAAGTTGGATTTTGAGATATGCACGGATGTTATCAATTTCTTTTGCCACTGTAGTCATTGTTTCACCACGATTTAGGCTTGTCCGATAATAAGTAGACAGTGCCAATGTCACATGACTGATTTCATCCTCCCCCGCTTCAATTGCTTTCCAGTTGATGATTGAAAGCGAATTATAAAGGAAATGTGGATTGATCTGTGCCTGCAGTGCTCTCATCTCACTGTTCTGAAGCTGGATCTTACTCTCATATACTTCTGAGATCAAATGGTTCATCTGATCCATCATGCGCTGAAATGACCGGATCAGCACACCCACCTCGTCTTTGGATTTACTCTGCACGGTAACTTTACGAAGTCCCATATTGATCAGGTTCATATTTTCAGTCAATAACTCCAACTGCGATACCATACGGAGAGAAAAAACATATCCCAGAAAACTCAGAAGAAGAACACTGATCAAAATAATCGGAATATTTTTGAGCAAAAGCTTATGGATTGCGTTTTCACTTACTGCCTTTGGACGATAGATATAGAAATTCCATCCTGTATCCTTCATTGTCCGCTGTACCAGATAATAATTCTCACTGATATCTTTCGGACTCTCAATATCCTTCGGACGATATTTCTTATCCATAGAACACTCGGCATAAACAATATTTCCATTATCATCCTGAATCATGCCTCCTGTATTATCTGTAAGCTGGCTCATGAATGGTTCAAGAACTTTTTCATAATCCAGACGCATCTCCAACACCGCTTTGATCGTATCATTGTCATAGAATTTCCGACTGGCAATGATTGATTTATTCACACCGCGAGTGATGCTCCACTGCATTAATGTTCCCTCATTCAACCTGGAATACCACTGTTGATTCTCCGCTTCCGACATTGGAAGAAGTGTATCTCCATGTGGCACTTCTATATTGTCAGAATATAATGTAATGCTCTGGATCTCTTTGTGATAGATCGTCGGCATCTGCAACAGTGGATCAGCCACCTTCACATATTTCAAATACTTCTCATAATCCGACTCTGTCTCCACATCAAAAATATTCCTGAGATTTTGAGAATAAGACAGATAATCAACCAGGTTCTTATAGATCTGAGACTGATTCTCAATCGAACTCACTGACTGTTCCAACATTTTCTCCAGATTGTACTGTTCCTTCTCTCGCAATTGATTCATCATGCCATACTGCATGGAAAAAGCAAGGAATCCTACCGGAACCAGTCCTGCAATCAGCATCAAAACAGACAGTTTTTTACGAAATTTCAGATTTTCAAATCGATGGATCAACTTCCGTATTTGTTTTTTCATCCGCCGCTATTCCTTTCCTGCATGCTTCCGGTGTATCTCCGAAAAACTCTCTGAAACTTCTGCAGAAGTATGAGTTATTGGAAAATCCTACTTCTTTCGCAATTTGGGAGATTTTCATATTCGTTGTCTCTAAAAGCTCTTTTGCTTTATTCATTCGCACTTCACGGATAAAACGGTTCAGTGTCATCCCTGTTTCTTCTTTAAATACAGCACTTAAATATCCCGGTGACAGAAAAACCATTGCGGAAAGTGTCTCTGCTCCCAGATCCTTTTCCTTATAATGGTGATAAATATATCCCTTCACGGTTGTAACTTCTGATCGGAACCCATCTTCCTGCTCTTGTATGCAATGTTCATATTCCTGAAGTACTTCTTCTACTATAGCAATCACATCATTAAGGTTTCTGCAACGATATAATCGATCCACTCTCTTTGAAAGCATCTTTTCATCCAGCCCTTCCATCTGGTCGAGCAATTCTTTCATAATTCCAGAAAATACAAACTTTACATACATATCCGAAAATTGCTTATGCGCACGATATTTTTCTTCCAGTCTCTGAAAATCCTGACGGAGATGTGGCAGATCTTTATATTGAATATCTTTTGTAATCTGTTCCATGATTTCAGAATCTTCTGCTGGATCAGCTTTCTTCTCTTCCTGCTTCTCCCCGTGGAAAAACAGATGCTGACGTGGCTGATAGAACTGCTCTTCTAACATTCCTTCCAGCACCTTAAATTCCTCTGCCAGATTTTTTCCATCTTCGATTTCCTCACTGACTGCAAAATAACATTCACTGTCAAACTGGTGCGCAAAAAAACGGTACATTTTCTCTACGATTCCATGATAATCTGCATATTTTTCCGTGAACAAAAAGATGGATTCGTTCGAATTCAGATTCACATAATGAAACTCTCTCTGCACCTCTTCCTTCAGGCTCATCAGGAAATGTTCCTCTTCCGTTTCGAAGAATCCATTTGAGGCACTGACAAGAACCATACGGGTAAATTGGGACAGATCATCTTCCATTCCATCTGTAAGTTTCTTAAACTGAACAAAATCTTCCTCTTTTCCCCCATACAGATATTTCAGTAAAAAGTATTTTTTCAGATAATCTTCTTTCTTTTCCTGCTGCTCTTTTTTCTCTATCTTGGAAGAAATATTTTCCATCACTCGTTGAAAAGTCTTATGGAATTCCTCCGGATCAACCGGCTTCAGAACATAGTCCACAACTCCATACCGCAATGCTTCTCTTGCATAAGAGAAATCATTATATCCGCTGAAGATCACGATTTCCATATCCGGATGATCTTCTCTCACTGCTTTCGTCAGCTCCAGTCCATTCATATAAGGCATCTTTACATCCGAAAATAAAATATCCACATGGTTTGATTCTAATACTCCCAGTGCATCCTTTCCATTCGTTGCTTCTAGGATCTGGAACTCTCCTTCCTCCCTCTTTAACAGAAAGCGGATTCCCCTTCGCTCCAGTTTTTCATCATCCACGATCAATATTGTAATCATTTCCCCACGCCTCCCTCACGTTCACTTTACATTTTCACTATTCCTTTTATAACGTCCGAAAACAGCAGGGAATGTTCACTCACTCTCTGCTGTCTTTTTTTAATTTTTATAATTCTATTTTAATTCATTTTTTAGACAATGTCCACACTAGCCTTTAACCGCTCCGGCTACAACACCTTCGATAATATATCTCTGGCAGAACAGGTAGAAGATGATAATCGGCACAATTGCAAGAACCAGAGTTCCCATCATTGCTCCCATATCTACAGAACCGTATCCACCTTTCAGATACTGAACTGCCATCGGCACTGTCTTATATTTTCTCTGATCCAGTACGAGTGATGGAAGCAGGTAGTCGTTCCAAATCCACATTGCCTGAAGAATTGTAACTGTTACGCAAGTCGGCTTTGCAATCGGAAGTACAATTCTGAAGAATGTCTGGGTTGGTGTACATCCATCAATCATTGCAGCCTCTTCAATCTCCAATGGAATGGATTTCATGAACCCGGTAAACATAAAGACGGAAAGTCCTGCACCAAATCCAAGGTAGATCACAACCAGTCCCCACGGATTTCCCATATGAAGCATATTTGCGATCTTGGATAATGTAAACATTTCCATCTGGAATGGCACGATCATTGCAAACAGGCAAAGCATGTAAAAGATCTTTGTAAATTTTGTCTTCACACGGCAGATATACCATGCACACATGGAGCAACATAAGATAATCACTGCTACAGATAAGATTGTGATAAATAAACTCCATCCAAATGCCTGAATCAGCCCTGTCTGCTTAATACCACGGGTATAGTTCTCTAATCCGACATACATCTTTCCGGTCGGTATCTCGAACGGTGCTTTACTGATATAGACTTTTTTCTTAAAGGAGTTGATAAATACCAGTATGATCGGATACAGATACAGCAGGCTGAGTAGTGTAAAAATAACGGTTAATAATGTACCATGTTTTACTTTTTTATTCATTACTGCTGCACCTCCTTTGATGTTGTCAGTTTATTCTGGATCAATGCAATCACTCCTACGATAATAAAGAAGATAACTGCTTTCGCCTGTCCTACACCTTCCCAGCCAGTTCTTCCATAGAATGTATAATAGATATTCAGGGCAAGCATTTCTGACATCTTATCCGGTCCACCGTTTGTCAATGCAAGGTTCTGGTCAAAAAGTTTAAATCCGTTTGTAAGTGTCAGGAAGGTACAGATTGTAATGGATGGCATAACCATCGGAATTGTAACATATCTTAAAAGCTGTACTTTATTCGCTCCATCAATCTGTGCTGCCTCGATCAGCTCTCCAGGAATATTCTGGATTCCTGAGATGTAGATGATCATCATGTATCCAACCTGCTGCCAGAGCATCAGGATAACCAATCCCCAGAAACCATATTTTGAAGAATATGTAAGTGTTTTCTGGAAATGTGCCAGAATACCATTTAATAACAGCTGCCATACATATCCAAGTACAATACCACCGATCAGGTTCGGCATAAAAAATACAGTACGGAAAATATTGGTTCCCTTAATATTCTTTGTCAAAAGCATTGCTACCGCAAATGCAAAAATGTTGATCAATAATACTGTCACAATTGTAAATAATGCGGTAAACCAAAGAGAGTGAAGAAAATCTCCGTCTCCAAGGATCTTTGCATAGTTGCTAAGTCCAATAAATTTAGCGTCTGTCACCGTTGTGAACTTGCAGAGCGAAAGATATACGCCTAACACAAACGGTGCAAGGAAACCTATCGTGAATGCAATCAGCGTCGGCAATACAAATACCGGAAAATATCTCTTTATTGCTTTTTGCATGTTCTTCTCCTCCTGTCTTTCTTTTCTGTAAAAAGCCTTTCTGCGCCTTTGCTTTTCACAATTCTAATTACATAATTTCAGCCTGCCCCGGTATGCTCGTTGGCAGGCTGTTTGATCTTCTTCTCTATTTCACAGCCTTTTTATCTGCCTATCCTGTGAAAAGTCTTTTTTATTCGTTTGCTGCTGCGTATTCTTCAGCCCATCCATCAACAAATGCTGTCTGTACACTATCCCATGCGCCTGTACCCTGTGCATAGTTCAGAAGAGCTCCACCAAGATTGTTTTTCCAGTTCTCAGATGGCATTGTTGTAAAGTTCCAGCTTACTGGTGTCTTTCCTGCCTCTGTATACTCAGCATTTGCTTTTACAAGCGGGTTGTCCGGAAGGTAATCTGAGAATGTTGTGAACGGTGTTACAAATCCCATCTCGTTAGCCAGCATGTCACGACCTTCATCGCTCTCAACTACCCATTTCATAAAATCAAGTGTTGCCTGAATGTCTTCTTCTGAAGCGTTCTTATTTACACACCAGTAGTTCTCAGATCCTGTACAAAGTCCCTGATTTTCTTCTCCATCAACTCCGATGTAGATTGGAAGCATTCCCATATCTTCATCTGCTACTTCATTATCTTTGATATCATTGTAAGCCCATGTACCATTCTGATAGAATACTGCTTCGCCAAGTGCAAATTCACTTGCTGCGTCATCTCCTGTCTTAGAAGAAATCATAGATGGCTCACATGTAGAGTTGTTCAGATACAGATCCCAGATCTGTTTGTAGTTGTCAAGGTATGTTCCTTTGATTGCATCTGTGCTGTCAATTCCGTCTGCCTTATACTCATAGTAGATTGGAAGATTTGCAAGGTGTGTCTTGAATCTCCAGTCAGAGGAAGAATCCATTCCTGCTGAAGTAAAAGCTCCTTCTACTCCAAGATCATCTTTGTGTGCCTGAATCTCTTCTGCAACTGTCTTAAGTGCCTGGAAGTTATTCAGATCATCAATTGATTTGATACTGGCATCCGGCAATTCGAAGTATTTGTTCAGAAGAGCTTTGTTGTAGATCAGACCATAAGTCTCAATAACATAAGCGATTCCATCTACTGCGTCGCCATCTTTTAATATATAATCGTCAGACTCGACATCTTTATAAACATCGCTGTCTGAAAGGTCATAGCAATAATTTTTCCATGTAGCAAGTCCAACCGGTCCGTTTACCTGGAACAATGTTGGTGCCTCATCTTTTGCCATCTCTGATTTCAACTGTGACTCGTAAGTTCCTGATGCTGCTGTCTGTACATCAACCTGAACACCCGTCTCATCTGTATACTCTTTTGCAAGTTCTACCCACTGGTCAGCCTGCTCTGGTTTAAAGTTCAGATAATAAACTTTTCCGGATGACTTATCTCCTTTCGCTGTTTCATCTCCGCCTGATGTGGCTCCACATCCTGCAAGCATTCCTCCTGCCATTGAAGCTGCAAGTACAAGTGCAAGAATCTTTTTCTTCTTCATAATTGAATCCTCCTTTTATGATTACTTGTCTTTGTTTTTCTTGATGATGTTATTATAAGAAAAAGTTCCAAAATAAGATATAATAAAATTCCAAGAAACATAACACTATTTCAAGATTATTGTAATTTTTGAAGATTTTGTGTATGATACAAGAGTTCGCCAAGAACCAAAAGTGAAGTTTGAAACAAATAAGTAGAGAACAGCCACGAAATAGAGGGTATAGCAAACAAACCACCAGATTAGCTGGTTTTGAAAATTGAATATATAAACGCAACACCTAATTAGGAGACCGGCGAAGGCTCATCTTTAATGAGATACCCTCGTTGCCTTAGAAGATTAAGTGCCTGTGAAGTTGTAAGAACTTTTTCTTTTTTCACAGGACGTGATTCAAGAAAACCATCGGATGTATAAGGTTTTAAATCTGTGAGTATGTGCCAGATAGCGGTCAGGATCATACGGCAGCGTGCAATAATGGCTTTCTTGTGGCCACGACGTGTTTTGATACGCTTATAGCGGGTGGTAAATTCAAAATGTTTCTTCGATTTGATTAAAGCATTTGCAATCTGTACCAGAACTGGTTTAAAATAAGAACCAGCACAGGAAATCCGAGTGGATTTGATTTTACGGTCGCTCTTATCATTTCGGGGACAACATCCAGCCCAGGAGACGAGGTGTTTTGCTGTGGGGAAGACAGACATATCACCACCAATCTCTGAAAGCACCTGAATTGCAGTCATTGGATTCTTATCGAATCCAGGAACCGTTCTTATTAAGTTTAAAGCAGCCTCGTATTTATCACTGAGACGAAGGATTTCCTGTTCTACTTCTGAAATGTGCTTTTGAAGTTCGTCTATGTGATCAAGGCACTGTCTGAGCTTTACATCCTGTTCTTTCGAGATATTACCATCAACGGCCGCCTGAATTTCTTCTATTGGAGTTTTACAGCGGCTGTCAACAAAGGGTGACACATCAAATTTTTCCCCAGGGTGCTGCAAAATCTGTTCCGTAATGGAACGGGAAGATTTCCCGAATACATCAGAAAAGACATCATCAAGCTTCAGATTGGAAACAGTAAGACAATTTTGGGCACGATTCTTCTCACCAGTAATCATACAGGTGAGTTTGAAACGGTATCTTACGAGATCCCTGAGTTCTCTGATGTCAGCAGGTGGAATAAAAGAAGGTTTCACCATGCCGCACATGTATAGATCACAGATCCATTTGGCATCTTTGCGGTCGGTCTTGTTTCCTTTCATGGGTTTGGTGTATTTCGGATGGGATAGAGTAACCCGGATTTTGTGTTGCTCTAAGATATTGAAAACAGGGATCCAATACTTGCCGGTAGATTCCATACAGACATCGTTACAGTTGTATTTAGCAAGCCAGACACACAGCTGATGCAAACCTTTAGAAAAGGAAGAAAAGCGAGCCTGCTTATACTCTGTACGATTATTGGAATCCGTGATACCGATACAGGCATAAATCCATGTTTTGTGGACATCAAGTCCACAGCAGTTAAATTTAAAAATTTTAAAAGACAAGTAACTACCTCCTGATAGCATAATGATAAAACGGACAGTGACTGGTCATCCGGCGAGATCGAGTCGACTTCGGAAGAGATAAGTTTCCGGGCTACAGTTATGCGCCACTCATTGATGCCTTAACGGATGACCGACAACATATAAATATGCGAGGTTGCCGCTATACAGCCCCGCCACTCACCTCCACGTGTTCTGTAGTGTGTCAGTCTTATGGAACCATCATATCAGAAGGGAACAAAAATAGAAAGTGAAGGTAACCAACACGTTTCATGGCGCATTGGTGGCTTTCGCAGAAAGACGGGAAATAAATATGGATAAATCCATGTTCATAATAATTCTTTCTCCATAGTCAGATAGTGCAGCTAACCTAAACCAAAACAAAAAACTTCATAAACAACGTCATGGCGAAGCCCCCTTCGCTCTTTTGTTATGTCATTTTTTATTTCCAGCCCATTATACACTATTTCTGACGATTTGAGAAATTTCCTATAAAGCAAAAAAGGCTCGGTGGGTGCAACACCGAGCTTTCGTTTTTCTATTAGAAACTATCTGACAAATCAGAGCTTTAGCAGGTTGCAAGAAATAGATCGGCTTTAGGTTCTGCAACCGAACGGTTAATATAAACAAGATTGAATTCACCAGTGATCTCCATGTCCTCCACTCTAAATGTTGCCAAGTCATTTCGGCAGTGGCTAATTGGTTCATATGCAAAAGTAATCAAATGATCCATTGCAACCAAGTCGCAAATAATAGAAAAATTACTGATGGACGAATGCCGACTGAAGCTGTCCAGTGAATAACCTCTTGCGGCCACGGCTTGTTCCTGAAGCATGTGTGTTCCGGAACCTTTCTCACGCACAAGCAGGCTTTCCTGAAGAACTTCCTCAAGAGAAACGGTTCTGCCTGCAAAAGAATGACGGCGGCTGCATATGCCCAAAAAGCTCTCTTTTTTATAGAGGCGGTGCGGATACTTTTCTTTATCGAACACGCCTTCAATTATTGCAAAGTCCACAGGCATCTGCGGTGGCTCTGCCATTGCCGCTATCGCCCCCACCATCGACGCGGACGACAACGACGTTGCCTACGCCATGTCCGCCACCTTCCTATTTGACATGGCGATGATCGTGCTGTTTCCCATCATGGGCCGGGCACTGGGTATGACGGATCAGGCCTTTGGCATCTGGGCAGGTACGGCGGTGAGCGGCACCAAGACTGCCAGCAAGTTCCTGATGGTCTGTGCACTGGCTACCATCGGATTGAATACCTCCTTCGCCAGCATGAAGAAGGCTGGCATCCGCCCCATGATTCACGGTTTCATCATTTCTGCGCTGGTTGTAATTGTGGCGCTGCTGGTGGAGATGGGCATGGGAATCGTGTAAGAAAGCTACAAGACAATTGAGCAAAGCCACAGTTCAAAACAAAACTGTGGCTTTTGTCTTTGGATTGAGGAATGGCGTTACGTATTTGCTCGAATTACGCAGCTGATGGATGATGCAATTCTGAATTTCCGTCTTGGGAAATACAGCCCCAATCGCCGCAGAGAATCCCGTCAGGTTATCCGTGCAGGCAATGAAAATGTCCTCCACGCCTCGTTTTTTAGCCCGTTGAGTACCGTTGCCCAGTACTTGGCACTTTCGTTTTCTCCTACCCACATCCCCAACACGTCTTTTTTAAGGGCACAACGCACATATCCTTGCTCACTCTTTTTTTCATTTTCTTGTTACGGTCTTTCGGGGCAACAGCCCCATCAAATCGCTTGTAAAGCGATTGTGTTTTCGAAAAAAGCATGATACGATATTGCCATAAGCAGTGATGTTGCAACACATAGCTACAATCTACAATAGTGAAAGGAGACGATCTCACCAATGCGATGCTCCCTTGTTTCCAACAAAATAATCCAAGCCCGTGAACGTTTGGGACTCACACAGCAGCAGTTAGCGGAAAAGCTTTGTGTAACCAACAAAGCCGTTTCCAAGTGGGAATGTGGCGTCACACTTCCTGACATCTCGCTTTTGGTGCCGCTATGCCGTGTTCTGGGTCTGACGGTGCAGGAACTGCTGGATGAATACGACGGCAAATTCGGTAATACCCCCGGCTGCCAGACCACGGAAGATCCTGCGCAGGACACGCTGTTTGCGGCGCAGCAGCACAGCCATTACCTGTATATCGATCTCAAAACCACCTCTACGGTGTCGCCCCATTTGTTTGGCCACAACCTGGAGCATACCAGAGCCAGCATCATGGATGGTCTCAGCGCCCAGATGATCCGCAACCGGAAGTTTGCCGGCGCTGCGGCGCGCAACGGCGTAGCGCTGGACTGGGAAGGCATCGGCGAATGCGTGTACTTTGCCAATGAACACCGCCTTCCCGGTAGCAACGCAAACGAAGCTTATGTATGTCATTACGCGCACAACGGCATGTGGCGGCGTAACGAATGTCAGTCCCAGATGATTCAGAACCCAATTCCGAATCAGGTGAGCGGTATCCGTCAAAAGGAGCTCTTCCTTCAAAAGGACAGGAGCTATCCGTTTGCCGTCGTTGTCAAAGTACAGCAGCCGCTGGATGTGCGCGTCGCGCTCACCAACGCCGATGGTACGCAGATTTATGCGGAAACCGTTTTTCCTGTTCAGCCCGTTCTAGCGAAGGAGGATGCACAGGAAGAGGTGGATGAATGGCAACGCTTTGAGACGATTCTGACCCCCGGCGTCGACGATGCGCATGCCGTGATAAGCATTACCTACACGGAGCAGGCACAACTGCTCATCGGCGCAGTTTCCATGATGCCGGACAATCATTTCCATACCATGCGCAGGGACACCGTGGAAAAGCTCAAGGAAATCGGCGTGCGTCTGCTGCGCTGGCCGGGTGGCAACTTTGCCGGCGAATATCGCTGGCAGGATATGTTCCTGCATCCCGACAGGCGCGCTCCCATGGAGGGCTACATGGAAAATGAAACGCAGCCCTTTACACACGGCTATGACATGCATGAAATAGACACCGACGATTTTATTGCACTGTGCCGTGAGATCGGCGCGGAGCCCTTCCTCACCATCAATGCCGCCTGGGATTCCCCCGAAGTATGCGCCGCCTGGGTGGAATACTGCAACGGCCCTGCCGAGAGCAAATACGGCAGGCTGCGTGCCCAGCGCGGTCATCAGGAGCCCTACAATGTCAAATGGTGGTCGCTGGGCAACGAAATGGGTTATGGCCACATGGAGGGCGCAAATACGCCGGATGGATACGCATCGCTGGTGGAAACGCATGCGCGTGCCATGCTGAAGGTTACGCCGGATCTGAAATTCGTTTCTTCCGGCCCCTATCCGAATCAGGAGTGGGTAGATGTTTCCATCAAGAAGCTGGCTCCCATTGCGCCATACGTTTCTCTGCATACGTACAATTCAGTCCATTGGGACTTCACCTCTCCGGAGGGCATGGAGCGCTGCTATAACGAAATGATCCGCATGCCCATCCACAATCTAGGAATCCTGCGCAGGCTGCATGACATGCTCCCGGAAAAGACATTCATCTCCTACGATGAATGGAATCTGTGGAAAACATGGTGCCGCAATCCTTCCTCCATGGAGGGCATCTTCACTGCGCAGATGCTGCACATGTTCATGCATGAAAGCGAAAAACAGCGCATGCCCATGGCCTGCTACTTTGAGCCGGTTAACGAAGGCGCCATGCAGGTGCATCCGGATCATACCGAGCTGACGGCAACCGGTCAGGCCTTTGCGCTGCTCTCCCGGCATGCCGGCGGAAAGCTGTGTACGGTGGATGGTGTAGAAGACTTTGAAGTCGTTGCCACCATCGATGATCATCATGTGCTGACCCTGACGATGCTCAACCTGAACTGGCAGGAGGAAACTACTTACTCTCTGAATAAATGCGGAACAATTCTGGAAAACAAGGTACTTCAGGCCGAAAATCTGTTGCCTGGTACCCCGTTTACGGAAAATCCCCTGATGATTCATGTCAAGGATGATATTATCAAGGCGAAGCTTCCACCCCGCAGCGTTGCCTGTATCAGTATTTCACTCGTCGAATAACATACACGGAATGCAAAAAAATAAAATGAAAACAGCAAGTCGCTCACAGCATGAAAGGAGTAATTTTATGAAAAATGGAAAGTTGACGGTTGCCATCGTGGGCATGGGTTTCGGCAGCTGCTTCCTGCCCATCTATCTGAAGCATCCGGATGTGGAGCATGTCATTATGGTGGATACCAATCCGGACCAGCTGAAGGCGCTGGCAGATATGTACCTGCTGGACGAAAGCTACTACACCACCGACTTTGAATCGGTATTGCAGAACCCGGATGTGGATGCGGTCCATCTGGTCATTCCGCCCGCGCTGCATGCGCCCATGTCGGTTCAGGTGCTCAACGCAGGCAAGCACTGCGCCTGCACCATCCCCATGGGTATGTCCATGAAGGAGCTGGAAGACGTTATCAAGGCGCGGAAGGCTTCCGGCAAACACTATATGTTCATGGAAACTTCCGTCTACACCCGCGAGTATCTGTATGTGAAGGAGCTGTACGAATCCGGCGCAATGGGCAAGCTGCAGTATATGCGCTGCGCCCACTATCAGGATATGGAGGGCTGGCCCTCTTACTGGGACGGCTTCCCGCCCCTGGCACATCCCACCCATGCCATCGGCCCATGTTTTGCTCTGGCAGGGCAGCGTCCGGTCAGCGTCTTCGGCAGAGGCTCCGGCAAGGTCCGTCCGGAACTGGAAAAGCAGTACGGCTGCCCCTTCGCCTTTGAGTCTGCTCTGGTGGCCTTGGAGGATGGCGAGACGACCGTTGAAATGGAGCGCTTCCTGTACCATGTCGCCCGTGGCTACAGCGAATGCTTTAATATCTATGGTGAAAACAAGTCCTTTGAGTGGGATCAGCTCAACGGCGACAAACATGTGATGTTCAGCCGGGATCTGGTTTGGGAGAACGAGAACCGCGGCGGCAAGATCGATGAGGAATACGTTCAGGTCCCCGATTATGCCCATCTGCTTCCGGACGTCATTGGCCGGTTTACCTACGAAGTGGCCTATGACGAGGTCAATCCCCATCTGTCCTTCAAGCAGGGCGGCGGTCATGGCGGTTCCCATCCGCATCTGGTCCATGAGTTCGTTACCAGCATTCTGGAAGACAGAACTCCCTTCCCCTCCGATATCGATGCGGCCTACTGGACCGGCGTTGGTCTCCTGGCCCACGAAAGCGCCATGGAAGGCGGCACCGTAAAGTCGCTGCCCAAGTACGAAGAGCTGTAACGGGAGCCGGTAAAAACGCAGTCTCCCCAAAAAAGCCGAACCAATCGTTCTGCCTCAAATTGTCCATACAGCCAAGAGGGCTTGCCTTGATTTTGCCCAGCAATGCATCTTCAGCAAAGACCGCGGTCAAGGCTTCTCCCACAATAAAAAAGTGTCTGCGACACTCTCAACTCCCCTAACCCCTCATTCATGAGGGGAAGGGGTTTTCTTATCTCCTTCTTTATTGTAAAATTCTATTATGAATATATTACAATCCATCTTTACCGATTATTATGAACTCCATCCTCGTCCTGCTGTCATTGAAAATGTCAACAAGATGATTCATTGTGGTGACCCTTCTTACGGTGGTGCCATGTATGGCTGTCCTCACTGTGGAAATCTTAAATTTGTTCCCTTTCGCTGTAAAAGCCGTTTTTGCCCTTCCTGCGGAAACAAATACAACCAGCTTCGTTCTTTTCATATGTCCTGTAAGCTTGTTTCTTGCGTTCATCGCCATTGTGTTTTCACTATCCCAGCGGAACTTCGCGTTTATTTTCTCGAAGACAGGACTCTCTTAGATTGTTTATTTCATTCTGTTCGTGATGTTGTTTTACGCATGTTTTCCAAAATGAATAAAACCGAAAACTTTACTCCTGGGCTTATCTGTATTCTTCACACTTTTGGGCGTGATTTAAAATGGAATCCTCATATCCACGATCTCATCTCCGAGGGTGGGGCTGGTAACATCACTCCTTGGCGTCCTGTCAAACACTTTGATTACAGTTTCCTTCGTAATGCTTTCCGCAAAGTCCTGCTTGAACGACTTACCTCCCGCATTGGTCCGACTTTTCGCAAAGTCAAAAATGAAATGTACACGAAACACGCTGACGGCTTTTATGTCCGTGCAAAGCCAAATCTTTGCACTCCTGATATCACCATTAAATACATCAGCCGATACCTCGGCAGACCTGTTATTGCCACATCGCGTATTGATACTTATGACGGCAAAAATGTAACCTTTCATTACACCAGACACGAAGACAATAAAACTGTTACTGAAACCATTCCTGCTTTGAACTTCATTCAAAAACTCATTGTCCACATCTCCGAAAAACATTTTAAAATGCTTCGCTACTATGGGATATATGCCAAACATCATAAGCAGGAAATGAAGCTCCGTAAATGTATTTCTGCCGAAAAACAATGTTTCCTACATTCTAGTTAGCAACCACCTGTTCAACTGGTGGTTTATTATTAGCCCTCCAAAGGGCTATTGTTACTGCTCGC
>NZ_QUGQ01000032.1:0-18780 GCF_003479155.1 Blautia sp. AF19-1
ACGCCGCCGCCCGCCATCGAGCAGAGTTTTACACCTAATTGGGGATAAAACAGCTCATGGCGGGCGGCGGCGTTGCCCTTATCGGCGGCACCCTCGTACCTCTGCTTGCCGGACTGTTCGGTTAAGCGGCGGGGTTAGCCTATGCAGAGCATACTTGACGCGATTAACGAATGGATAAAGGAAATCCTCATTGGAGCCATTAACGGTAATCTGTCAACTATGTTCGGGGACGTAAACGAAAAAGTCGGAACTATCGCCGCAGAGGTAGGACAAACCCCGCAGGGGTGGAACGCAGGCATATTTTCCATGATACAGAGCTTGTCGGAAAATGTGATTGTACCCATTGCGGGGCTTGTTATTACCTACGTTCTATGCGTGGAGCTTATCAGCATGGTAACGGAAAAGAACAATATGCACGATATTGACACGTTCATGTTCTTTAAGTGGTTTTTCAAGGCGTGGGTAGCGGTGTATCTCGTTACCCACACCTTTACTATCACTATGGCGGTGTTCGATATGGCGCAGCACGTTGTTTCCGGCGCGGCGGGCGTGATCGGCGGCGATACGAATATCGACGTTGACGCCGCCCTCTCGTCCATGCAAGCCGGACTTGACGCTATGGAAATCCCCGAACTGCTTATGCTCGTTATGGAAACAAGCCTTGTGAGCCTTTGCATGAAAATCATGTCGGTGCTTATCACGGTTATCCTGTACGGCAGAATGATAGAAATTTACCTTTACTGTTCGGTATCGCCTATCCCGTTTGCAACTATGACCAACAGAGAGTGGGGGCAGATAGGCAACAACTACTTAAAAGCCCTGTTCGCCCTCGGTTTTCAAGGCTTCCTCATAATGATATGCGTCGGCATTTATGCGGTTTTGGTTGGCAGCATGATTGTAGCGGACAACCTGCACAGCGCGATTTTCTCCCTTGCAGCCTACACCGTGATTTTGTGCTTCTCCCTATTCAAAACAGGCACACTTGCGAAGTCAATCTTTAACGCCCATTAAAGACCGAAAGGAGGTTTTCACTTGGCGTATGTACCCGTACCCAAAGACTTATCAAAAATCAAAACAAAAGTCGCTTTTAATCTGACAAAGCGGCAGATTATATGTTTTGCGGCAGCCCTCGCTATGGGACTACCGCTTTTCTTTTTGCTCAAAGACAGCGCGGGAACAAGCATGGCGGCATTTGCAATGATTGTCGTTATGCTTCCCTGCTTCCTCTTGGCAATGTATGAAAAACACGGGCAGCCCCTTGAAGTCGTGATAAAGAACGTCATTCAGACAAAGTTTATCCGACCAAAGGAACGCCCCTATCAGACGGAAAATTTTTATGCCGTCATAGAAAAACAACGAAAACTGGAAAAGGAGGTATCGGCTATTGTCAATGGCAGAACGAAAAACCATGACCCGCGCGGTAAAAAATCCCGTGAAGCGTAAGCTGACCCGCGCAGAAAAGAAAGAAATCGCCGCCGTGATACAGGCGGCAAAGGGCGACGGGAAGCCCCACACCGCGCAGCAGACCATTCCCTACTTGCAGATGTACCCGGACGGGATTTGCAGGGTAACGGAAAAGAAATACAGTAAAAGCCTTGTCTTTGAAGATATTAACTATCAGCTTGCACAGGCAGATGATAAGACCGCCATTTTTGAAAACTGGTGCGATTTTCTCAACTACTTTGACGCTTCCGTTTCGGTGCAGCTCTCTTTCATCAATCAGGGCGCAAGAAAGGAAAAGGCACAGGCGGCTATCGAAATTCCGGCACAGGACGACGCTTTTAACTCTATCCGCAGGGAGTACGCGGATATGCTGAAAAATCAGCTTGAAAAAGGCAACAACGGACTGGAAAAGTGCAAGTACATTACCTTTTCCATTGAAGCGGACAATCTTGCGGCGGCAAAAGCCCGCCTTTCCCGTATCGAAACCGATGTACTGAATAATTTTAAGGTGCTTGGTGTAACCGCCCGCCCCATGAACGGACAGGAACGCTTGAACGTCCTGCATGGGATTTTCCACCCGGAGGGCGAGCCGTTCCGCTTCTCTTGGGACTGGCTTGTGCCGTCGGGGCTTTCTACAAAGGACTTTATCGCCCCGTCCTCGTTCCGTTTTGGCGACGGGCGCACGTTCCGCATGGGGCGAAAACTTGGTGCGGTATCGTTCCTTGAAATCCTTGCGCCGGAGCTGAATGACCGTATGCTTTCGGACATTCTCGACCTTGAAAACGGGATAATCGTCAATATGCATATCCGCAGTATCGACCAGAGCGAAGCAATCAAGACTATCAAGCGCAAGATAACCGACCTCGACAAGATGAAGATTGAGGAACAGAAAAAAGCGGTACGCAGCGGGTATGACATGGATATAATTCCGTCCGACCTTGCTACTTTCGGCAGCGAAGCAAAAAATCTGTTGCAGGATTTACAGAGCCGCAACGAGCGAATGTTTCTGCTGACGTTCCTTGTGGTAAACATGGCAGACACAAAACGGAAACTAGATAATGACGTATTTGCTACGGCGGGCTTTGCACAGAAAAACAACTGCGCTCTGACCCGCCTTGACTATTTGCAGGAAGCGGGCTTTATGTCCTCTATTCCTCTTGGGGAGAACCTTATCCCCATTCAAAGAGGGCTTACGACCAGTAGCACCGCTATTTTTATCCCGTTCATCACGCAGGAGCTTTTCCAAAGGGGTGCAGCCCTTTACTACGGCTTAAATGCCCTTAGTAACAACATGATACTCTGCGACCGCAAGCAACTGAAAAATCCCAACGGGCTTATTCTTGGAACACCGGGAAGCGGTAAATCCTTTGCGGCAAAACGGGAAATGACAAACGCCTTTCTCATTACCGACGACGATATTATTATCTGCGACCCGGAAGCAGAATATTTTTCCCTTGTGCAGCGTTTGGGCGGGCAAGTGATACGTCTGTCGCCTGCCGGAAAAGGCATGGACGGCAAGCCCCAGTATGTGAACCCTATGGATATTAACCTCAACTACTCCGAGGACGACAACCCGCTTGCCTTGAAATCCGACTTTATCCTTTCCCTCTGCGAGCTTGTTATCGGCGGCAAAGAGGGCTTGCAGCCCGTGGAAAAGACCGTCATTGACCGCGCCGTTAGGAATGTGTACCGACCTTTCCTTGCAGACCCCGACCCGGCAAAAATGCCGATTTTGGGCGACCTCTACAACGAACTGCTGAAACAGCCGGAGCCGGAAGCTGCCCGCATTGCGGCGGCATTGGAGCTTTATGTTTCCGGCTCTCTGAACGTCTTTAACCACCGTACCAACGTGGAGCTTTCAAACCGTCTTGTCTGCTTTGATATTAAGCAGCTTGGAAAGCAGCTCAAAAAATTAGGTATGCTCATTGTGCAAGACCAGGTGTGGAACCGCGTGACCGTCAACCGCGCCGAGAAAAAGGCAACCCGTTACTATATGGACGAATTTCATTTGCTTTTGAAAGAGGAACAGACCGCAGCCTATTCTGTGGAGATTTGGAAGCGTTTTCGTAAATGGGGCGGCATACCGACGGCTATCACACAGAACGTCAAAGACCTTTTAAGCAGCCGCGAAGTCGAGAATATCTTTGAAAACTCCGATTTTGTCCTCATGCTCAATCAGGCACAGGGCGACCGGGCTATCCTTGCAAAGCAGCTTAACATCTCCCCGCAGCAGATGAAGTATGTAACCCACACCGAAGCGGGCGAGGGGCTTATCTTTTACGGGAATGTGGTGCTGCCGTTCATTGACCGCTTCCCGACGGACACCGAGCTTTACTGTCTGCTTACGACAAAGCCGGAGGAAGTGAGCAAGCCATGAAAACAGACGTAATCATCAACCGCGACGCCCTCTATGCCCTGCGGGAGCTTCCGAGCGAAAGCGTGAACTGCTGCGTCACAAGCCCGCCTTACTATGGACTAAGGGACTACGGGCTTGACGCGCAGATTGGACGTGAGGACACGCCGGAGCAGTATATCGGGCGGCTTGTGGAAGTGTTCCGGGAGCTGCGCCGGGTACTCAAAGACGACGGGACATTTTGGCTGAATATCGCAGACACATACTGCGGCAGCGGCATGAAAGCGGGCTGCAAGCAAAAGGATTTAATCGGTATTCCGTGGCTTCTTGCCTTTGCCCTGCGCTCTGACGGGTGGTATTTACGCAGCGATATTATCTGGCTGAAAGAAAACCCTATGCCGGAAAGCTGCCGCGACCGACCGAGCCGCTGCTATGAGCATATCTTTTTACTGACGAAATCAAAGAAATATTACTATGACGCTGCCGCCATTGCAGAGCCGATCGCGCCGGGAACGGCTGCGCGCTACAGGCAAGGGCGCAGCGCAGGACACAAATACGCCGAGGAAGTACCAGGACAGGGCAAGGTACAGGGTATCAATCAGCCCCGCAGCGGCAGCTATTATGACGACGCCCTTATGCCGACCACAAGAAACAAGCGGGACGTTTGGCTTATCAATACCGTACCGTACAAGGGCGGGCATTTTGCCGCCTATCCCCCGAAGCTCGCGGAAACGTGCATACTTGCGGGCTGTCCGAAAGGCGGCGTTGTGATAGACCCGTTCTTTGGAAGCGGCACCACCGGGCTTGCAGCGCAAAGCCTTGACCGCCGCTATATCGGCATTGAACTGAACGCCGAGTATTGCGCCCTTGCAGGGGCGCGGATTGGAGGTGGTAACACTTGAAAGACCCATTAAAGCCCCGCGATAAAATCACGCAGAAAATGACCCGCGACGGGGCTATCGCAGAAAATCAGACCACGGGAGACACGGAACGTATCAGCAACCGCATACGGGACGCGGATTTACAAAAGACCCCGGAACAACAGGCGGCACAGGACGCTATGCAGCTTCCCCCGGTATCTGATACAAGCCCGCTTCCCCATGTGCCGGGAGCTGCCCCCAAAGCGGACACAGGCAAAACGGAGCGCGTCATGAAGCATATCGACGACGCCCATACACGAAAAGCCAGTAAAAAGGCAGTACGAAAAGCACAGGCAGAAGCTACCGCCGGGACGAAATCTTCCCGGCTGCAATTTACCGACGAGGAACGCGCTGCCCCGGAGCTTGAAAAGTATATCAAGAAATCCGATAAAGCCGCCGACCGCTTGGATAAGGCAAAGGCAGCTATCCCCAAAGAAAAGAAACTGGTAAAAGAGCGCACCTTTGACGAAACCACCGGGAAAGGCAAGACCCGCCTGCACTTTGAGGAAAAGGACAAGCCGCCCGGATTTAAGGAGAAGCACAACCCGCTATCCCGCCCCACACAGGAAGCCGGGATTTTGGTACATAACAAAATCCATTCTGTCGAAAAGGATAATTCCGGCGTGGAGGGCGCACACAAGAGCGAGGAAGCCGCAGAACGGGGATTGAAGTACGGGGCGCGGAAAATCAAGCAGGGCTACCGCAACCATAAGCTGAAACCCTACCGGGAAGCGGCAAAGGCAGAAAAAGCGGCTTTTCGGGCAAATATGGACTTTCAGTATCACAAGACCCTGCATGAGAACCCGCAGCTAACCAGTAACCCCATTTCCCGGTTTTGGCAGAAGCAGAAAATCAAGCGGCAGTATGCAAAGGAAGCCCGCAATACCGCAAAGGGTATCAAGGGCGCGGCAGAACGCACCCGCAAGGCGGCAGCCAAAGCCGCCGAGAAAACGAAGCAGACCGCAGCATTTGTGGCAAGGCACCCGGCGGGTGTGGCAATCGCTGTCGGGGTGCTACTGCTCTTTATCATGGTTATGTCCGGGCTGTCCTCTTGTGGGGCAATGTTTTCCGGCACGTTAAACGGCGTGCTTGGAACGTCCTATACGTCCGAGGACAGCGACCTTGTGGAAGTGGAAAACAGCTACGCAGGATTGGAAAACGAGCTGCAAAGCAGGATTGACAATATCGAGCGCGACAATCCGGGCTATGACGAGTACCGCTATGACCTTGCAAATATCGGACACAATCCCCATGAATTAGCGTCTTATCTGACCGCAAAATACCAAAGCTACACCTGCGCCGAGGTACAGAGCGAATTACAGCGGATTTTCAATCAACAATACAAGCTGACGCTGACCGAGGAAGTGGAAATACGCTACCGGGAGGAAGAACGCACCGACACATGGACAGATGAGGACGGCAACGAGCATACGGACACCTACACGGTACAAGTGCCTTATGAGTATTACATCTTGAACGTCAAGCTGACGAATACCCCACTATCCACCATTGCGGAAAACAATCTGACCCCGGAACAACTGGAAATGTACCGGGTGTACTTACAGACAAGCGGGAACAAGCCCCTTATCTTTGGCGGCGGCTCTCCCGACACTTCCGCGTCGGAAGATTTAAGCGGCGTGGACTTTGTAAACGGAACGCGCCCCGGCAATACCGCTATCGTTGACCTTGCAAAACGGCAAGTCGGAAATGTGGGCGGCTATCCGTATTGGAGCTGGTACGGCTTTAATTCCCGCGTGGAATGGTGCGCCTGTTTCGTGTCCTGGTGCTACGGGCAAATGGGACTTTCCGAGCCGCGCTTTGCCGCCTGCCAGTCGCAGGGTATTCCGTGGTTTACTTCTCACGGACAATGGGGAGCGCGGGGCTATGAAAACATTGCCCCCGGCGACGCTATCTTTTTTGACTGGGATTTAGACGGCAGCGCAGACCATGTAGGACTTGTTATCGGCAGGGACGAAAGCCGCGTCTATACCGTGGAGGGCAATTCCGGCGACGCCTGCAAGATTAAGAGCTATCCCCTTGACTATGCCTGTATCAAAGGGTACGGGCTGATGAACTGGAACTGACACATTTTTTGAAAATCGAAAGGAGAAAAATTTTATGGCAATGAGTAAAATCGAAAGAATTGACAAGGAAATCCAAAAGACCCGTGAGAAAATCACGGAGTATCAGAACAGGCTGCGCGGACTGGAAGCACAGAAAACCGAAGCGGAAAATCTGCAAATCGTTCAGCTTGTGCGCTCTATGCGCCTTACCCCGCAGGAGCTTACCGCTATGCTTGCGGGCGGAGGTATTCCGGGCATTGCCCCTATGCCCGCAGACTATGAGGAACAGGAGGACAATGCAGATGAAGAATAAAATTCTTAGAAGCCTTACCGCACTTTGCGCCGCCCTTATGCTCATGGGCGGCTTTTCTGTTACCGCCTTTGCACAGACACCTACGACGGAAGAAACCGACGACAGCGGCGTGATCGTGGAAACCGAACCGCAGCCCCTTACCCCGGAGGGCAACATGACCCTTGTGGACGACATCGACGGGGACGCTGCCGAGGATAAACAGTTTATCGTCGTGAAAAGCAAAGGCGGCAACTATTTTTACATTATCGTTGACCGGGCAGCCGAGGGGGAAAATTCCGTCCACTTCCTAAATCAAGTAGACGAAAGCGACCTTATGGCGATTATCGGGGAGGAACAGACCGAACAGCCCCCGGCTGTCTGCAACTGTACCGAGAAATGCAAGGCGGGCGAAGTCAACACCGCCTGTCCTGTCTGCTCTGTAACTATCAATAACTGCACAGGCAAGGACACCGAGCCGGAAGCTCCCGCAGAGCCGGAGAAACCCAAAAACAGCATGGGCGGGCTTCTCATCTTCCTTGTTGTGGGACTTCTTGGCGGCGGCGCAGCCCTCTACTACGTTAAGTTTATGAAACCGAAGCAGAACGTAAAAGGCAGCACCGACCTTGACGAGTTCGATTTTGACGAATACGACGAGGACGAGCCGGAGGAAGAAACTGACATCGCAGACACCGAACAGGAGGACGAGGAAGAATGAAACTTGTGATTTGTGAGAAACCCAGCGTCGGGGCGGCGGTTGCCGCCGCCCTTGGCGTTACGGGTAAGAAAGACGGATATATCGAAAATGACAAGTACATCATTTCTTGGTGTATCGGGCATTTGGTACAGCTTTCCGAAGCTGCCGCCTATGGGGAGCAGTACAGAAAATGGAGCTATGACAGCTTACCCATTCTGCCGCAGGAATGGCAGTACACCGTAGCCGCCGACAAGGGAAAACAATTCAAAATCTTGAAAGACCTCATGCACCGCGCCGACGTTTCGGAAGTCGTGAACGCCTGCGACGCGGGGCGCGAGGGAGAATTGATTTTCCGATTTGTCTATGAAATGGCGGGCTGCAAGAAACCCTTTACCCGTCTTTGGATTTCCTCTATGGAAACGGACGCAATTCGAAGCGGCTTTGAACATCTGAAGGACGGGCGCGGGTATGACACCCTCTATCATTCCGCACTATGCAGGGCAAAGGCTGACTGGCTTATCGGTATCAATGCGACCCGCCTTTTCTCCTGCCTGTATGGAAAGACCTTGAACGTGGGACGTGTGCAGACCCCGACCTTAAAAATGCTTGTAGACCGGGACGCTGCCATTACAAACTTCAAGAAAGAAACCTACTATCATGTGCGCCTTATGCTCCCCGGCGCAGAAGCGGCAAGCGCGAAGATCTGCGCCGCTGATGAAGCGGGCAAACTGAAAGCAGCCTGCGAAGCGTCGGCGGCTGTCTGTACTTCCCTTGTGAAAGAAAAGAAAACCATTGCCCCGCCGAAGCTCTTTGACCTTACCAGTTTACAGCGGGAAACAAACCGTATTTACGGGTACACGGCAAAGCAGACCCTTGACCTTGCACAGACCCTCTATGAAAAGAAGCTCTTGACCTATCCGAGAACGGACAGCGCATTTCTGACCGATGACATGGGAGAAACAGCGACGGGCATTATCGCGCTGCTATGCGGGAAGCTGCCCTTTATGGCGGGCATTTCCTTTACGCCGGAAGTTTCCCGCGTTCTGAACAGCAAAAAGGTATCAGACCACCACGCAATCATTCCCACTATGGAGCTTGCAAAGGCTGACCTTACCGCGCTGCCGGAAAGCGAGCGCAATATCCTTACCCTTGCCGGGGCGCGTCTGCTTATGGCGACCGCCGAGCCGTACAGTTTTGAAGCGGTAACGGCGGTTTTCTCCTGCGCCGACCATGAATTTACGGCAAAGGGAAAGGCGGTAATCGCTGCCGGGTGGAAAGACATGGAACGGCTTTACCGGGTGACCCTCAAAAAGAAGCCGGACAGCGACGACGAAAACGAACTTGTTTTAGATGTGCCGGACTTTACCGAGGGACAGACCTTTGAAAACCCTGCTGCAAAGGTTACGGAGCATGAAACGACGCCGCCGAAGCCCCACAATGAAGCGTCCTTACTTTCTGCTATGGAACGCGCTGGGAATGAGGACACCGACCCGGACGCAGAACGCCGGGGGCTTGGGACGCCCGCTACCCGCGCCGCTGTCATTGAAAAGTTAGTAAAAGGCGGCTTTATCGAGCGCAAGGGCAAGCAGCTACTTCCTACCAAAGACGGCACAAACCTTGTGTGCGTCCTGCCGGACAGCTTAACTTCTCCGCAGCTTACGGCTGCATGGGAAAACAATCTGACGCAGATTGCAAAGGGTAACGCTGACCCTGCCGCTTTCATGCAGGGTATCGAAGCAATGACGCAGGAGCTTGTAAAAACCTATGCTTCCGTGTTGGGTGAGAAACAAGAGCTTTTCAAGACAGAAAAAACAGAGCTTGGGAAGTGTCCCCGCTGCAAGTCCCTGGTCTATGAGGGAAAGAAAAACTACTACTGTTCCAACAAAGAGTGCGGCTTTACCATGTGGAAAAATGACCGCTTCTTTGAGGAACGAAAAACCGCCTTTACCCCGAAGATTGCCGCAGCACTTCTTAAATCCGGCAAGGCAACAGTTAAAAAACTGTACTCTCCGAAAACGGGCAAAACCTACGACGGAACGGTACTTTTAGCCGACACGGGCGGTAAATATGTGAATTACAAAGTAACCATTTCAAAGAACAAAGAACTTGAATAGCAAGCATAGGAAGCGGGTACCCACTTCCGTAAATCCCCCGTTTTCGTCTGCCGACGATTGCGGGGGATTTTTCTTGTTGGGAAGTTTCCCAAACCCTCTGCAATTTTTCAAAATCTTTGGCAGAACAGGCGGCGCGTTGTATTTAGGAGCGTAACCACCAACGCGCAGCGTCTACGCTGCCATTTCAGAAAGGAGCGAATACATGAGCGAACAATTTTCCATTCTTATCGACAGCCGCACCCGCTTTGAAACAAGCGAACCGGGCGGCGTGTGGCTTTCCATGCCGACCACAAAGGAGCAGCTTCACGAAGCTATGCAGCGCGTCGGCATTACTGCGGATAACCCGCAGGACTTCTTTATCAACGGCTTTGCAAACACCGAGCAGCAGCCCTTTGACGTGCCGCTTCCCGTTATCCAGAGCGCAGGGCTTGACGAACTGAACTACTTAGGCAATCTGCTTGCCATGCAGCGCGACGAGGACAGGGACAAGTTTACGGCGGCGGTAGCTCTTGGGGAACGTGCCGGAAGTGTCAAAGACCTTATCAACCTTGCACAAAATCTTGACTGCTACTGGCTTTATCCCACCGTACAGAACGAAGAAGATTACGGCTATTACCTTATCGACGAACTGGACGAATTAGAACTGCCCGAAGAAGCAAAAAAGTATTTCATGTATGAGGATTACGGGCGGGACGCTGCTATCAATGACGGAGGACGCTTTACCGAACAGGGCTATATCTACAACAACAAGAACACCTTTACGGAGTGGTACAACGGCAGAGAAAGCGACATACCGAGGGAATACCGCGTTATGAGCTTCCCGCAGCCGCACCGCCCCGACCCGTCAAAGGTAGAAATGGACGCAGCCGCACCGGGACAGAAAACAGTGCAGACCATAGAGCAGCCGCAGGAGCCGCGCCCGGTTATCCCTATTGTGCTGACGAGCGAAAAACCCGCAGAGAAATTGAAAGAGATTACCGACCGTCTGGAACAGGGAATAACGGAACTCTTTGACAGCGAGCGTTACCGGGAATATCTGCGCGTCATGTCAAAATTTCATAATTACAGCTTTAACAATACGCTGCTTATCGCCATGCAGAAGCCGGACGCTTCCCTTGTTGCGGGCTTTTCCGCATGGAAAAATAATTTTGGGCGAAACGTGATAAAAGGGCAAAAAGGAATTAAAATCATTGCCCCGTCGCCTTACAAAGTCAAACAGGAAATGAAGAAAATCGACCCCCACACGCAGCAGCCTATCATTGGGAAAGACGGGAAGCCGGTTACGGAGGAAAAGGAAATCACGATACCCGCTTATAAGGTAGTGTCTGTCTTTGACGTGTCGCAGACCGAGGGGCGCGAGCTTCCCGACATTGCCGTAAATGAACTGACGGGCGACGTGGAGCGTTACAGGGATTTTTTCGCTGCCCTTGAAAAGACTTCCCCCGTTCCTATTGGCTTTGAGCAGATACCGGGTAGCTCTCATGGTTACTACCATTTGGAGGACAAGCGCATTGCCATTGACGAGGGCATGAGCGAGATTCAAACCTTGAAAACGGCGATACATGAAATCGCACACGCAAAGCTGCACGATATAGATTTGAACGCGCCGGAGAACGAACAGCAGCCCCATATTGACAGGCGTACCCGCGAAGTCGAAGCGGAAAGCGTCGCTTATACCGTCTGCCAACACTACGGGCTTGATACGTCAGACTATTCCTTTGGGTACGTCGCCGGGTGGAGCAGCGGCCGCGAGCTTTCCGAACTGAAAAGCTCCCTTGAAACAATCCGCAGCGCAGCCGCCGAGATTATCAATTCCATTGACGAAACATTAGCGGAGCTTTCAAAGGCGCAGGATAAGGAGCAGACTGCCGGACAGGAGCAGCCGGACAAAGAGGAAAACGCCGCGCCGGAGCAGCCGAAACAGGAAGCCTCCGCACAGGAAAAAGCAGCCTTTATCCCGGAAACAGTTTACCGGGTGCGCCGCAATCCTTACAGCGACAGGAAAGAGAACGCCTATCTGCTGCAAGCCTATGTAACGCAGGAAAACGGGCGGGCAAAAATGGGCGCGGTACTTTTCACAGGAACGCCCCAGAAATGCCGCGAGCTTATGGGGCAACTCAAAAGCGGCGAACTGACCGAGGGACAGGTCAAGGAGCTTTACGCAAAGGCACAGGAAACCGCTAAGACCGCCGAACAGGACAAAGGCACCTTTTCCATTTATCAGCTAAAGCATGGCGACGAAACGCGGGACTTGCGCTTTGAGCCATACGACCGCCTGCAGGCGACGGGAAATGTGGTTGATAAGGCGAACTATGAGCTTGTCTATTCCGCAGAGCTTACGCCGGGGACTTCCCTTGAAGATATTTATACCCGTTTCAATATCGACCACCCCAAAGACTTTAAGGGACACAGCCTTTCCGTTTCCGACGTGGTGGTGCTTCATCAGAACGGGCAGGACGCCGCCCACTATGTAGACAGCTTCGGCTATAAGAATGTGCCGGAGTTTTTACAGGAGCAGAAGCAGCTTACGCCCGACGAGTTGGAAACAGGCGAAACAATCAAAACGCCGCGCGGTACTTTCTATGTAACCGATATGAGCCGCGAACAAATGGAAGCCGCCGGATATGGCTTTCACCATCAATCCGACGACGGAAAATATTTAGTCATGGGAAATGGTACGCGGGCGTTTGCCATAGCAGCCGAGCAGCGGGAAAATCCCTTGAAAGCTGCCGAGCAGACCACCGAGCAAAACGAAAACATGATTGACGGGATTATCAACAATACGCCGACCGTTGACGAACTGGAAGCAAAGGTTAAGGCGGGAGAAACGATTTCCCTTGTTGACCTGGCTAACGCGGTCAAAGCCGATAAGGAGCGCGGCAAGGGCAAGCCGGAAAAGAAGCCCTCTATCCGGGCGCAGCTTAAAGCGGATAAGGAAAAGGCACAGAAGAAAGCCGCAGCGAAAACAAAAAATCACGATTTGGAGGTATGAGCATGAACAGATTTACCGTTGAGGAAACAAACCTTTTGAGCATTTACCATGAGGGAAGCAAGGCGCAGCTTACGGAGAACATCAACGCCGCGCTGCCTTACATGGACGCGGATATGCGGGAACTGGCGAAGCGCGCCCTTTCCAAAGTGGACGCGCTGACCGAGGAAGAATTTGCGGAGCTTACCATTTACGCCGCAGAGGAAGTATGAGCAGCATTAAGCGGCTTTCGCCGCCCCAGAGCCGGAAAGTCAATTCCCTTGTGCGCCGGGAGTGCTGCAACTGCGATAACGGACACTGTATTTTGCTTGACGACGGGGACGAGTGCGTATGCCCGCAGCTTATCTCTTATTCGCTGCTTTGCAAATGGTTTCGGATTGCCGTACTTCCCCTTGATAAGCTCCTGTATGCCGAGCTTTTTAAGACCGAGGATAAAAAGCGTTGTACTGTATGCGGCACGTTCTTTGTATCAAAGTCAAACAGCGTCAAATACTGCCCGGACTGCCGCAAGCGTATCACGAACAGACAGGCAGCGGAGCGCATGAGAAAACGACGCGCCCTTGTTACGCGATAAGGGCGAAAATAGCCTTGATTTACAGGGCTTGCAGCGCGTGAAAATCACTTAGGCGATACAGAATACCTTTTCCCTTAAAAACAGCTTTCTACTGCGTAACATACCAAAATCAGCACCCACAAAAAGACAGGGCGCGGGAGGTCATTACTGGCTTTCCGCGTCCTGTCTTTTTTTGCGCCTGTTTATCCGCGCTCTGTTTCCTTGCCCCGTTCCGGCTGCTTTCCTGTCTGCAAAATGCTGTCTATGTTCTGCTTGATAACGTCATATTCCCGGACTTTCTTTTTCAGCTTGCCATAATCGGCGTAAAGGGCTTCTTTCTGCGCTTGGAGTGCTTCATATTCCTTTTGCAGCGTGGCGGGATTGGGGAGCTTTGTAATGCCCGCCGTTTTGAGTGCCTTTGCCGCAGCTTCATGGAGGATAATATCGCGCTCATGTCCGGCGCGGTATCGCTCTTTGTTCTTTGCCTTGCGGTATGCGTCATAGACAGGCTTTGTCTTTTGATAAGTGGCGACGTGCTTCATCAGCACCGCCATATCTGCAAGCCGCTTTTCAACGCCCTTTAATACGTCTGCCGCCTGTTCGCTTTCTGCCGCCACTTCCTCAATCCGGCTGACTAAATCCGCGTACTGTTCAATCTTATTCTCCGTCAAGAAATTCATGGTCTTAGCTGCCTGTTTCAGATTGTGGATTTTCGCCCAGTGTTCATAGCCTTTGCTCTGCGCCGCCTTGATACTGTTTTCAATGTCAATCAGCAGGCTAACGCCGCCGCGATCTGCGCGGGGAGCTTTCGCAGCGCGGGCGCGTTTGCCCTCTATGCGTTCCCTTATGGCTTCCTCTGTATAGTCTGCGCCGAGGGTTTTAAGACGGGTAAAGCGTTCCTGTCCGGGAGCGCGGCAGGACACATATTTTCCCGGCTTTATCTCATAGCCCGCAGCTTGCAGCCGTTGTAACAATTCCTCAAAACTGGACACTTGGGGAATGAGTGCGTCAACGGCGATTTTCAGCTTGCCTTTCCGACTGGTTCCCGTTTTTTCCTCTTGATACTCTGCATAGCTCTTTCCCTTGTTTCCCTTTTTCGGGACAATGACGGATAAGCCGTTTTCCCGGCACAGCCTGTCGCTCATGTTCCGTATGCCGTAATAACTACGCTTATTGGAATTATACTTGTGGTGGTCTACAAAATTGACCGCGCAGAAAATAATGTGATTATGGACGTGTCCTTTGTCAATGTGCGTCGTCAATACATACTCATGCTGCCCTTTTGTTACCGCGTCGGCAAGCTGCTTTCCGATTTTGTGGGCGGTTTCATAATCCACTTCCCCCGGCTCAAAGGACTGTATCAGATGAAAGGCTAAATTGTTGCCCTTTTGGAGAGCTTGCGACAAGGTATATTCAAATTCAATGTCTGCCGTTTCATAGGAGCAGCCAAAAGAGGACACAAGCATTTTCCCGTCCGTCTTATCGGGATTTTGGATATAGTCAAGGGCTTTGCTCAACGTGCTTTTAATAGGCTTAATCTTTGTAACCGCCATATCTCCGCAAGCACCCCCTTTATTTCCTCTATGTCCTCTTGGTAGACGCTGCCCGTACTGTTTACGCGCTTTGCAATCTGGTTGACGTTGACACCGATTTTCTGTATCTCCGCTGTCATGGCTTTTATGTCGGTGTGGTCTACTTGGATAATGTATCCGTCAATGGCAATCTTCCTAAGATATGCCGCCATGTTCCGGGTGGGGACGAGCTTCATTTTTTCAAGAATTAAATCCCGTTCTGCTTCTGTTACTCTGAATTTGATTTGTACCGTTCTTTTGCGTCCGTCCATGCTTTCGCTCCTTTCCATTCCGAGGGTTTGGGACACTTCCCAACAAGCCATTTTCAACCGACGTGCCGCAGCGCAGGAGGGCGAAAATACGGAAGTGGGTACCCGCTTCCTATGCTTGCTACGAAAGTTTTTTCTTAATCCTTACTACAACGGAAAGCCCCGTTTTGCCAAACTTACACAAAAGAAAAACGCTGCAATCTCAAAAAGATTACAACGCTTCCTAAAGCCTATTTAGTTTTCGTTTTCGACTTCTGCAATTTCTTTCGCCGTCGCGGTAACAATCCGTATTCCTGTATCGCTCATATCATCAAGAAGCGCGTCAAGCTGCCGCCGCTTTGTGTCTTTCTCCGGCTGCGTATCTAAAAGAAACTGGTCTACGGATATATGATAGCGCAGCATAAGCTCAAAGAAAATCTGTAAACTTGGGTGCTGCCCGTTGTTCTCAATGTTTGCAAGGTAACGCGGGGAAATATACATTTCGTCGCTTACTTTCTTGCGGCTCTCTTTGCGCTCTTTCCGCGCGTTCTTTATTGCTTGCCCAAAAGCCTTGAAGTCGTACTTTTCTACTGGTCTTTTTGCCATATTCATTCACCCAGTTACATTTTACTGTTCCCCTTTCTTCTTGGATATGTCTATATACTTCCTATAACGAACCTAAATAATGCCTATTTCCGCACTTGCTATTATTCGCCATACCGTATATAATTATACTGATAAACTTTGAAGAAAGGACGGGTGGCTTATGGAATATATGTCTTGTGCAGAAGCAGCGGGCAAATGGGGCATTTCAGAAAGACGGGTGCAGAAACTTTGTGAGGGGGAGCGCATACCGGGCGTTTCAAAATTTGGTAGTATGTGGCTGATACCAAAAGACGTGGAAAAGCCAACTGATAGACGCAGAAAGGAGTTTCAACATGAATAATGTTTTAATTATCGAAGATGATAAAGAAATTTGCGTTATGATAAAAGACCATCTGGAAAAGTACAATTATCAAGTCTTCTTCACACTTACTGGTGCAAATGCGATTGAACGCATAAAAGAATTATCCCCAGATTTAATTATTTTAGATTTAATGCTTCCTTTTATCAGTGGAGATGAATTAATTAGAAATATCAGAAAATTTTCAGATGTACCTGTAATTGTTGTTTCTGCAAAAAGTTTAACATTCAACAAAGTCGAACTGCTACGCTTGGGTGCTGATGACTATTTAACAAAGCCGTTTGATTTGGACGAATTACTAGCGCGAATTGAACGCAATTTGCTAAGAAGTCAAAAAGATACTCCCCATCTTTGTTTGACCTTTGGAGAACTTTCCATTAATACATCTTCAAAAATAGTTACTGTTGCAGACGAAATTATTGTGCTTACAGCAAAAGAGTATCAACTTGTAGAACTACTGGCGAAATATCCTGATAAAGTTTTTTCTAAGCAAAATCTTTATGAAAGTATTTGGCAAGAACCATTTGCAAGGGATAATGATGTCATTAACACACATATAAGTAACTTACGAAAAAAATTAAAGGGCGAAGGCTGCCGAATTAAGACCATATGGGGCTTGGGTTACCGATTTGCAAAGTGAGCTTTAGATAATCTTTAGCTTTACCTTTAGATTATTCAAGGAATTGTCTGCGATACTAAATAACAAGAAAGGAGCTGTGAAAAAATGAACGTAACAGTTTTTGAAGCTATCAACATCACAAAAAAGTATCGCAATACACTAGCCCTAAATCAAGTATCTATGTCTGTAATGCAAGGAGATATTTATGGGTTTATCGGAGAAAACGGTGCCGGTAAAACAACAATGATTCGTTTACTAACCGGACTGGCAGAACCTACTACTGGCAAAATTGCTTTATTCGGTGAAAGCAATAAGAAACTTGCAAAGCAGCGTGAGCGCATTGGCTGTATTATTGAGAGCCCTTCTCTTTATCTTGATATGACAGCCTATGAAAATTTGGAGGTACAACGTTTGCAACGCGGTATTCCAGGAAAAGGTTGCATTGATAATGCTTTAGCATTAGTTGGTTTGAAAGATACCGGAAAGAAAAAAGCAAAAGATTTCTCTTTGGGTATGCGGCAGAGACTAGCTCTCGCAATCGCTTTGCTTGGGAATCCTGAATTTCTCGTACTAGATGAACCAATTAACGGACTAGACCCTACTGGAATTATCGAATTAAGAAACTTACTCAAAAGACTAAATAAAGAACGTGGAATCACTATTTTGATTTCAAGTCACATTCTCACGGAACTTCATCAATTAGCAAATAGATATGGTATCTTACATGAGGGGAAACTTTTACAGGAAATTACCGCTACAGAGTTAGACAAACGCTGCAAAAAGCATTTGTTGTTGCAAGTGAATGATGTAGCTGCTGCTAGTGTTTTATTGGAAAGCAAACTGAATACTTCAAATTTTTCTGTTATGCCAGACAAAAGTATTCATCTATATGATTATGTTGAAAATGCCGGAAAAGTATCAGCGTTGCTAAGTGCAAATAACATTACGATTTATCAGTTAGCACAATCTGGAGATAGTCTTGAAACTTATTACACTAATTTGATAGGAGGGTGCCAAAATGATTAACCATTTTAAAGCTGAATTTTATAAATTGCGTCACTCAAAGATATTGATAACTATATTAGGCGTATGTGCGGCGGTTATAATGGTCTCTTTTGCACTTGGTGACATGACTTTTTTTGGAGCCGGAGATGGAACAGAAAGTGTAATCGGATTTCAAGCTAAGTGTTATCTATCTAGTGAAATACCAACGTTTCAAACTGTTGCCCGCTCATCTCTTGCATATACAGCCTTTTTCTGGATTATTGGCATTTTATTTGCAACCATATTTTTTACAAAAGAATATAATACGGGTACAATCAAATTATCTGTTGCATACGGCACTAAACGAACTATTCTCTACTACACCAAAGCGATTACAATATTGGTGGTGTCTCTGATAACGTATCTGATTTTTGTAGCTACATTTTTCGTTATTGAAATCATACAATCCGGTTACATTCCAACTGCGAGTGAAGTAATAAACCTTTTGGGATGGGCTCTTGCTTGCG
This sequence comes from Blautia sp. AF19-1, assembly GCF_003479155.1. Lineage (NCBI taxonomy): Bacteria > Bacillati > Bacillota > Clostridia > Lachnospirales > Lachnospiraceae > Blautia > Blautia sp. AF19-1. The sequence goes on from NZ_QUGQ01000032.1 coordinate 18,335, forward strand.
GAACGGTTTTATTAGCATTAGAAAGCATTTCTATTTTTTTATGTGTCGTTATTCAAAATACAGGGATTGTAACAGGGATTTGCTGCTTATATGTATTCAGTGGAGCGTCTGTTTACTTAATGCTATGGAGTGATATGGAGACGGTTTCAATACCCTTAAAATTTTTTGTATATGGAAATCCTATGTACTATTGGATGAATTTCAGCTCTTGTCGCACAATGGGTATTATTGAGCATTTACCATTCTATTTCATAGGGTGCATTTCTCTTTTGATTGTTGGCGGTCTTATTATGATTAGAAAAGAAATCAAGTAAAAGGGAGGTAGAATATGGGTTGGGCGATTATGTTTCTTGTTCTGATAGCATTGGTCATTATCCTTTCAATTTCTTTAATTAACTATAAATGAGCAAATTTGAAAAATTGCACAAAACTACACTGCGAATTTC
>NZ_QUGQ01000033.1:0-454 GCF_003479155.1 Blautia sp. AF19-1
CCCGGTGTCGTTCCTCCCCTGAATCTCACAGCGGCGTATCGCTCCCTTTGGTACGCTCGTTTTGGTCAGGGTTCCTCCATATCCCTGCCAAAATTCATGGCGCTACATCGCCGGGGAAGCATATCCCACACAGGCTGGTCATTCGATTGGAATAATCCATCGATGAACTACCTGTATCATAGAACATTTTTGTGCCCTGTGCCGTATGTCCACAAAGTAGGAATTAGGGGTAAAAATCAGAAATTTCCACGATTGCGGAAAGTGTGATATAATCCAGATAAGCGGCAGCAATCAAACCACCGGAAAGGAGCGTGCGCCCATGAAAGGAGCGACAAGCATACAGGAACGCCTTTGGGAACTCCGCAAGGACAAAGGCTTAAATCTGGAAGAGTTGTCAGAGTTGACGGGTATTTCCAAATCAGCTCTTGGAAGTTATGAGAAAGAGGATTATAAA
>NZ_QUGQ01000033.1:464-18614 GCF_003479155.1 Blautia sp. AF19-1
AGGGTAAAAATCAGAAATTTCCACGATTACGGAAAGTGTGATATAATCCAGATAAGCGGCAGCAATGAAACCGTTGGAAAGGAGCGTGTGCCCATGAAAGGAGCAACAAGCATACAGGAACGCCTTTGGGAACTCCGCAAGGACAAAGGCTTAAATCTGGAAGAACTATCAAAACTAACGGGTATTTCTAAATCAGCCCTTGGCAGTTATGAAAAAGAAGATTTTAAGGAAATCAATCATGGCAACCTTATCACGCTGGCAGACTTCTATGGGGTTTCCGTCGATTATCTGCTGTGCCGGACAGAGAACAGGGAGCAGATCAACACGCCACTGACGGAGCTGCATTTGAACGATGAAATGGTTGCACTTCTGAAAAGCGGTCGGATCAACAACCGTCTGCTCTGCGAACTTGCCACCCATAAGGACTTTATCAAGTTTCTTGCGGACATTGAGATTTATGTGGATGGGATTGCCACCATGCAGATTCAAAACCTCAACACCCTTGTCGATACTGTCCGACATGAAATCATAGAACGGTATCGCCCTGGCGAAGATGACCCCCATTTGAAAGTGCTGCAAGCCGCCCATATCAGTGATGATGAATATTTCAGCCACATGGTTCTGGATGACCTAAACCTGATTATCCGGGATATTCGGGAAACCCATAAAAAGGATAGTGAGAGTGCGCCCCAGACCACTGTTGCCAATGAACTGAAAGAAAATCTGGAAGCGGTCGAAAATTTCAAGGGCAGCCGTTTGGAAAAACTGGCAGTGCTTTACTGCAAGCAGCTCGGTATCAACTATAAAAATCTGTCAGATGAAGAATTTCGCTGGCTTATTCGGATTCTCCAAAAATCAAAGAAAACGGGAACGCCTATCAACCAGAGGAAAAAACGGTAAAGGAAAACCGCTGTTGCATGGTTTGTTGGATTCCATGTAGCAGCGGTTTGTGCTGTGGTTATTACTTCATTCGTTTTCTTAATATTCGGCGATAATTTGTTTCTCCCTTTGGTGCGTCCTGTATAATTTCCAACACACCATCTTCAAGCATTTTATCAATGCGATTGGAAATCCATACATCACTAATTCCAAGTTGATATTTTCCTAAAACATTACCTATGACAATAGCCATTTTGAATTGCTCTGGCTGTTCCGCAATTTCACGAAGAATGAAACTATCATATATATCTTCTGAAACGCTTTGCAATTTACCATTTAACATTGCACGCAAAGGTGCATTTTCATTTTGAAGTTGATTCCATTTCATAGCACAAGCTGAAAGAAATACAGGATTAGCTTTCTCTTGTAGAGTTATATAGTTTCCCCATTCGCCAGGAGAGACCTCGCCCCATGCTATTTTGGATGTCATAGTATTTTCTTTTCCATATTCCCATGTAGGTAACTTAACCAAATAAATTGTTGTCTGGCAGTTTAAGGGTTGAAGTTGTTTCATAAGCCAATACATACCACAAAGCTCATCTGGATTATAGCTATACCAAATGCGAATTTCTTCCCCAGCTACATATCGTTCAATCACTGAGGTCAATGTAGTTTTAATTTTCTGTATTTTTTCTTCAACCTGATAATCTAAATCCTCTACAAAGCAGACAGACAGCATTTTCTTGAAAACATTTTTCCGCTGTTCGCCAATTCCATTATCAGAAATATCTCCCACACTAAGAGCCATATCAAAACAATAAACATCACAGCTCTTGCCTCCCAATGGAATAGCATTCTCCCAAGCAATGCGTTCTTGTTCCTGTGCTTGAAGCTGTGCTTTTTTCATTTCATCTGAAGATGGAACACTCCCGTCTTCATGCCTCATAAATATTGAAACAGCACTTCCTCTATACTTTCCCTTGCCGTAAGTTTGGGCAATTTTCAAACTTCCACAGGCACTTTCACCAAATACAATTTCAATCATCTTATATACCTCCGATTTAATTGCTCCCGTTATGAATAAATCATCTCATGCAAAACAATTTCTTCTGCCCGGTTATGAATGTTATTGCAACGCTGCACCCATTCCATTTGGTGGGTACGCTTCAATTCCTCGGTTACGCCCTCGGCAGTTTTCATCTGCTCCATGATGGTGTCTAACCGTTCCTGTGCCTGTTCGTTCAGGTCTGCAAGATATGTCCACAATTCCCCGGTCAGTATCAATGTATTCAATCTGGCTGGGTGGACTTCCCTTAAATATTCCCGGTGCATCCGTCCGTACTTTCCGATAGGGCGGTGTTCCTCCGGCAGTTTCAAGTCCGGGATGTAATAATCTCCGACAAGGATATAATCAATTCCGTTTTCCGTTATTCTTGGTTTCAATTCGCTCATGTTCCTTACCTCCTGTGGAAGCAGGCTCGTCTGGTACTAACTCAATCACATCGGTAATCTCACAATTCAGCGTTTCGCAGATACGGGCTAATGTATCCATGCTGATGTGCTTTCCCTCTTTGCTCATGTTGGCAATCATATTTGTTGTCATACCAGCGGCAAGCCTTAAATCCTCTTTTCTCATATCACGCTCTAACAGTGTGTGCCAGAGTGGCTTATAGCTGATGTGCATATTGTTTTCCTGCCTTTCTATCTATACCACCGGGGCGGCTGCCCCGGCAGGAACTTTTCTCTTATTATAGCACCAATCTTGTGAAATCACAATTTATTCTTGTAGCCTGCCGCTGATACCGTCTGGATTGTGCTTTTCCTTTCGTTTTTTGTTCCAACTAATTAGCCATGAACTGTTTCATGCCCTGGCTTTTTGCTCAAGTGAGATAAAGAAGTAAAAGAAGTGTAAAAAATTTTGCCGTTCCTATCCGGCACTTGCGCATTGTGTCGGATAGGTCGGGCGGTTATTCGGGCAAGTCCACCTTGCCAACAAAAGAATAATAAATCTCAATGTCCTGTCTGCGGGTCTTGTTCTCGTCATAGCTGCACTCATGCACAACGATTTTCTCTACAAACTCCCGCAGCAGAGTAGGGGTAAGTTCTTCAAAGCTGGTATGCCGCCGGACAACATTCATAAACTTTTCTGCGTTCACGGTGGCTTCCTGTGCTTTGGAAAGCTCCGCTTGGATAGCGGCGGCTCTTTCTTTCAGCTCCCGTTGTTCTGCTTCATAGTCTGCCGACAGCTCTGTGAAACGCTCGTCTGATATGCGCCCGGTCACGCTGTCCTCATACAGCCGCTTGAAGATAGCGGATAACTCGGCTATGCGTTTCTCGGCGGCTTCCAGTTCCTTTTTCTTGGCGGCGTTCCTGCGCTTGCCCCCGTCCTCGTTCTGCTCAATCAAGAGCTTCATAAACCGGGCTTCATGCTTTGCCGCATAGCTTGTCACTTTCCGCAGATTGGAGAGTACACCAGCGGTCAAGAGGTCGGTGCGGATAAAGTGCGCCGTACAGTCATGGGTGCGCTTCTTGTAGTTGCCGCAGATATAACAGTCCTGCTTGCGCTTGTCCGTCTGGTATCGCTGCTGATACATCACGCTGCCGCAGTCCGCACAGAACAGTATGCCGGAGAACAAACCCACTTCATCATAGCGGTTGGGGCGTTTGCGCTGTTTGCGAAGCTCCTGCACCCGTTCCCATGTTTGGGTGTCTATGATAGGCTCGTGGTGGTTCTCGAAAATCACTTGCTTTTCCAGGGGATTTTCTACACTGTGCTTGACTTTGTAAGAAAGTTTTTCTGTCTTGAAATTTACCAGACAGCCTGTGTATTCCCGGTTTTCAAGGATATGCACTACGGTATTAGTCGCCCACTTGCACTCATAGCCGGGGTGGTAGCGGCGGGTGCTGCCCGTCCTGCGGTATTCCAGCGTCCCCGGCGTGGGGATTTGCTGCTCTGTGAGCATACGGGCTATCTTAGTCGGACCATTCCCAGCAAGGCAGAGGTTGTATATCTGCTTGACTACGGGTGCAGCTTCCTCGTCAATAATAAAATTTTCGTCCTCGTCCATGAGGTAGCCATACACAGGCTTGCTTGTGATGGGCTTGCCACTCATACCTTTTGAGCGTTTTACTGCTTTGATTTTCTTGCTCGTATCTCTCACCAGCCATTCGTTAAATATATTCCGCAACGGGGCAAAGTCATTGTCGCCCTGTGCGCTGTCCACTCCGTCATTGATAGCGATGAAGCGGACACCTTTCTGTGGGAAAATCATTTCTGTGTACATTCCCACTTGCAGGTAGTTTCGCCCTAACCTCGACATATCCTTTACGATAACTGTCCCGACTTTTCCGGCTTCAATGTCCGCAAGCATGGCTTGAAAACCGGGTCTTTGAAAGTTCGCACCAGAATAACCGTCGTCCGTGTACCAGCGCAGATTGGAAAAGCCGTTCTGCTTTGCATAGGTTTCAAGGATACGCTTCTGATTGGAAATGGAATTGCTCTCGCCTTGCAGCTCGTCCTCATGGGAAAGTCTTGGGTAAAGGGCGGTAATTGGTTGTTGGTTGGTCTGTCTTAACATAAAATCCTCCGTTTCCGACAGCCAGCCCCACTATTCCGTACCTTGATTGTACCACATGGGGCGGCTGTCTGTATAGCGGCAAAAGCGTCAAATCTGCTTCTTTATGGTCGGTCAAATCGCCGTTTTTTGTGTAGCAGCTTCCGCTTCCAGCACTTTCATCATCTTGTCGGCTGCGGTGTCGGTTGCGCCCTGCTTGAAGAAGCCGGAAACGGTAAGGACGGAGTTGCCCATGCGGATTTCCGTTACACAGTCCGGGCGGCGGTCTGTTTTGGTGGTGCTTGTCTGTTTCGTTTCTGTCATAGGCTCTCCTTTCGCTGCTTCATCAGCTGCTTTAAGCGTTCCAGCTTTTCCTGTGCGGTTTCCTTTCGGAAGTTGCTGCCCGTGAAGCGGACAGGGGCGCACATGGAAGTCAGCCTGTCATAGATACGGGCGTGGGGTGTGTCCTGCGGGTGCTGCAATTCCTCCAGCGTGAGGTTGGTCGTGGCGATCAGCGGCTTGCCGCTTCGGTAACGGCTGTCAATCACGCTGTAAACCTGTTCCAGCCCGTATTCTGTCCCTCGCTCCATACCGAAATCATCAAGTATCAGCAGGGGGTAGCTGCAAAGGCGGGAAATATATTCGTTCCTGCCCTCAAAGCTGGCAGCAAGGTCATTGAGTATCGTTGCAAAGTTTGTCATGCGAACGGCAACCTCTTTTTCCATAAGGGCGTTGGCGATACAGGCGGCAAGGTAGCTTTTTCCTGTCCCCACGCCTCCCCAAAACAGGTAGCCGATATTTTCAGCCTGCATGGTTTCCCAGCTCTCCACATAAAAGCGGGCGGTTTCGGTCTGTGGGTTTCTGCCGTTGTCATGCTCAAATGTCCAGTTCCGCATAGCGGGGTCGGCAAAGCCCCGGCGTTTCAAGTCCTCCACTGTTTCAAGGTGCTTCTGTCGGCTTTCGGCGGCTTGCTGCTTTTCACGGGCTGCCCGCTGGCAGTCGCAGTCTGTTGGGTGTCGGTCATGCCCTAACCATTGGGCGGTTTCTTTTGAAAAGTAGGCTTCTTTGGGCGTATGGCACTTGCCGCAGTATAAAAGCCCGTCCTCGCCTGTGTAGTCCTCCGCTTCGGCGGTAGTGGTTGTAATATCCGTAATCATAGCTTCAATCTCGTTTTTCATAAGCTCTCGCCCTCCTTACATGAATAATCGGGTATGCCCTGTTTCGGGGCAGCCTTGCCTTTGGCAGCGTCCTCCTGCGCCCACTTGTAAATGGTGGCTGCATGGCTCTGGTACTGCTTCCCGGTGGAAGCGATATGGCAGGAAAGCCGGTCAATATAATACTCCCACTTGTCGGGCAGCTCTGTTTTCAGCCCGGAAAGCTCTGTATCGGTCAGTATCACATTGTTGTATCTGCCATAAGCGGCGGGGGCGGGGTGTCCCGTTTCTCCCTCTCTCTCTTTTTCTATCTCTTTCTCTAACTCTATCTCTATCTCTGGTGGACGAATGTCGGACAAATGTCCGCCTTTTGTCCGGGGCGGTAAAAGTGCCTTGTTTTCCAGCCTTGCAGCCCGTTTTCTCTCGGCTTCGGTAGAGGACTGTCCTATCATCAGCTCAATATCGGTCATATAAAAAGCCCCGCTGTCAAGCTGCTCCACAAGCCCCAACTGCCGGAAAATCTCTAAAGCCCTTTCAACCGTCCCTATCTGGTGGCGGGTCAGTGTCGCTATCATCTGCGCTGTGTAGGGGATATGCTCGTCAAGCTGCAACTTCCCGCCGTTTTTCAGAGATTTTAAGTACAGCTTCAAGAGGATATTGGAATATAAAATCCCGTCTTTCATATCTTCCAGCAGCACAATGGAGTCGCTGTCAAAAAAATTCTCTTTCAGCTTGAGGTAGTAATACTTGCGGTTATCTGCCATTGTCCCTGTCCTCCTTTTTCCGGCGTTTGGAGTAGTAGCGGGGGCAAAGTATGATAACCGCCCGGAAGCTCTGCTTACAGCTATGGGTACAGCCCCGGCAGAGGTCGTTGTATGTGATACGGTCGCAGGTGGTATTCCCGACTTTTACTTGCCGCAGGAAAAAAGACCATTCCAGCCGCCGTTTCTTGCTCATTCTTGGCATGGGTGCGCTCCTTTCTGCCGTTTCCGCTGGTGTGGCGGTATCGACGGTAATTCTGTATCATCTCGGTATCATTTTCGGGGTTTTTCTGCCCTGTAAGCCCGTTAAAAAATCCTTTGGTATTGCGGGTAGAGTACGGGGCAGCCCCCTTGTTCTGTATGGGTTCGGGTACATTTTGGGGTGGTTTTTATCGTTCCTGTTCCTGCCTTTTCACAGGCTTGCGCTCCCGGCGTAAAATCTGGTCGATATTGCCCTTGACAGTCTGTAAGCGGCGGTATTCCTCCCGTTTTGCCCGGTAATCGTTGTAGCCGCTGTTTTTCTCTTTGATAAGGGCTTCAATCTCTGCTTGCAGGGCTTTATAGCTCGGCAGCTTGGAAATGCCGTTCTCCTTGAAATAACGGGCGGCTGCGTCTGCTATGATAAAGTCGCTTTCGTGCTTCTGTCGGTAGGCTGCTTTTGCTTTGGCGTTTTTCTGCTGTTTCAGCCCGTCCCGGACAGGGCGGGTCTTGGAATAGGCAAGCACCTGCCGTTGCAGCTCCTTTTTCCCGTTCAGCGTCTTTTCCACCTGCTTCAGCTCTGTAAGGCTTTCCTGCATGGCGGCATAAGCGGCAGAACAGGCTTCGTCCAGTTCCTCCGGGGAAGAAAAGCCGTACTGTTGATAGGCGGTAACAGTAGCTGCCATTTGCTTTAGGTTGTGCTTTGCCGCCCAGCGGTCATAGCCCACGCCCTTGCCCTCGGCTCGCTTGGCTTCCCGGTCAACCATGCGCTGCAAGGTGTTGTCTGCCGGGGTGGTTTTTGCGGCTTTTTCCTCCCGCAAGCGTCCCTTTTGGGTGTGGGGGTATTCGGGTATGGCTTTGGTCTGTTCGGCGGCTCTGTGGGCGTTCTGCGTGAGCAGGGCAAGGACAGCAGCCTTGTCAAAATCGTCCCCCAGCTTCCGGGCTGTGATAGGCTTTGTCCTGTCCGGCGTGAGGTAGGAAAGCCGCCCCCGGCTCTCCTTGACAGTTACGCCCTCCCGCAGCAAAAGGGAAGAAAACTCGTCAAAGCTGCCAGCTTGGGAAAGTGCCTGCCGTATCGTCCGGCGCAGCTTCGCCTTGTCCGTTTCAAACTTGGTGGGCTTGGTCGGCTGTCCTGCGGCTTCTCTGACAGCGTTCTCTTTATCAAGGGCAAGCTGCCCTTTCTTTGCCGCCCAGTATTCCCGTTCCGTTATCCGTTCCTTGCTGCCGTTCAAGAGGTCGATTTGGTAAAGCCCCTCCCGGTGGCACATCTCCATGACTTCACTCTTGAAATATTCCATAGCGGCGTTGGTGCAGCGGTGCTTGCAGCCCGCCCGTGTGTCGGCTGGTCTGTCCATGTAGGGCAGAAGCGGGACTTCGTAAATCCGCAGGGAGTTGATGACGATATGCACATGGATATTGCCGCTGTGGTTATGCCCGTCCGGGTGGGTGCATACAAGGGCTTGGTGTCCGGGGAAATGCTCTTTGCAGAACTGCTCGCCCAGCTCCTGCGCCCGGTCTACGGTCAAGCCGTTGTCTGTCCCGTCCCGTGGGTCAAAACTGATGATATAGTGGTGGCTTTTCACATCTTCCCGTTTTTGGTTTTTCTCATAGCGGAGATTGGCTCGCATACAGGCAACGGCGAAATCCTCGCCCCCGCAGTTGAGGGAAGAAATGCGGTAATCCTCCCTCGGTATCAGCCGCCCGTTTTCATCAAGGGTGGGCTTCATGGTAAACTCGTCATGCTCAAATGTGAGGTAGGCTTCCGCTGCGCCATAGTCGGCATTTTTAGAGCTGATATGTTTGAATGTTGCCAACAGCGTCACCCACTTTCTGCAAGACTTCAAACTTTAGGGCAGCAAGGTCGGAAATCGCCGCCCGTACCTCCCCGGCAAGCTGCGGGTAGGGGCTGTGCCACTCATTCAGCGTCCGGGCTATCTGGTTTAAGTTGCCGCCGATCCTGCCGTATTCGGCGGTCAGCTTCCCGACAGCGGCAAGCAGCTCGTCATTGACGGGGGAAACGGTTATGATGGGGCGTATGGCTGCCCCGGTTATGGCTTGCCGGATAAACTCGGCTTGGCTCATGTGGTAAGCAGAAAGCCTTTCCGCAAACTCGGCGTATTCTTCCTCGGTCATGCGTGTCTTGACTACCCGGCTGCGGTGCGGTGTGTTGTATCTTTTCATGGTCGGCAGACCTCCTTTCTGTGCGTGGTGTTCTCTCACTAATAGGAGAAAAACAGGGGGTAAAACGGAACTGTTTTTGAAAAAATCCGAAAAAATATTTTGAGGGATTTTTAAGCGGCGCAAGCCGCATAAGCAGGGTTTGGGGAAGGCACTCCCCAACAAGATTCCCGCAGGGGCAAAATGAGCGAAAAGCGAATTTTGGCACCTCGGTAGAATCTTGCTCTAAGAAAACGGCGAAACTCCCCCTTTACTCCTTACTACGCAGAGAAATGCAAATATGGCAAAGTTTTGAAAAACTTTTTGATAAAACTTTTCGACAAAGCTGGAAAATCAGCGCGGTTTTTGGTGCAAAAAAACAGGAAACCTTTTCTGATTTCCTGTCATGGTATGCCGCTGTAACGGGCGGCGGTTATTCTGTTGTCATTCCCCGGAAGCAAACTTGTAGCCCATACCTAAAACGGTTTTTATGTAAATGGGCTTGCGGCTGTCCGACTCTATTTTTTTCCGCAGGTTGTAAATCACATTTGCAACGCTTGACTGGCAGCTTTCACTTTCCATGTTCCAAACGGCTTCAAATATTTGTGTCCGTGTGAGGACAATGCCGGGGTTGGAAGCAAGATATACAAGGGTACTGTATTCAAGGCGGGTAAGGCTTACTTCCTCCCCGTCTTGAAATACCTGGCGTTGGTTCTGCTTTATTTCCAGTCCCGGAAAAGATAACACGGAAGCGGTTGTGATCTGCATGGGTTCAATCTGTATATAATCAGATATTGCCGATATGATTTTGTCAATCGCTGTTTCCTCTTGTTCGTTAAGTGTCAGCAGTAGTAATTTCCCCATGTTCATTACCTCTTTTATCCGTTGAATTTAAACTATATTTTTCTGTCGTGTTTTTGACAGTAAGCAACAAATATATATGATAGAGAGCGTAATGTCAATTTAATGCCATTAAAAGAGAAAGATGGTCTGTCTAATTATTATCATTTTGTTCATATGCACTTACGCTGCGTTTGGCATTTAGGCAATTCAATATATTGTAAATTTATCTATATCAGCGGGCTAACCTCATTTTCACAAAATAAGCTAAGTTTGTGAAGCGCTCTTGTGCAGGCAACATATAAGAGGTTTTTATCATCTTCATCATGGTAGTTTTGGCTATCTGCATCACAAATTAAGACAGTATCAAATTCTAATCCCTTTGACATATATACTGGTAAGATAAACACGCCTTGTAAATCTGATACGCTCCCATTTTTAATTAATTGAATATCAAGTTTGTGTTTAATTTTATTAAATAGATAGGTTGAATTTTTTTCGGTTTTACAAATTAAGCATATCGACTGAAACCCTTTCTCTTGGCATAATTTTATTTCCTTAACAATTTCATCAATGAAGATTTCGGAATTATCAGCAATATATACTTTTGGGCTATCGCCATTCCGATTAAAACTTTTTATCTGTGAACTTTGTTCAATGAACTTTAAACTAAAATTTAAAATTTCATTCGTACAACGGAAACTTTTATCCAACATAATAAGAGAAGATTTTTTCTTGTTCAATATTTTTTGAATTTGTTCGTAGAAAGAAATATCTTCTTTTTTGGCAAGAGTCTGTTTCATATCTCCTAAAATAGTAAATTTGGCATTAGAAAAAAGAAAATTAAATATTTCATATTGGAGAGGGTAGTAGTCCTGTGCTTCATCAATGACTACCTGCTTAATATTTTTATATTTATTTGTTCCGTATATTTTTAAATACAAATAAGCGATTGCTATTGCGTCATCATAATACAAGCTGTCTGCTTCCAAATTTTCCTTAGTATATTTCCAAATATTTTTTATGTTTTGTGACGGATTGCTATTTTGCAGCAGGCTATAAAAATAGGCTTCATTGCTAAATAATATTTTATATAATTCAACAATGTCAATTTTTATAAATTTCTGTATTTCCTGCTTGATTAGATTTTTTTCTTCTTTATGCCCCCGCCCTTTTCCTGTTCCAAATATTTGTTCTAAAATATAATCTTCTAATTGTTCTAATTTTATGCCTAATGGTGTTTCTGGTCTTCCTAATATCTTGTCTTTTAGAATTTGCCCGCTTACAACGCATTTTCCCTCATAATAAACATCTTCAAATTCTATCCACTGGCGGGGTATATCAATGAGAAATTGGTCTAAAATTTCCCTAAAAAAACTTGACGTTTTAAATTCTATACTATTTCTTGAAATTTCCTTGTATTTTGAATTGACAATCAAGTTTTCTAAAAAATCATTTCTTGACTGAATTTTCCTGCCATTTAATAACTCACTAAGTATATCTTCAAACACGGAAGAAATAACATTATCTTCTCCCAATTCGGGCAATACATTTGAAATATATTGCTCAAATATAGAATTTGGGGAAATAATCATAATGTTATTTGCGGACAGCTTTGTTTGTAAACCTTGATACATAAGATAAGCAGCCCGGTGGAGAGCAATAGAGGTTTTTCCACTTCCCGCTACACCCTGTACCATTAGCAGGTCATTTTCCATATCTCTAATAACCACGTCCTGTTCATGCTGAATTGTTTCAACAATAGCTTTCATTTTAGCAGTAGTGTTTTGTGACAGTAATTGCCTTAAAAATTCATCAACAATCTGAACATCTGAATCAAAAAAATATTCCAGTGTTCCGTTTTTTATTTCATATTGGCGTTTCAAATTGAGTTCGCCTGTTACTCGTCCACATGGAGCGTCATAAAACGCTTCGCCTGTCATAAAACGATAGAAAACACTGGCAATCGGCGATCTCCAATCATAAACATACATCTCTTGATAGCTGTTTTTTCGTAGAGAAGAACGTCCAATGTATATTTTTTCAAATTCGTCCTCATCATCAAATTTAAAATCAATTCGGGCAAAATAGGGCGATTTTATCATCTTTTCTAACAGAAGTATTTTATGTTCTTCTTCTTCATAATCTATAATTTTGTCTGTAACAGGATTGATATATTGGCTTAATTCAACAAGTGCCTCGAAACCGTCTGATGTGTACAGTGATGTAATGCCGTGTTCTGTATTTTCACGCACATCTTTTTTGGCTTCGATAATTTCTGATTTTTTTTTGTCTGCCGCTTCTTTTGCCTGCTTTAATTGTTCCTCGGCTAAAGAGATTGTTTGTGCTAATCTTTTTTCTTCAAACGCTTTTTCTGTCTGATTATTCCCCATAATGATTATGACCTCCTTGAAAAATGAAAGAAAGTTTTACTGAAACATTGCTAGGCTAGTTTAGCATGTGTCAGCTTATATAAACAGTCTTGTATTCATAAAATTTGTATGGTATTATTACAGTGGGAGGAATTATGTTAGATATTTGATTTCTGCAAGCATATCAATTCTAATACGGGTAATTTAAACAATAAACAAATTGGGACAAAGAGTTATACCATTATGTCCCAATTTGTTATTACTCCATATCTTCAGCAGACAGAAACACAAGCCCGGCAAATTCTTCCTCAATCAGTTTCTTCAACTTTTCCGCTGTGCTCTATGCAGGTTCCCTTATCTCCATTCCAACCTATAATCTCTTTCTGTAAAAGCAAATCTTGTTCTGTGAAAAAATGATTTGGATTCCGTAGTAGTCGGCATTGTGCGTAATGTGTATAACTGGCTGTATCATGGAATTGTGGGTAACTCTGTTTGCAGGACGTGGGAAAGCTGCACTTTAGCTTTTCCATGTGCTGTGAATAGAGTTATCCATGATTCCATAGCCAGTTATGCACATTTCCATAATGCTTGTCTTTTGGTCTTTATCAAAATGAGCATATTGGTTATTAAGAAAAGCCCTGCATATTATCATATACAGAGCCATTCTAATCTTTTTACCCTCTACATAGAGCGTTTTCTTTCTGCAAAATTCATTTTACAGAATGATACCCGCTTTTTTTGCAAAATAGCCTTTTCTCCCGGTAAGTTCCGACTGTTTTTCCTTTGGCAGATTATTGAATAAATCCTCATAAAGAATATCGTCTAACTGCATTTCCCTAGCAAGTAAAAACACATTTAGACTAAGCCATTCCTCCCAAAGCCCTTCAAATAAACTATGGCTGTCTGTATAGGTGTCAAGTTCTTCAAAGCCATATGACGGTGTATAGCACTGCAATTTAACAAAACCGTACCTACCAACATCAACCACTAAAATATCTTCATCTTCCATTTCGTACAGTTCCGCAAACGCACCAATTACTTTGTAGCACATTTCCCGTTCTTTCTCTGTGATATATACTGTTTTTTCCATGCTCATTTACCTCTATCCTTTCAAATCGTGGAATACGGTTTTCAGTTTTCTTCTACTTCTAAACCACATATTTGAAATGCCACATACGCCATTTTATACGGAATAGAGGTTGGCTGTCTGCATTTATCGGTGTGTTACTTTATGGCACATGAGCATTCGCGCCCGGATTGTCGTTTCCGTAGCCCTCCAAGAGGTTGATAACGCCCCAAATGCCAAGACCTGCTCCGAGAGCGATAACGAGTGTCTGCAAAACGCCTACTGCGCTGTTGAAAAATGCCATAATATAACTCCTTTCTGCCGCTGTGCGGCTGCCCGAAAAAGGGCATAAAAAACGGCGGTCAGTTTTCGATAACTGCCGCGGTCATAAGTCCCCGCGCTGCGTTTGTTGCTGCTGCGCGGCGGTATTCAGTTGTAGGGTGCGGCTTCCTGCCGCGATACGCGCAAGGAGTAGGGGCGCGTACCATGTAGCCCGTGTTTATTATTTTTACTTTAAGCTCCCTCCTTTTCAAAAAGCGGTGTGTAGACAGGCTTAATGCCGTACTGCCGTTCCCGGACAGCTTCGATATACTTGATATAGGAAATACCTGCCTGTCTTGTCCTGCGTTCCTGTTCCCGCTGCATTTCCTCGGCAGCTTCCACAAGCCCGCTGATAGCCCGGATTAGCTGCTGTTTTGCCTTTTTCTTTCTGATACGCTTATTCATTTTCTGTGTCCTCCTGCAAATCTGCTTCGTCAACTTCGTAATAGTCAAATACCTCGTCCGGCTTTACGATTGCAGGACGGCGGCGCAAGTGCTTTTCCATGTCAAAGGCATTTTTCTTGTCAAAGTCGGAAAGGTACTTGTACTTCGGGTGTTTGGTAATATCGTATTTTTCGGAGAAGAACGGACGCACCCCGCGTAGTTGCAAGATACATTTCCCGCCGTCCATGACCGCAATTTCATCTTCGCTCATAAGCTGCTTGCCTAACTTCTGATAGTTCAGCCCGTGGGAAAGCTCCCGTCCTCTTGTTTCGGAAGTGTTGAAGCTGTCAATGGTTTCTTTCCCCAAGATTTCCGACATTTCTTTAAGGGTCGTTTTCTCCTTGCCGCCCAAGAACAGGGTCGTATCGCAGTTGCCGACAATGGTATCGGCGTTGTCCTTGTAGATAGCCTTTAGCTGCGACTGGCTCTGCAAGATGATGGACGCGGAGATTTCGCGGCTCCTTATCGTGGCAATGAGTTTTTCAAACTTCGGTATCTGCCCGATATTTGCAAACTCGTCAAGCAGACAGCGCACATGAACAGGTAGCCGCCCGCCGTACACATCATCTGCCTTGTCACAAAGCAGATTGAAAAGCTGTGTGTAAAGGATTGATACAACAAAGTTAAAGGTGTCGTCGGTGTCGGAGATAATAACAAAAAGCGCGGTCTTTCGGTCGCCTAAGGTGTCAAGCTCCATTTCGTCGGTTTCCATCAGCTCGCGCAGTTCCCGAATGTCAAAGGGGGCAAGACGCGCACCGCAGGAAATGAGGATAGAGCTTCTTGTTTTTCCGGCAGACAGCAAAAACTTCTTGTACTGGCGCACCGCAAAATGTTCCGGGTCTTTTTCCTCCAAGCGTTCAAACATGAGGTCAACGGGGGATTGAAATTCCGGGTCGTCCTCGCGGGCTTCCGACGCATTTATCATTTCAAGCAGCGTCGTAAAGTTTTTCTCATTCTCCGGGGCTTCGTACCAGATGTAGCCGATAAGGGCGCAGTAAAAAAGCCGTTCCGATTTCACCCAAAAATCCTCGCCGGATTTTTCCCCGTCGCCTTTGGTGTTGGCGATAATGGTATTTACCAGTTTCAAAATATCCTTTTCGCTGCGCAGATAGGCGAAGGGATTGTACCGCATGGATTTCTTGAAATTGATGGTGTTTAGCACCTTGATTTTGTACCCGCCCCGCTGCAAGAGCTTTCCACACTCGATTAAAACCGTTCCTTTCGGGTCTGTGACAACATAGCTGCTGTGCATTTGCATTAAGTTGGGCTTTACAAAAAACCTTGTTTTGCCGCTGCCGGAGCCGCCGATGACAAGCACGTTTTTGTTTCTTGCATACTTCGGGTGCTTCGGGCGGCTGCTCATCATCAGCCTTTCGGTCTGCGTCAGCAGCACGTTATTTTCAAACATGGGGTCGATATATGGCTTTATATCCTCGGCATTGCCCCAACGTGCAGAGCCGTACTCCATGCCCTTACGGTATTTCTTTGCGTTCTTGCCTTTCACATAGACCGCAAGCCGGATAACGACAGCCCCGACAATGCCGATAAGCAAATCCATAGGGTTAAAACTCGGCAGGGCATTTGAAAAGGCAGCGGAAAAGCCGCTGCCAATGGAAACCAGCTTGCCGGAGAGGTCAGCCCCCGGCGAGAGCCGCACCGCCTGTCCGACTTTATCAAAGAGATACACAAAGAGCAGATAGGGGGCGTTTAGGATAAGCAGCTTCTTGATATTCGGCTTCATAGCGATACCTCCCTGTCCTTGTATTTTGTCTTTTGACGGTTCGCGTTAAGCTGCTTTGCTGCTTCCCGGAATGTGGCAAGTGCCTTTCGGATAGAGGGCTTTTGCTCCTGTGTCAGCTTCTTTGCGGAAAACTCCTTAAAGGCTGCGGTCAGAGCGTCCGCGTCCCGCCCCTTGAAAAAGACGAGATAACGGGGCGGCGTTTCGGTGCTGTCTTTCTTTAGGGCAAAGTCGATACCGTATTTTTTTGCCGTCTGCTCAAAGGCTTTGATATTGCCCTCGGTTATCTCAATGTTGGATAGCCCCGCGTTCTGCTTCGCAAGCTGCTTTAGGGTCTGCTTCCCGTGGGGCTGTTTTTCCTGCTGCTTTTTTGCCTGTGCAAGCATGGCTTTGATTGCCTTTTGCAGCGTTTCAGCGGTCAGCTTCGCTCCCTTGACAGAGAGCGCAACCACTTTTTCGTTGATTTCATCTTGCAATGTTTACCGTCCTCCTTTCCCGGTAGTAGTGATAGTGTTAAGGTGGTACGCCGCTTTTGGGCGTGAAAAAAGGGCGTCCGTTCTTCACGCCGCCCCGTTAAATCCGCACCCGCAGCCCGTTCAAGTCCTCGGCGCGGATACCTACAAGATACCAGTTGTCCCCGTACTCAATCCGGGTCGGCTTCCATTTGCCGCCTGTGAATACGTCCATGCACTCGCCGCAATGCAAGCCGCCGTAATAGTCGGCAATATCAAAGCGAATATCGTAGCGGTCAGCGGTTTCGTCAAAAATTAAAGCTCCTGTTTTCTGTGCCATGTGGTAAATCCTCCTTTTTTCGTTTACAGGCTTTCGCCCTCGTTGTAGGTGTAGTAGTCCGGGTCGCCGTATTTAGGCTTGCCGGATAATGCGCCGCTTGCCATGTCGTGAGCGACAAGGGAAGTATAGTAGCTGTCAATGGTAGACGGGGCATTGAAAAGCACCGCCTTTAGGTACTGCTTGATGTTGCGGATTTTCGTGGTGTTCTCCTGCATACAGTCAAGCACAAAGCGGATATGTTCGCTGTTCAGCTTCATAAACTTTGACTTCACAAGCTCGGCGGGGTAATCGTCCCCGGCAATACGGATTTTCTTTCTTGCCGTACAGACGGTTTCAAGCATGAGGTCAACAATTTCATTCAGACGGTCGCGGTCAAGGCTTCTGTCCTGTAAGAGAATGTCATAGGCGATATTGTCTTTGATAATTTCCTCATACACTCTGTAAGCGTCGTTCCTTTCCGTTCTTTTCCGTTCCGGCGGCTGTGCCGTTTCGTCCTCGCCATAAGGCAAGGGATTTAGGGAATGGATAGGAATGGAATGGGTACTTGATAAATCCGTATTTGATTTTTCTTTTTTTGGTAAGTTAGTTCTTTGTATATCTTTATTTAATTGCGTTGGATTTTCCAACGTAGGTTTTTCCTGCGTAGGTTTTTCCAACGTTGGATTATCCAATGTTGGATTTTCCAATGTAGGTAAATCCGATACAGGCGGGGTCTGCGGCTGCTCAAAGATTACATAGTCTGTGCCGCGCAAGCGTCCTTTCTCGTCGCGCTCCCTTGAACGGACGATATACCCGGCGCGTTCCAGTTCCTTAACGGCTTCCCGGATAGCGTCGATTTTCTCCCGGTTGATAAAGGACAGCCCCGCAAGGGTATAGTCCCAATCCTCCGGCAAGGACAGCATTTGCGATAACAGCCCTTTTGCCTTTAGGGATAGCTCCTTATTGCGTAAGTGGTGGTTGCTCATAACCGTATAGCCCTTGTTGCGCTCCACTCTGAAAACTGCCATAGCTTCATCACTCCTTTGCTGCATACCTGTTACGCAATAGAAACGCGATTTTGAGGGTTTAGGTATCAATCCCTTATCCGCTGAAAACCGCGCCCGCAAAGCCGCATAAATCAAGGGCTTTTTCCTGCCTACTGCGTAACAAAGGGCATGAAAAAAGCGGCGTTCCTGTTCTTCCTTGTGGGAAGTGAGAAACGCCGCCTGTGCGGTGCGTTATTCTGCTTCTTCGGCTATGAGGTCTTGTATGACTTCGCCAAAGTCTGCCGTAAAGGAAAAAATGAAGTATTCCAAAACGGCGGGGTCTGCGTCCATAGGCTCGGCTTCTTCGGAAAAGGGCAAGCCCATAAGCCCATAGAGCATTTTTATGATTTTGAACAGCTTCCCCCGGTCGGCGGGGGTGTTCATGGTAACAAGTACGTCGGTCAAGCGGTTTACGGTTTCCATGTCGCCGCCTGTCGTTACCCATACCATTTCTGCGAATGACTGCGTGATTGCCCCGGCGACAAGGTTTACCTTATCCTTGCTGATTTCGCCGGACGGGAGTATAATACCCTTGTCTAAAAGTACGTTTTTCATGTCGTCCTCCTATAATCTGTGGTGCCAAAATGGTGCCCGGTCTTACAAAATCATCTTATACGGAGATACGGCAAGATAAATGACGATACGCGGAAAACCTTGATTTTAAGCCATTTTCGCAAGGTTTTATAAACACTTGCGCGGGCTTATAAGAAGATTTCCGTCTATCAAATCAATAAAAAAACAGAATCGGATCCGGATTCATATGACGAAGATCACCTGAAATATAAAATGAAATATGAATGAAAAGTCTAATCCCCCAGCTATGCTGGGGAGAATAGAGTAGTCGGAAGT
>NZ_QUGQ01000034.1:0-16273 GCF_003479155.1 Blautia sp. AF19-1
TGGAATCGAGGTGTCTTTCTTTTATGCAAAATCACGAACTTGCTCATTTATAGATTGTAAGATTTTCCAGTGGATTTTCTTCATTTATCACAATAGCTATAGCATCTTTTCCAATGACTTTTGTTTCCAGAAGCTCTGCTTCATAATCCTTTAATTCTCTGGATGACATTGCGAAATCACACTCTCCACTTATCACCGCCGTAATCCCTCTTGAAGAATCTGTTGCTTTTACTTCTATTTCAGCATTTGGATTTTGTTTCTGATAGTCATCTGCCAGTGCTTTTACCATTGGTTCCATTGAAGTGGATCCTTCAATCAGAATCTTTCCTTCTGACTTGTCAGAAAGGAATGTTGTTGTACTGTCAGCCTGAATACAATATTGTTTCACAATATCCTGTCCTTTACTCTTTACATAAGTCAGGAAATCCTGTTCCACATCTGTCAGTTCTCCATTATAAGCCAGATAATAATCCCTGCAAAGAGGATAACTGTTATTGTCTATTGTTTTCTCAGAAGGAAGAACTCCGTTGATTTGAAGTATTTTTCCATTCGTATCTGTTGCGGAACTATATGCGACATAACCAACTGCGTTTTTATCTTCTTCCACCTTTTTCAGAACTTTCTCTGTAGAATCAACAACTATTCCTGTATCACTCTCAGGCAGTTTCAAAAGATTCTCAAATTCTGCTCTGGTTCCTGACCCTTCTTCTCGTGATACAGCTGTGACAGCTCCCATAGCAGACAGATCCGGCAATGGCTCTTCCTCGGTTCCACATGCTGTTATTCCCGTTGCCAGCATTATCATTATCAGCAGAAGTGCAGATTTTCGGATGTTTTTTTTCTTTACCATTTTATACTGCACCTCTTTCCATCATTGATTTTCCCGTCTCTTCATCAAGGTTTATAAAAGCCACATTATCACAGGCTTCTTCTGCAATGCTGACACAATTATCTGCCATACGGTCAAAATTATACATGATCCCAGAAAAATATCTTGTCATAGACGCATCACAAACCTCATTTTTTACACGGTTTAAATGTGCCTTACTGTATTTTTTCTCTGCTTTATGCATTTTTTTCTTATTTTTAAAAACTGTTTCAGCCACTACAGCATCACCCTTACGGATTGCCTCCATTGCTTTCTTTAAAAGCTGCTGGATAATATCAATGCAGTCTTCCATTTCTGAGGAGGCTTCACTGGTCAGTCTTTTTCCATTGTTATTTACTTTTTCACATATCTGGTCAATATCTTCACATCTGTCTGCAATCCTCTGAATACTATTGTTTACATACAGTAACCCTGCCGTCTGCTCAGACTGTTGTTCTGTAAGGTTTCCGCTTGCGAATAATCTGGTAATATATTCTGTCACACTGTCCTGTAACTGATGTACAATCTCCAGATTTTCTATAAACGAACCATGAGTTTTTGAGTCTCCATCTGCTACAATCGCCGTTTTTAAATCACTTAACAGAGATTCTGCCAGTTCTCCAAGTCGGTTCAGTTCCTTAGATACCAGAACCATAGCAGCCGCCGGCTGTTCAATCACTTTCATATCCAGATATTTGGGTTCAAAAGCTGCTTTCTCTGTTTTGTCATTTCCACGGATGATTGTTGTAACAATTTTTACCATCAGCGGAATCAGTGGCAGCCAGACCAGTGTACAGACGATATTAAACGTTGTATGTGCATTTGCAATCTGTCTTGAAATCACATCAATCTCATTTCCCTTTGGTGAAATAAACTGGACAAATTTTGCAAACCACGGAACCAGGAAAATAAAAACGCAGCTTCCACTGATATTAAAAATACTATGCGCAATTGCTGTACGTTTTGCATTTTTAGATTGTCCAATTGATGCAAGAAGTGCTGTGATCGTTGTACCTATATTATCTCCAAGAAGAATCGGAATCGCACCGGTAAGCCCTATTACACTGCTTACTCCGTCCGGTCCTGCCTGTGATGCAAAATTCTGCAGAACTGCAATCGTAGCTGAACTACTCTGCACAACCAATGTCATGACCGCTCCCAGTACAACACCAAGAACCGGAATGGATGAAACTTTTCCCATCAGATCAACAAAGACCGGACTTCCCGCCAAAGGTTTCATGACTTCACCCATGATTTCAATTCCTTCAAATAAAAGTCCGAATGAAAAAATTACCATACCGATATTTTTAACCTTTTCTTTTTTGCTAACAAAGTTCAGAATAAATCCAACAAAGATAATTGGATAAATATAATTGCTGATTTTAAATGCCATCAGCTGTGCCGTCATAGTGGTTCCTATGTTGGCACCAAAGATAACAGAAATTGCCTGCGGAAGACTCATAAGTCCCGCACTGACAAAACCGATAACCATAACTGTCGTCGCTGAACTGCTCTGCAATACAGCTGTTACAAGTGCTCCGGCAAGTGCTCCCATAATTGGATTTCTTGTAAGAAATCCAAGGATTTTTTTCATTCGTTCTCCTGCGGCTTTCTGAAGTGCATCACTCATGCTGTTCATTCCATAAAGGAACAAGGCAAGGCCACCGATCAGACCAAAAACCACTTTCACATTCTCGTTCATTTCTCTTTCCTCTCCTGTTATTATATAAGATCTACATTTTCCTATACAATTATAGAAGACAGAAATCAAATCTATGTGAGTGCTTGTGTAAAATAGGTGTAAAAATCAATGGAAATCTTTATAATGTTATAATTGACTTATTCATTTTTCACCTGCTGACATATAGTTTTCATTACGATTTATTATTCAGTCTACGTAATACCAACATCGCCTCATTCCTTACATTTTTGAACGTTCTGTCCGGTCTTCCAAGAAAATATCCTTGTCCGTAATGAACACCTAATCTACACAGACACTCCAACTCTGCTTCTGTTTCTATCCCTTCTGCAATCAGAATTGCTCCTGTCTCATTACAGTAATGCAACAGAAATTCCATCATAATTTCCTTTTTCTTATGTTTTTGAATATCTCTGACCAGTTCTATATCAACTTTTAAGTAGTTTGGCGATGTATTTACTACACGGTTCAGACCAGAATATCCAGCTCCAACATCATCCAAAGCTATTTCATATCCCTGATCTGCATAATGCTTCATAATCTGTTGCAGAATCTGATAGTTTTCTATATCCGACCGTTCCGTTATTTCAAATACAATGTCACAGGACGGTACTCCGGCTTTCGCAGCCTTACGGTTTGTAAATCCCTGTATGAACGATTTATCCTGAATGATATTACCATCTACATTAAGAAATAATTTTGCATGTTCTGGTTTATTCGCCGCTGCCTTCAATGCTTTATTTCTGCACAATTTTTCCAATTTCCAAACACAGCCTACCTGTTCAGCAATCACAAACAAATCTGAAATCATAAGAGTCGTATCATGCCTGTCGATACGACTAAGAGCTTCATATCCTGCCACATCTCCAGTCTGTAAATTTACAATCGGCTGAAATACCGGATATATAGCCTTTCTTTCTAATATTTTATAAAATTCATCTGCATTTTTTACTTTCATTATTTCTTCTCTGCCTCTGTGAATACATTTTCTGTAACCCTATCAACCCACTATATGATATCATCACTTTTTCATCCTTCAATCAGATTTAAGTAAAATCATAGTAAATTTTCACCATTGTTCAGCCAGACCAATTCTTATATAACACAAAGCAAATACGTACTACCACCTGTTTTTTATTATGAAAACTATATTAAATGAGGCTCTTACTGTCTATACAATAAAAGCCTCGTTATATATAGTCTATGTTCTGATTATTCAGATCTTACTGTCTTTTTCACACACCAGTCTTTCATAATCCAGAAATCCCCGGATATACATTTCTTTTGCCACAATTCCCTCCATTGCATTTTTCGCTGAAATAATCCTGTCCAGTGTCTGCCACATCTCCTGTCCGCCATCTCTGAGGACCGGTTCCAGTATTTCTATGTAATGATGAATTTCTGCTTCCAGAGTGAACATCTCCGGGTCAGATTCAAGAAATCTTTCCAGCTCCCGCTGGTATTCTTCATAATAACTTTCAATCAGTTCTCTTCTCATATCTAGAATCCCCCTTATACATAAATCAGTTCCTGCTTGATGATCTCAGCAGCCCGGTTGCGGATATTGTTACAGTGGCATAGCCATTCCATAGGATTCTGTCTCTTCAGTTCCTCGGAAACTCCCTCCGCACTTCGCATCTGAGTTTCGATCAATTCAAAGCGTTCCTGTGCCTGTTCATTCAGATCTGCCAAATAACTGTCCAGCCTGGCGGTCAGAAGAAGATATGTATAAGTTCCAGATTTATGTTCTTTCAGATATTCCTTCCGAAGCATTCCCCATAAGCCAATCGGTCTGGTTTCCTCCGGGTAGTAAAGATTCGGTAAATAATAGTCTCCCACTTTTGTGTATTCGATTTTCATGGTGTCTCCTTTCGCTTTGCATGAAATTGTCATGTTATCTGCGTAGGATGTGCATTTTCTCTTTAAAATCTTTTCACATAGAAGACATTAAGTGCTTCATTCCCTGAGACTTTGCTGATGTGTGATAAAGAAGTAGTAGAAGTGTAAAAAATTTTGCCGTTCCTATCCGGCGTTTGCGCATTGCGCCGGATAGGTCGGGCGGTCATTCGGGCAGGTCTACCTTGCCAACGAAAGAGTAATAAATATCAATGTCCTGTCTGCGTGTGCCGTTCTCGTCATAGCTGCACTCATGCACAACGATTTTCTCCACAAACTCACGCAAAAGGGTAGGGGTAAGTTCTTCAAAGCTGGTGTACTTGCGGACAACATTCATAAACTTTTCTGCGTTTACCGTGGCTTCCTGCGCTTTGGAAAGCTCTGCCCGGATAGCGGCGGCTCTCTCTTTCAGTTCTTTCTGCTCGGCTTCATAGTCTGCCGACAGCTCCGTGAAACGCTCGTCTGAAATGCGCCCGGTCACGCTGTCCTCATACAGCCGCTTGAAGATAGCGGATAACTCGCTGATACGCTTCTCGGCGGCTTCCAGCTCCTTTTTCCTTGCGGCGTTCCTGCGCTTGCCCCCGTCCTCGTTCTGCTCGATCAGCAGCTTCATAAACCGGGCTTCGTGCTTCGCTGCATAGCTGGTGACTTTCCGCAGATTGTCGGTCACTCCGGCGGTCAACAGGTCGGTGCGGATAAAGTGCGCCGTACAGTCACGGGTACGCTTCTTGTAGCTCCCGCAGATATAACAATCCTGCTTGCGGGTGGCGTTCTGGTAACGCTGCTGGTAAAGGACGCTGCCGCAGTCGGCACAAAAGAGTATGCCGGAGAATAAGCCCACTTCATCATAGCGGTTCGGGCGTTTGCGCTGCTTGCGTAACTCCTGCACACGCTCCCACATCTGGGTGTCAATGATAGGCTCATGGTGGTTCTCGAAAATCGCCTGTTTCTCAATGGGGTTCTCTACGCTGTGCTTGGTCTTGTAGGACGGCTTCTCCGTCTTGAAGTTTACCAGACAGCCCGTGTACTCCCTGTTTTCAAGGATATGTACCACGGTATTGGTCGCCCACTTGCACTCATAGCCGGGGTGGTAGCGGCGGGTGCTTCCCGTCCGACGGTATTCCAGCGTTCCCGGCGTGGGGATCTCCTGCTCTGTGAGCATACGGGCTATCTTGGTCGGCCCGTTCCCGGCAAGGCACAAGCTGTAAATCTGCCGCACAACAGGGGCGGCTTCCCCGTCAATGATAAAATTTTCGTCCTCGTCCATAAAGTAGCCGTATACGGGTTTGCTCGTGACGGGCTTCCCGCTCATACCCTTAGACCGTTTTACTGCTTTGATTTTCTTGCTCGTATCTCTCACCAGCCATTCGTTAAAAATGTTCCGCAGAGGGGCAAAATCATTGTCGCCCTGTGCGCTGTCCACTCCGTCATTGATAGCGATAAAGCGGACGCCTTTCTGTGGGAAAATCATTTCCGTATACATTCCCACTTGCAGATAGTTTCGCCCTAACCGTGACATATCCTTGACGATAACGGTGCCGACTTTTCCGGCTTCAATGTCCGCAAGCATGGCTTGAAAACCGGGTCTTTGGAAGTTCGCCCCAGAATAACCGTCATCTGTGTACCATTGCAGATTGGAAAAGCCGTTCTGCTTCGCATAGGTTTCAAGAATACGCTTCTGGTTTGAAATAGAATTGCTCTCACCTTGCAGCTCGTCCTCGTGGGATAATCTCGGATAAAGGGCGGTAATAAGGTTTCGGGTGGTCTGTCTTAACATAGTGTCCTCCATTTCCGACAGCCAGCCCCACTATTCCGTATGACTATCATACCACACGCCGGGGCTGGCTGTACAGTCCTTTCTGCTTCTTTACGTCCCGTCAAATTGCCGATTTTTGTGTAGCAGCTTCCGCTTCCAGCACTTTCAGCATTTTATCGGCGGCGGTGGCGGTGGTGTCCTGCTTGAAATAGCCGGAAACGACAAGGACAGAATTACCTATGCGGATTTCCGTCACGCAATCCGGGCGGCGGGTGCTGCGGTCATTCTTTGGGGTGTTGGTCATAGGCGGCTCTCCTTTCTGTTCATCAGCTTTTTCAGTTGTCCCATTTTCTCCTGCGCCGTGGCTTTTCGGAAGTTGCTCCCGGTAAAGCGGACAGGAGAACACATTTCAATCAGACGGTCATAAATGCGGGCGTGGGCGGTGTCCTCCGGGTGCTGCAAGTCCTCCAGCGTGAGATTAGTCGTGACGATCAGCGGCCTGCCGCTGCGGTAACGGCTGTCAATCACGTTGTAGACCTGCTCTAAGCCGTATTCCGTTCCCCGTTCCATTCCAAAATCGTCAAGGATAAGCAGCGGGAAGCTGCAAAGTCGGGAGATATATTCATTCCTGCCCTCAAAGCTGGCGGCAAGGTCACCCAATATCAATGCAAAGTTTGTCATGCACACGGGGATTTCACGCTCCATAAGGGCATTTGCGATACAGCCCGCAAAATAGCTCTTGCCTGTGCCAACGCCGCCCCATAGCAGATAGCCAATGTTGCGCTCTTTCATGGTTTCCCAGTTCTCCACATAGAAATGGGCGTGTTCCATTTGCGGGCACTTGCCGTTGTCGTTCTCAAACGTCCAGCCCTGCATAGCCGGGTCTGTAAAGCCCCGCCGCTTCAACCGCTCGACAGTTTCAAGGTGACTGCGCTGTTTCTCTGCGGCTTCCCGTTCCTCACGCTCTGCCCGCTGGCAGTCACATTCTGCCGGGTGGCGGTCACGCCCCAGCCATGCGGCGGTTTCTTTGGGGAAATAGCCCTCTTTGGGCTTGTGGCACTTCCCGCAGTATAAAAGCCCGTCCTCGCCGGTGTAGTCCTCCGGCTCCGGCGTGGTGTCGGTCATATTCAAAATCATTTCATCAAATCCATTCGTCATAAGCTCTCGCCCTCCTTACAGGTATAATCGGGTATGCCCTTTTTCGGGGCTTTCTTGGCTGCGTCCTCCTGCGCCCACTTGAAAATCGTGGCTGCATGGCTCTTGTATTTCCTCCCGCTGGAAGCGATATGGCAGGATAGGCGGTCAATGTAATACTCCCACTTGCCGGGAAGCTCTGTTTTCAGCCCGTCAAGCTCCGTATCGGAAAGAATGACATTGTGGTATCTGCCATAGGCGGCGGGGGCGGGGTGTCCCGTTTCTAACTCTCTCTCTTTTTCTATTTCTATATCTATCTCTTTCTCTATCTCTATCTCTGGTGGACAAATGTCCGCTCGATATGGTGGACATTTGTCCGCCCCTGTCTGCGGCAGGGCTTTTTGTTCCTGCAAAGCCAGCCGCGCCCTGCGCTTGCGCTCCCCCTCGGTAGAGGACTGGCCGATTAAAAGCTCAATGTTGCTCATGTAGAGTGCGCCGCTTGGCAAAGGCTCCACAAGCCCCAGCTTCATAAAGATTTTCAAAGCTCTCTCTACGGTACCTACCTGCTGGCGGGTAATGGTCGCAATCATCTGGGCGGTGTAGGGGATATTCTCGTCAAGCTGCAATTTCCCGCCGTTTTTCAGCGATTTCAAGTACAGCTTCAAGAGAATGTTGGAATAGATAACGCCGTCCTGCATACTTTCCAACAGAACGATTGCATCATCGTCAAAATAGCTCTCTTTCAGCTTGAGGTAGTAATATTTGCGGTTATCTGCCATAGGCTGCGTCCTCCTTTTTCCAGCGTTTGGAATAATAGCGAGGGCATAGTATGATAACCGCCCGGAAGCTCTGTTTGCAGTCACGGGTGCAGCCCCGGCATAGGTCGTTGTAAGTGATACGGTTGCGGTGGTTGAGGAAGAAAGACCATTCCAGCCGCCGCTTCTTGCTCATTCTCGGCAATGGTAAGCTCCTTTCTGCCGTTCCTATCGGTGTAGCGGGATAGGGGGCATTTTCTGTATGTTCTCGGTATCATTTTCGGGCTTTTTCTGCCCTGTAAGCCCCGTTTGGAAGTCGGGGAGTATTGCGGTAAGGGTTCATATCATACCTGTATTTTTGTAGGGTTTCGGTATCATTTCGGGGCGGTCTTTAACGCTCCTGTTCACGCTTTTTCTGCTGGCTCGGTGCGCCCCTTAAAATCTGGTCGATATTGCGTCTGACTGTCTGAAGCTCCTGCGCCCGCTGGCGTTTCTCCCGGTAGTCGTTATATCCGGCGTTCTTCTGGACGGTAAGCTGCTCAATCTCCCTTTGCAGGGCTTTGCTGGCTGGCAGCTTGGTTATTCCATGCTCCCGGAAATAACGGGCGGCTGTGTCCGCTATGATAAAATCGCTTTCGTGCTGTTCCCGGTAGGCTCTCCGGGCTTTCTCCGATTTCTGCGCTTTCAGACCGTCACGGGCGGGCTTCGTGCCGATATAGCCCAAAAGGTTGCGCTGCAATTCCTTTTTCTCCCGGATAGCGGCTTCCAGCCCTTTCAGTCCGGCAAGGCTCTCCTGCGTGGCGGTGTTGGCTGCGGAAATGGCAGCGTCCAGCTCGTCCGGGGAAGAAAAGCCATACTGCTGGTAGAGCATGAGGGTAGCCGACATCTGTTTGAGGTTGTGCATGGTCGCCCACTTCTCATAGCCCCGTCCTTTCCCCTCGGCTCGCTTGGCGGCTATGTCTACCATGCGCTGTACAGCGTCATTGTTCGGGGCGTTTTTCGCTTCTTTTTTCGTCCGTAAGCGGTCTTTGATACTGCCGGGGTATTCCGCTATGGCTGCGGGTTTTTCGGCGGCTCTGGCGGCGTTCTGCTCCAAAACGGAGAGGACAGCAGCCCGGTCAAAATCGTCCCCCAGCTTCCGGGCGGTAATTGGCTTCGTCCTGTCCGGCGTGAGGTAACTTAGCCGCCCCCGGCTCTCCTTGACGGTCACACCATGCCGGAGAAGCAGGGCGGCAAACTCATCAAAGCCGGAAGCAGCGGCAAGGGCTTCCCGGATAGTCCGGCGCAGCTTCGCCTTATCCGTTTCAAACTTGGTCTGCCGGGGCGCGATACCGTCCGCAGCAATAGGGGCGTTGGCTCTGTCAAGGGCAGCCTGTCCTTTCTTCTGCGCCCAATACTCACGCTCGGTAATGCGTTCTTTGCTGCCGTTCAAAAGGTCTATCTGGTAAAGCCCCTCGCTGTGGCACATCTCCATGACTTCGGCTTTCAGATAGTTCATAGCTGCGTCCGTACAGCGGTGCTTGCAGCCTGCTTTCCTGTCCGCTGGCCTGTCCATGTGGGGCAGCATGGGAACCTCCGCAATCCGCAGACTGTTAATGACGATATGCACATGGATATTTTCGGTGTGGCTGTGTCCGTCCGGGTGGGTGCAGACAAGGGCCTGGTGTCCGGGGAAATGCTCGGCGCAGAACTTCTCGCCCAGCTCCTGCGCCCGATCAACGGTCAAGCCGTTGTCCGGGCCGTCCCGTGGGTCAAAGCTGATGATGTAGTGGTGGCTCTTTACGTCCTCCCGTTTCTGGTTCTTGCCGTAGCGGAGATTGGAGCGCATACAGGCAACGGCAAAATCCTCCCCGCCACAATTCAGAGAGGATATGCGGTAGTCTACCCTCGGTATGAGCCGCCCGTCTGCGTCAAGGGTGGGCTTCATGGTAAACTCGTCATGCTCGAATGTGAGGTATTTTTCAGCGTCCCCGTAGTTGGCATTTTTAGAGCTGATATGTTTGAGTATCGCCAACGGCTTCACCTACTTTCTGCAAGACTTCAAACTTCAAGGCGGCAAGGTCGGCGGCGGCTCCCCGCACTTCCTTTTCCAGCCCCCGGTAGAGGCTTCCGTATTCGTTCAGGCTCCGGGCAATCTGGTTTAAGTTGCCGCCGATTTTCCCGTACTCTGCCGTGAGCTTGGAGAGGGCGGCAAGCAGCCCGTCATTGACCGGGGAAACGGTGACAATGGGGCGTATGGTCGCTTTCCGTATGGCTTGCCGGATAAACTCGGACTGGCTGATTTCATAAGCCGCCAGCCGCCCGGTGAAGTCGGCGTATTCTTCATCGGTCATGCGGGTCTTTACCACATGACGGCGGTGGGGCGTATTGTATTTCTTTCGCATGGTCTGTGACCTCCTTTCTCGCCCGACAGGGCGCATAGCAGGGTTTGGGGAAGGCACTCCCCAACAAGATTCCCGCAGGGGCAAAAATAAGCGGAGAGCGAATTTTGGCACCTCGGTAGAATCTTGCTCTGAAAAACTCCGGCGTTCCCCGGCTCCCGTCCTTTCCGCTAACAAAACGTTTCAAAAGGGCTTTGCTACCCGCTATTCCGGCTTATCTTGAAAATTTTCCTTTCACTACCTACAACACCACGCAAAGCAAAATGGACGGAGATTTTTAGAATTTCCCCTCTATTCCCTACAACACCACGCAAGCCGGAATAGGCGGACAATGGCAGTATTTTTTTCTTTGATACCCTCTACGGATAAGTAAGGGATTTTGCCAACTGCGGCGGCTATTTTCCCTTTTGTTTTTTCATACTGGGGATTTTCAAAAATGCCAAACAGGAACGAAAAAAAGCAGCAAATCTGTTGAATAGATTTACTGCTTTCTGGTTGCCGGCGAAGCGGCGGTTATTCAGTTGTAGGCGGTAGGGCTATCTCCCAAAGCGGAACTTGAAAATAGCTGTGAGAAGCGTCTGGGTGATGTAGTCCTCTGTATCTTGGTCTACCCGTCCATTCACACGGGCGGCACATTGTATGCGGCGGCGGTAATACTGCAATACAGTTCCCACCGCTTCCGGCTCCCCGCTGGCGGCTTGGACGATTGTTTCATAGGGGAGAAGCCTATTATTTCTCATATGCCATTCCCTCCATTTCCGCTTGGAGCTGCCGTAGGGCTTTTCGGATATGGTAGCCCGCTGTGCTGCGGCTGCGCCCGTACTGTCTGCCAATTTCGTGCTGTGGAATACGCTTGAAAAAGGACAGGTAAATCATTTCCCGCTCCCGTTCGTCCAGCCGTGACAGGGCTTCCGCAAGTAAACCGCTGCTGAAAATGACCGTATCGCCGCAAAGGGTAAGTATGTATTCCTCGTCCGGCTCCGGGGCTTGGAAATATTCATCTGTCGTGCCTAAAGGGTAGTGCTTTTCGTCTGTGAGGTATTCAAGGGATATTTCTCTTTTGTGCTTCCTGCTCCGTGTCCTCGCTGCGTTGATCGTTGCATTTCGGATAACGACTTTGCAAAAGGCATGGAAAGTGTACTCGATATGTTCCCGATATTCTTCTGTACAGGTCATGGAAAATCCCCCTTTCCTCCCAAAAGGGCTGTGGCTGGTTAGTAGTTGCTTTTTATGATAGTAAGGGGCGGCAGCACTTTAGGCTGTCGCTCCTTGACTGCCTAACTGCAAAACCGGGCGGGGCTGTCAACGGCGGGCGAAGCCCGTTCATCTTGACCGTTGACTGGCTCGGCCGGGTTTGCTATTTATCCGGCAAACTTGAATTTATTTTAAGCTATCACGTTTTACCTTTTTAAGCCTTACTATCATTACCATAGGAATTTCTTTATTGTTTTTGAAACATTCTTCATAAAATCCATCAATGACAAATCCAGCTCTGAAACAAAGGTTAAAAATATCTTGTATGGAACGATGATAATAAATCTGCTCCTCCGGCTGCCCTTCGATCGCTATATCATAGTAACTGTGCGGTGTCATATATTTTTCAGTCAATGTGATAAAACAAGGGTGCTGCGTTGCAAAGACAAAAATCCCGTTTTCCTCCAATAGTTCATAAACAGCCATAAAAAGCGGTTCAATATCCGTAATATCCATAATTGCCATATTAGAAACTGCTTTCGTAAAGGCTCGATTTCTTTTTAATCCTAATAAGCTTTCTCTATTGGTCGCATCCGCTACGCAAAACTCAATTTGTTTTGCATATTGTGATCGCCGTCTTTTAGCCAATTCTATCATTTTTTTGCTGTAATCAAAAGCGACGACCGAAGCGCCTCTCTGTGCAAGATACGAAGAATAATTTCCATTGCCGCACGCAATATCCAAAATGTAATCCGAAGGATCAGGAGAGAGAAGTTCCGTTACTTTGGGACGTACTACCTCTCTGTGAAATTCATTGGATTCGTCACCCATTGCATCATCCCAAAATTGTGCGTTTTTCTCCCAGATCTTTTTGCTTTCCTCTGTTCCCATGTTCTCTCCCACTCCCAAAATTTGCCTTTTTGCTTCCATTAAATCTTCCTTACTATATTCCATTGTTACCCTCCATAACTTCTGATTGTTGCCGTCTTGACTATTATGTATCTTTTCTTTCCAAAATGGTATAGGCTTTTATTTTTATAATGCTGCAAAACTTTTCTTCTGTAAGGTATTCAAAGGATATTTCCCTTTGCCGCCGCTATTGGAAAGCCAAAAGCAGCGGCTTTTTTACGCGATATGACCGAAAAGACTAGAAAGCAGGATATGTCATCATTTGTCATTTCTTCTCAATGTAATAACTGCATGGCATATCAAGCCAAATACAAGAGAAAAACAGCCACCGCCAAATAGTGATGCTCCCCACCCTGCACCCGACATTGTCATAAAACCGCCAACAAAGAAAATACCAATGCCAAGAAATATCCCGACACCATAAAAAAGTCCAATTGCCATATCATACTTATTAAATTGTCGTTTCTCTTTTTTTCACATGTTTCCATTTTTGTTATTACCTCCTTCGCAAAATCGTCCATGTGGACTCCAAAAAGAAAACAAATTTTTTTCAACGTATTTAAATCGGGTTCATTAACATCTCTCTCCCAATTCGATAGCGCCTGCCGGGTAACATTCAATTTCCCAGCCAGTTCTTCCTGTGTCATTCCCGATTGTGTTCGCAGATGACGTATTTGCTTTCCTGTTGTAATATCCGTCTGTTTCTGGTTCAAAATGGTTCCTCCTCTCTGATGCTGATTTTATCAATGATATTTCGCAATAGCCAGCAATGAACGTTTGCATTGCGCAAGATGTTACATTATCTTCTGAAACATATGCCGGATCTTGTCTAAACGGCTGTTCGGGCGGCGTGGCTGAAACACAGGCTCGCCGGAAGTTTCCTGATACCCTTTTAATTCTGTAATGCAGACACTTCTTCCATTTGTATAAAAATTCAAATCATTTCTATATTCACCAATACAACGGGCAGGGATTTCCCCCTTAAAAATAACTTCATCTTTTTCAAGTCTGGTTGATTCAATGATTGCGCAATACTTTGGTGCGTCATTATAAGCCCGTGAAAGATATTCCTGCGGTGCAAAAAGGGTAAAGGAAAGGTATGGTTCCAACAGTTGTGTTCCTGCTTTTTTCAATGCCTGCTCCAACACGACAGGCGCAAGAAAACGAAAATCAGCGGGGGTGCTGACCGGGCTGTAATAAACTCCATAATCAAAACAAATTTGGCAGTCTGTCACTCCCCAGCCATATAAGCCCTGCTCCATTCCATAACGCACACCCTCCATGACGGCATTTTGAAAACTTTGGTTTAAATAGCCGAGAGATACCTCGCTTTTATATTGTGTTCCGCTTCCAACAGGAAGCGGTGTTACAGTCAAACCAATAGATGCCCAAAACGGATTCGGCGGCACTTCAATATGAATCGTGTAGCTCGCTTTTTTTTGCGGTCTTTCCAGATAAATAACCGAAGGCTCTTTCATAGCCACGCCCACATGATATTTTTCTTCTAATAGCGAACAAATAACTTCTAACTGTACTTTTCCCAAAAAAGATAATATAATCTCATGTGTAACAGTATCAATGTCAAAATGCAAAAGAGGGTCTGTATCAGCAATCTCTGTGAGGGCATTTAACAGGGCTTCCCTTTGCTCCGGCTTTTGCGGCTCTACCGTTGTCCGAAGTAATGGCATGGGATTATCAATCCGTGTTTTGTGAGGCAGGAGTTTTTCATTTCCCAGAATGTCGTTCAGTTTCAAAGTATCATCAGCTAAAATAACAATTTCTCCCGGACAGGCATGGTCAACCGGGACGATTTCACCATTTGACGGAATACACATTTCTGTAATCTTTATTTTTTCCTTTTTTGACAGCAGCAGGGTATCCCGTAAATGGAGCGTCCCATGATACAGGCGTAAATAAGAAAGCCGTTTTTTCCGCTCTGTATACTCAACCTTAAAAACATATCCACATAATTCAGACTGAATATCGTCTGTTTCTGTAATGAAAGTTTCTGTAATCGCTTCAATCAGTTTTTCTGTTCCTAAATTGTCTTTTGCACTCCCATGATAAACAGGAAACAAAGAGCAGCATCTGGTTCTTTTGCACTTTTCATATTGTAATTCCTGTATATCCAAAGAATCCTCTGCAACATATCGTTCTAATAGTTCATCGCTTCCGGAAATAATCATATCCCATTTGTCCAAATCAGAAATATCGGTCATGGTTATCTTTGGCGACAGGGAAACCTCCTGCATGACAATCATATCACTGGTAAGTTTATCTTTAATGCTTTGGTAAACACGCCGCAGGTCGATCCCATTTTGGTCTATCTTATTTATAAAGATAATTGTCGGAATGTCCATTTTCTGAAGCGCATGGAATAATATACGGGTTTGTGCCTGTACGCCGTCTTTTGCCGAAATGACTAAAACAGCTCCGTCAAGGACAGATAAAGAGCGGTATGCTTCGGTTAAAAAATCCATATGACCGGGAGTGTCCACGATATTGATTTTATAATCATTCCAGCAAAAAGAAGTAACCGCTGTCTGAATGGTAATTCCGCGCTGCCGTTCCAAAATCATAGTGTCTGTTCTTGTAGTTCCTTTATCCACGTTTCCTTGTTCCGCAATCGCTCCACTGGTGTACAGCAGGCTTTCCGTCAATGTTGTTTTTCCTGCGTCTACATGGGCGAGAATTCCAATATTGATTATTTTCATGTGATTGTCCTCCTTTTACAGCCCCAAAAGGGCATAAAAATCCCCAGCAGTAAAATACTTTTACCACTGGGGATTATAATTTGCGGACATACACATATACAGCATACACCTGTTTGTGATTGCTGTTTTTCGGATATGTCAAAATTGATAAGGCAAAAGTATTCTTAAATTGGGTACAAAAAACCAAGCCCCCACAAAAGGGACTATCATAATCCTTTGTTCCCACTATTTGATTATAGTTTTATTTAAGAATACCTTGCCGCATATTTTTTACTCCTTTTTTGGAATGATGCTATTATATCACATTAGTTTTAGGAAAGAAAGTACCTAAAAGAAATTTTTCTTCCCCTTATATGTAACAATCATACCGACTTTCTGGCGTTCAGAATGGTTTCTGCTGTCTGCTGTGGTGTTTGGTTGGAATTGTCCAGCCAAAAGCCGATCCGTGGTGTTGTCTGCATAAATGTATCGTATAAGGTTTCAACCGTAAAGCCGGAATAGCCTGTTTTCTCCCTGTATCGTTCCCTTCCTTTTATTGTTTCCACATCTGGACAAAGAACGACAACCTCAACAGGGTATTTATGCGGCACAAAAAATATGTACATGTAACTAATTCAACATATTTATAATTTGAATAGGGACATTATAGCATTTACTAAATACAAATTCAATGTATACGGAAATAAAGATATAAGGAGTGGGAAGGATTCCGCCGTAGTCGGCATTGTAGGAAAATCCAAAAGTTTAGATTTTCCCACAATGCTTATCTTTTGGTCTTTGGTTCGGAATAGTGTAGTGCTGGCGGTCTATCTCTTGTTTTCGGTTGCTTGCTTCCTTACCGTACATGAGCATTGGCGCCAGGGTTGTCGTTGCCGTAACCTTCCAACAGGTTGATGACACCCCAGATACCAAGACCAGCACCCAGAGCGATAACGAGAGTCTGAAGAACGGTAATTGCCTGTTCAAA